>NZ_BAABWR010000022.1:0-82790 GCF_040370605.1 Aliiglaciecola sp. NS0011-25
TTAGCCCCGCGCGTGTGATATTCCATGGCCTAAAGGCCATGCTACAACCCCCCGTTTACCATGATATATCGCATTCCACCTGTAGGCGGGTGTTTTAACCCCGCGCGTGTGATTTGATGGATTCCACCTGTAGGCGGGTGTTTTAACCCCGTGGGTGTGATTTGATGGATTCCATGGCCTAAAGGCCATGCTACAACCCCCCGTTTACCATGATATATCGCATTCCACCTGTAGGCGGGTGCTTTAGCCCCGCGAGTGATTTGATGGATTCCATGGCCTAAAGGCCATGCTACGAAGGCGATAAATCCCCTTAGAGACGTCGGATTCTGGTTAACCAAACAAATATAACCAAAAACGCAAATTGGTCTTACATTATTCTTGGAGTAACTAATTTTTACGCATATAATCCTTTTATTGAAGTAACATTAATTTTACATTTTGTAGGGGAAACGTATGTTTCGAAAGTGGTTACATAACCACAATCAAAGCCAAAAGGTCCATGCCTTGATAGTCATGATGTTGTCGATTGGGATCAGTGCTTGTGGCGGAAGTAGTGGAAGTACCGCAACGCCACCAGTCATTCCTCCAGTGGTTGTTGAGCCTACACCAGAGGTCTGTGTAAACGAGATATACGCTATTACTGCTGCTAGTGATGATGGTAGTTTTGAAAGTGGATATCCACCTGCAAATGCGGTTGATGGATTGACCACCCCAGAATCAAGATGGACAACTAATGGCTCAAATAAAGAGTTGATACTTGATCTAGGTAGTAGCAAAGAAGTCGGGGCTTTAACGATTAAGTGGTACAAAGGCAATGAACGTAATGCCTACTTTTCGGTAGAAACCTCTGCGGATGCTTCTCTTCAAAATGCCAGTTGGACTAGTGTGCTTAACGACGCAGAATCAAGTGGCAAGCATAGCGGCTTTGAATTGGTCAGTTTGGTTGAGTCAGATGCACGCTACATTAAGATTATTGCTGATGGAAACAGTCAAAACACATTCAACAGTATTGTTGAGATACAAGTCCATAGCTGCGAAGAGGCAAATGGCGAGTTTGCCGATATTTTCCCCAATGAAGTGGGTATCGACTTATTAGATTGGTATTTAAGTGTACCAACTGATGAGGATAATAGTGGAACTTCAGACTCCATTTTTGAGACCGAATTAGCTGCGGGTTACACTAATTCTGAGTACTTTTATGCTTCTGCTGACAATGGCATCGTCATGCGTTCACCAAGTTACGGCTTTAAAACCTCGCAAAACACAAGTTATGTGCGTGTAGAGTTGCGAGAAATGCTACGCCGCGGTAATACTTCGATTAGCACTCAGGGTGTAAACAAAAATAACTGGGTTTTTGCCAGTGCTTCCTCACAAGGTCAAGCTAATGCTGGCGGCGTAGACGGAGACCTGCGAGTTTCGTTAGCGGTTAATAAAGTCACAACCACAGGCGAAGATTATCAAATTGGACGGGTGGTGATTGGTCAGATCCATGCTAACGATGATGAGCCTGTGCGTTTATATTATCGAAAACTGCCGGGCAATAATCTCGGTTCTGTCTACTTTGCTCACGAGAGTCGTGTTAAAGACAGCGACGGTGATAATATTGAAACCTATGTTGAGATGATAGGTTCGAGAAGCAATTCAGCGAGTAATCCTTCAGATGGGATCGCATTGGACGAGAAGTTTAGTTATCAGATTAGTGTTAACGTTAATTTGCTGACGGTGACGATAAGCCGTGAAGGAAAAAGTGATGTGGTTGCCAATTACGATATGAGCGAAAGCTTGTACGACCAAGACGGCCAGTATCATTATTTCAAAGTCGGGGTTTATCACCTGAATAATTCAAGTGATCCTGATGAATACGCCCAGGCCACCTTTTACGAGATTAAGAATAGTCACACAGGTTATAGCGCCAGCGAGTAAAGCGTAAAATAGTGGGGGTGTTTTAACCCCGCGTGTGTGGTTCGATGGATTCCACGGGCTGAAGCCCGTGCTACAAACTACGAGGCGTTGGAGAGATTCCATGGCCTGAAGGCCATGCTACGGTGGCATCTTTTAACCCCGTGGGTTATTTGATGGATTCCCCCCTGTAGGCGGGTGTTTTAACCCCGCGCGGGTGATTTGATGGATTCCATGGCCTAAAGGCCATGCTACGGTGGTATCTTTTAACCCCGCGGGTGATTCGATGAATTCCATGGCCTGAAGGCCATGCTACAACCCGCGTTTACCATGATGTATCAGATTCCACCTGTAGGCGGTGTTTTAACCCCGTGGGTGATTCGATGGATTCCATGGCCTAAAGGCCATGCTACAACCCGCGTTTACCATGATGTATCGGGTTCCAACCTGTAGGCGGGTGTTTTAACCCCGCGGGTGATTAGATGGATTCCATGGCCTACGAGGCGTTGGATAGGATCCATGGCCTAAAGGCCATGCTACGGTGGGGTGTTTTAACCCCGTGGGTGATTTGATGGATTCCATGGCCTGAAGGCCATGCTACTAGTGCTGATTGTCTAGATGGTAAAAAGTGGCTTGCACGTAATCTTTGGGTTCGCCGCCGTTGTTTTGATTATAAACACCGGCTTTAAAATACATGTATTGGTTATTTTTGTGGTAGCCGCTGTCACTCATATCAAATGATTTGGTGATATTGGGTTTGCCTTGGCGAATCAAAGTAACAAAAAGAATATTATTTTCCACCGTGATCTTATAACTAAACTTTTCGTTTAATTCGATGCCATCTTCCGGATTGGCTAGGGTGTGAGAGCGCGTCCCAATTAGGTTTACCCACTCATCATCTCCGCCATTAATTTCATGGGCAAAGTACACCGAACCTTTAGAATTATTAGGCAGCTTGCGATAATAGAGTCGAATAGGTTCATCATCAGTGGCATGGATTTGGCCAATGATAACCCGCCCTAGCTTTTTCTCATCGCCGGTGGTTGACACCCGGTTCACCGCTAAGGTCGCTTCTAAACTTCCCTCAATGGCACCTGCTTTTCTTTTAACTGAGCCATGAGCTGCATCGAAAACCCAGTTATTTTCAGTAATACCTTGGGTTTTAATACGCGTATTTCCACGTCTTAACATTTCACGAAGTTCAGTTCGAGCGTACTTAGTGTTTTTAGAGGTTTTGGCACCGACATTGGGACAGGCAAAAACCATCCCACCATCATCTGCTGTATAAAAAAGCGGTTTTAATTCAAAGCCGCCGCTCAATGGTCTTTCGTATATAATATCGGCTTTTTTATCTTTATTAAGGTCCGTTGGCAGTGTCAGTGTCCAATCTAACAAATCAAAGTTTTCACTTGGCTTTTTAGTTGGATCGAGAGAGTCAAAGTTACCTAGCAAAACACCGTCAGCAAGGGTGCGGTGAGACTCAGGCATATAACTTTGGTTATTTGCTTGATTTGCATAGCTGAAAGGCGCAGCTGAAACCGCTAGGCCAATCAGAGAACTACAACAAATACTGCGTAAACTTAACATTGAACTCCCCCACTTCTTTCACAAACCAAAAGCACTATTTGGCTTCTACAGGCTCTATTTTAGGACACAATACCCAAATACTTGCCATTGCGAGTATCGCTAGCGCGGCACCAATCACAAATACCACTGTGTAGTTACCGTCGGCTGTTAATGAGGGCACTAGATAAATCAACACACCGGCAGCCAACTTCGCGGCCATCCCAGCAAAGCCCGATAAAGTACCAACAGATTTTCCGCCAAACAAATCACTTGGCAGTGTTTGAACATTACCAATAGAGGTTTGGAAACCGAACAAGATGGTCGCCATAATAAGTACAGCAGCAACTTCACCACCTGGATCAGACAGCATTAACAATGCAGGCAGCATGATTAAGCAACCCATAGTGATAACCAGTTTTCTGGTTTTATTTACTGTCCAGCCGGCTTTAAGACGATTTTGAGCAAGTAGGCCACCAAACCATGCGCCTAGCATCGCACCAACATAAGGAACCCAACCGTAAATCGCCAAGCCCTTAACATCCATTTGATAGACTTCAACCAAATAGGTAGGAATCCAAACAATAAATAACCACCAGATTGGGTCGATTGCTGCGGTAGCAATAATTACGCCCCAGCTTTGTTTATGAGATAACAGTTGACCTGTAGTTGGTGTGTACTCTGGCGCGCTGATGCCATTTTCACATTTCACTTCATTTTTCTGACCAGTCAGTATGTATTCGCGCTCTTCTTCAGTGATCCAAGGGTGAGATCCAGGAGGAGATTTAACAACAATCAACCAAGGAATAAGCCAAAGTAGTCCGGTACAACCTACAATCACAAATATTGCTTTCCAACTGAAAAACAATGCAAGGTAGGCGATTAACGGAATTGAAACTATCCCGCCGATTGCAGCGCCTGAGTTGAATATCCCTTGAGCTAACGCTCTTTCACGGGTTGGAAACCATTCCGCATTCGCTTTAGCAGCGCCGGGCCAGTTACCTGCCTCAGAAATACCTAAAATCGATCTAAAGATACTAAAGGTTAAGATACCTTGGGCAAAGGCGTGCATAATCGTCGCCAAAGACCAGATTCCGATGGACAGTACGAACCCCATTCGGGTTCCGACCCAATCGAAAATCTTACCAAATAACGCTTGTCCAAACGCGTACGAGAATAAGAAAACAATACTGATAATACCGTAGACTTCTTTCAACTCTGCATCAGTTTTTTCAGGGTAAATTTCCTTACCCATGAATGGCCAGAGTACGCTCAAGGATTGTCTGTCGATATAGTTCACTACCGTTGCCAGAGCAACGAGAGCAATAACCCACCATCTTAAATTCTTCATGTTTATGTTTACCTATACCTGATGCTAATAATATTATTCTTTACGTTTATGATTACGTTTGTTGGTTAACTTTTAGAACCTTCATTAATCTCGAAACCCTTGCATAATGCCTTACTCACATATTCTTTATAAGAGTAGGTGAGCACGGTTTCGCTGTCTTGGTTTTATTGCTTCACTTAGAAACATTACCTTTCATAACCGCAGTAGAAGGACCCTTAGCAAAGGTTTCTGTCACTACCGGTAAAGGTGTTTTAGTAAATGTATTGTTCAATATCTGGGTACGCGGCTCACCAACAGTATGATCGATAGTGATGACCTTGCTTTGCGTAAACTGATTTCCCTCTAATAGAGTCTGTTGAACACCTAAAAGAAAGATAGCAGAGGCAGATTTATTACGTTTGCCGCCACCAACATTTTCAACTGTGCTGTTGGTCATTCTAAAATGTGGACCAAAAGTACTTTCATCTGTACCGCCACGATAGACTTTCGCAACCGCACCTTCAATGTTCACAAAACTAGAATTTTTGATAGTGACGTATTCCGCATTATAAATGCCCAAATCATCTTGTTCTTTGTCTAAGCGTAGAACATCACCCGTGATATTTTTGAAAACACTATCAGTAATCTCAATATTTTCGGCCATGCTGCGATAACCAGAGTCAAACACATGGGCCGAGTGGTTCACATTTAAATCGGTGATATGCGTATTGTTGATGGTCAATTTGTAATTATGTAGGGTAGGTAATTTGGTATTTCGAATTAACACATTACCTGCGTTGTCTGGAGTTTTAACGCCTGAGATATTCAGTCCATCTAATTTCAAGCTGCCGCCATCTTCTATCTCAAAAGTCAAAGAACGCATTGGGTAAAGAGTAACGGAACGTGGAGTAGCGGCTTTAAGGGTTACCACAGACTTCACTTGTAGTTGTTTGTTGAGATCATAGTTACCTGGCGCAAGCATTATGACGCTGCCGTCTTCTACTTCACCGATTGTTTTCATAAGCTCTGCGGCTGAAGAAACATTCACCACACCTGCAGAATCAAACTCAACAGGCGCGTCGGCTTTAGGATACCAACTTACACCGGTTTCATCTTTAGCAATAGGTTTAAGTGACGCTGCAGCACCAACATTGGCTTGCTGTGCGCTGGCACTTTGAAGAAGACCATTATCGCCTCTGACCAAATCACTTTTGTGTATTGTGAAACCTGAAGCAATCTCTTCTTGTGGAGATTGGCTGGCAATGTTGTTGGCAAAGGTAATACCTGAAACATCATCAAATATTTTAAAAGGATTACTGCCGTCAGCATTGATGATCAAATTATTTGAAAAGCTGCTGTCAATTGGTGTTGCAGTACGCTCACTGTCACTGCCGCCAGCCAAATTAATGTTGTCGACGTTAACAATAGTGTTGTTTTCGATTGTCGCGTTTTTAACTTGATGATAGCGGTTAATAGTTGAATTAGGCACGCCGTTTAGAATAGTAAAGCCACCACCAAAACGAATTCCTGTTAACCCTTCCATATAGTTGTTGCGAATGGTTTGGTCAGCGTTGATGACACGAATACCACCAGTATGGTCTTTGCCATTACCGAAGAATACGTTGCCTTCGACAACGTTACCGTTACCATGACGTAGAGTTAAGGTTCCGCGGCTTTCTAAAAATACATTATTAAGGAATTGGTTTTTACCAGATTTATTAGAAATGATTTCCACTTCACCGTTACAACGTTCAAAGTAATTATTTTCAACCACTGTGAAAGAGTCTGTTAAAGAGTACTTACTGGTACCAATACGCAGTGTTTCGCCACCGTTAGAACCAAGGATTGGACGTGGACCGAAGTAGTTATGATCTATGCGGTGATGGTTCTGTTGGCTATCTTCTGTATTCAGTCTAACCGCCATGGTCACACCAGCATTGTTTTTACCTTCCAAATGGCTGTGGTCAAAACGGTTATTCTTGCCGTATAAGACAACCCATTTATCCGCATTAAATTTGTCCGTGTTGCTAAATCCATCTATAACGACTTCGGTTACCCGTGAATTATAAGCTAAGGTGTTAGCGTCTTCTCTGAACGAAATCACTTCACCAGTGGGGCTGTATCCGTCTTTAAATACGAGTCCTTCAACAACTAAATATTCACCAGATAAACGTAAGTTAGAAAGTCCGGTTAAAATGACTTTGCCTTTGGTTTGGGCTTTTAGGGTAATTGGGTTTTCAGCTGTGCCTTTACCTTTTAAAAGA
Organism: Aliiglaciecola sp. NS0011-25; assembly: GCF_040370605.1. NCBI lineage: Bacteria > Pseudomonadati > Pseudomonadota > Gammaproteobacteria > Alteromonadales > Alteromonadaceae > Aliiglaciecola > Aliiglaciecola sp. NS0011-25. The sequence goes on from NZ_BAABWR010000022.1 coordinate 7,057, forward strand.
ATTTCAAAATCTTTCCATTCTTTGTCAGCGAGAATTAAGGTATCGCCAGGTTGTAATGAGGCCGCAGCTTCTAAAAACTGCTGTTGGTTGTTAATCAAAATACCATCTGCGGTTTTGAGCATTTCAGCAGAAGCTGATTGGCTAGTTGAGTTTTTGCTAGTGTCAGCATTTTGAGAAGATGCGCTACAACCCACAACTGAAACAACCATGGTAAGAGCGACGATACGAGGAAAAGAGAATTTTTTAGCAAACATTCAACACGACCTAATTCCATTTTTAAAAATAAGTAGAACCCTTTCAGTATTATTAATACGATGAGCTCTGGTTGGCATTGTATGTAGTGGAAACCATACATGATTTATTTGTTACTGACACTATTACTTGTGCGTCAACTAAGCTTAGGCTTTGAATTGCAATAATTAAAGTAATGAATATCGAATAGACAATGTAACCAATTCAACAACATTGTGTCAACCACACATTAACATTTATTATTACCAATAGCGCCATTATTGGTAATACCAAATGGTAGCCCGTTGTTTTTAAAAGAGTTTAATTACAAAAAAAAGGGCCCCATTAAAAGAGACCCTGAAATTCACTACCTAACTTATCAAAATAGCCCTGTCACTTAACCCAGACTTTTCAAACTAGTTTGATAAGCTATTGTTTTATTATGAGAAAAGTAACCCGCCGTTTATGTCAACATTATTTCCCGTCATATACGAAGAGTCATCATCAGCTAAAAATCCAACTAATTTAGCCACTTCTTCTGAAGTTCCCTCACGTTTGATACAAGTCGCCCCAGCCACATTAGTTCGCACTGCATCTGGAGTGAAAGTGTCATGGAAGCCAGTTGAAATCATCCCTGGGCAAACCGAATTAACCCGAATATTAGGACCTAGCTCTTTGGCTAAACCACGGGTAAAGGTTGATACAGCGCCCTTAGACGTTGCATAAGGGATAGCACCACCGCCACCACCGTCACGAGCAGCTTGAGAAGAGAAAGTGACGATAGAGCTGCCCGGTTTCATATGCGGGATAACAGCTTGCGACATTAAAAACAGCGAAGTTAGGTTCACATCTAGTACTTTTTTCCAGTGAGCTAAATCCATTTCGGTTATTTTTTTGCGCTCAACCAAGCCACCAGAAACGTGGACTAAGCAGTCGATAGCGCCAAATTCTGATAATGCAGCTTTTACGGTCGCATCAACACTGCTTTGCTCGGTTAAATCGGCTTGCACAGCGACCGCTTTGCCACCAGCGGCAGTAATTTTAGCAACCGTTTCTTGTGCTGTTGTGGCACTGGCATGATAGGTTAACAAAACGCTCGCACCTCTCGATGCTAATTCTACTGCACAGGCAGCGCCAATATCTCGACCACCACCAGCTACAATAGCTACTTTACCTGTCATTGACATAAGTTGTTCTCCAAGAGTAAATGTTTGTTTATACCAGAATGAAATCTTGCAATTATTACGTTGTGTAGCTGATAACCAGAGATCTTAACAATCCAATTAACGTCAACATGCACGCGCAACTGCTGGTGTATATGTTAAATTAAAGTAACTAACCCGAATTTCATTGTCAACCAAGAAATTAAATTGATCATTACCAAAAATACTAACCAAAATTACTATTTGGTCGTAATAATGACTATAGTCTATTCATTAAATTAATGACTATTATTTAATATATGCAGAGTAAAGTGCGACAATATGTTAATCAAAATGCGCCCTGTAACGGAAGAAAGATTAATCAGTGCGACTAAAGCAGCATTGATATAAAAGTGGAAAAGGTTTTCAATCTAGCTTTGATACGCCTATGTTTAATACAGACATGCTTAAATTTGATAGATAGAAGGAATGGCCGTGAAAGGTATTGTTTTTGTAAAGTTTAATGAGTTTATCGAAGAGCTGTGGGGTGAGGAGTTTTGGGACACCTTACTGGATGAAGCGAATTTACCAAGTGAAGGCATTTATACAACAGTAGGCACTTATGACGATGAGGAGTTATTTACCCTAGTTGGACTTGTGGTAGAAAAACAAAACATCTCAGCTAAAGACGCTCAGTTCGCATTCGGAAAATGGGTTTTCAAGGAATTATTTAACGCCGCGCCAGCTGGTGCTCATGATTTTAAAGACGTTTTTGAATTTTTACACGCGGTGCAAGACTTTATCCACGTAGAAGTCAAAAAACTCAATCCTGATGCCTTATTACCTGAGTTTGAATTTCTATCTGAAACACCGACTACCCTATCTTTCCACTATCAATCTCCGCGCAAGTTATGTTATTTCTGCGAAGGCATTGTGCACGGTCTAGCGGAACACACTGAACAAAAAATTGCGGTCTCACAAACAGAATGTGAACATCAAGGTGATCAACGCTGCGTGTTAGAGGTGGTGAAAGTTTGACACTATCCAAAGAAGAATTGGAAAAAAGAGTTTCCGTTCTTGAACGCAAGGCCTTGAGGGAAAAAAAGGCACGGCAATTAGCTGAGAACCAGCTAGAAAAATACTCTTTGGACATATACGAAGCCAATCAGTCGTTGAAGGGCGCTCTGGCCGACTCTAAACAAAAGCAACTGGAATTAGAGTATCTAGCGCGCACCTCCAGCGATGTGGCATCTGAAATACCGCTCAACGACATGATATCCAATATCGTGATGTTGACAGGTGAATTTTGTTCCGCAAGTTATGGACTTTTAATTATTAGCGAAAATGGCCAAGACTTATCTGACAAGAACAAAAAAGTATGGTCGTTAGAACAAGGTTGGCAGGAAAACAGCAAAGCTAAAGAATTAGCAGTTTCTTTATTACCCCTTTGTGAGTCAACAATTATGGACTCATGGTTGGTTTCACTAGTTGACAACAGCGAGCTTGACGAAAATCGACCTATCAATTCAATTTTCTATACGAACTTTGCTTGGTCTGGCTCTAAAGTAGGATGGTTAGCGTTTTTAAGCGAAGATGAAGGCATTGCGGAAGATTTGCTACCGGTATTAAACACCTCAAAAGAGCACTTAGTCAGCGGTATTCGAAGACGCTTAACGGATATTCGGATATTGAAACGTAACGTGCAGTTGCAAGATTCCTTAAGTAAGCTCGAAAAAGCTCGCCGTCAACTTATTCAGTCAGAAAAAATGGCATCTTTAGGGCAGTTAGCCGCTGGCGTAGCCCACGAAATTAATAACCCTATCGCTTTTATACGCTCAAATTTAGAAGTGCTGCAAGATTACTTAAATGATTACAAACAACTCAATACGCAGATGCAAGCCAGCTTCGAAAAAAACAAAACATTGGATATTTCTCGGTTTAAAGACATATGTAAAAAGGTTGACCTAGACTACATCGAAGAAGACTCCGAAGATCTACTTCAATCAAATATTGAAGGCTTAGACAGAGTGAAAGAAATCGTCGATAACTTGAAAGGGTTTTCTCACTCAGGAGATGAAGCTTTAGTTGAAACATCGTTAAACGACTGTATTCAGGCCGCCCTTAAAATTGCAGGTAATATGTTCAAATACCAGCACAAAATTGATAATCACATGTCTACTGATTGCCCTTTGATTTTAGGTATCTCCGGCCAATTGCAGCAAGTTTTTGTGAATTTATTTGTCAACGCTGCTCACGCAATGGAGGACGGCGGTATACTCACAATTGACTACACCAAAATCAACGACGCTGTGGTAATCCACATCAAAGACACTGGCAGCGGTATGGATGAGGAAACGGTAAATCAACTATTTACGCCTTTTTTCACCACTAAACCTGTAGGTGTGGGCACCGGCTTAGGACTATCCGTATCTTATGCAATTTTAGAAGCTCACGGCGCGCAGGTTACCGTTGATTCTGAGTTAAATGTGGGCACCACCTTCAATATCACGTTTCCAGTGATTAACTAAGCCTCAACCCTATCATCTTCTACAATCAATGAGATCGGTTTGGCTTGGCTTTTTTCAAATTGGGTTAGCTTCAAAATCGTCGCTTGATTAAAAACGTGTCCTTCTGGCAACACCAGAATATGTTTGTCATTCAAAATGTTGTACTTCAATGTCATCCCAGGCTCGAGCTCCTGAGTAGTAATAACGTTTTCGACAAACTCATCTGAAACAATATCTTCGTTATCCAACAAAATATCCAGTATTTGCGGATCGTAATGAGTCCCTTTCAATTTAGTCATTTCGATCGGAAAAGTAGTATCGTCCAATTTTACTGGATTGATGCGGCCCATCTTATAACGCCAATAGTCTCTGGCTACCGCCAAGATTTTTGCGCCTAAGGGGATTTGTGCATCCACTAATTTCTTGGGACCAGAACCGTTCAATGTTTCAAATTGGCAGGTAATTATATCTGCTACATCTTGTAGATGGGTTGCAGGAGCAAGTACCAACTGAGCCACTTTAATTTGTTCTAGGTATTCCTGCTGCTGGTTGTAATTGAGCTCTTTGAAGGGTTTGCTGTATAGGGCTGTATCTAGCCCTAATAAGCCAATTTCACACAGCAATGCGGCATAAGATATGGTATTAATCTGTTGTTTGGGTAATGATAATTTTTCCGCTATGCGTTTGGCAAGTAAGCTAACACTATTCGCAAAACCACCGTTTAAGTTAGGGTTAATACTGATTAAATTGTATAGTACTTTTTGGGTGGCACTGTTGTTATGCTCAATTCGCTGCATCGCTACGTGTATTTGTTTAGTACGCAACTTAACTTTGTCTTCTAAGTTTTGATTGAGCTTTTTAAGCAGCGAGTTTTGTTTTTTTACTAACTTCTGTAAATGACTATTTTCATGCTTTAATCTGACTTTTTCCAAACCTTCTTCGATAGTTTGAATAACCTCTTCGTTATTCCAAGGTTTTTGTAAATAACGGTGGATCTTGCCTTTGTTTACCGCATCTATGGTTGATTCCATATCGGAATAACCGGTTAGTAGAATACGATGACAATCCGGTTCTGTTATTGCTACTTTTTCTAATAATTGCGCACCAGACATGCCCGGCATTTTCATATCGGATATAACCAGATCGATCTTATTTTGTTGCATTATCTCTAGTGCTTGTGCGCCACTTTCAGCAAGTAGCAACTGATAGTTTTGTCTATGCAGCAAGCGCTTCATTGACTTAAGAATATTTACTTCATCATCAACGCAAAGCACTGTCATTGGTATTTCTGTTTCAACATTTTTTTCACTCATTATGGTTGCTCTTGAGAAATTCGCTATCGTTTTGAATCGGCAGGGTTACGGTAAAACAACTGCCTTTGTTGAGTTTACTGGTTACGCTAATGTCACCACCGTGTTCTTGAATAATGCCGTAGGAAATAGACAAACCTAAACCTGTTCCCTTGCCCACATCTTTAGTAGTGAAAAACGGATCAAACAACTTACTTAAGTTATCAGGCGCGATACCAGATCCATTGTCTTTAACCGATATAACAACATCTTGGTTTTGTACTTTAGTGGAAATAGTGATTTGTCCTTTCTCACCTATCGCCTGCCCTGCATTGATTAATAAATTGGTGAGTACCTGGCTAATTTTTCCAAAATTCATCTTTATTTTGGGTAACTCGCCGAGATCTTTATGAATTTCACAATGGTATTTAAGCTCATTGCCGACCATTTTAAGGGTGGTCTCGATACAATCATTAATATCTAACCAACTCTTTTCCTCCGTGTCTGCCCGAGAAAATTGTTTTAGATCTTTGACGATATTGGTGATCCTATCTAAACCATCAACAGACTCGCTAAGAATGTCTTTCGCATCTTCATTGATAAAATCTAAATCTTCATTATTTACAATATCAATTAATTTTTGTTTAGAGGGCTCTACAGATTGGGATGTATCGTTCGCAAAAACAGTTGCCACTTGTGTACTGATTTGACGATAGACATCAATATATTGTTCAAGGGAACTTAAATTACTTTTAACAAAACCAATGGGATTATTAATTTCATGGGCTACGCCTGCAGCAAGTTGTCCGATGGAAGCCATTTTTGCAGATTGCGTCAGCTGTTTCTGAGTGGCATGTAGCTCCTGATTTATCTGTTCCAGTTGATGATTTCGTTGGTTTAATAAGGTAGTGCGTTGCTCTACTTTTTGCTCCAATGTGCTATTAAGCAGCTCAAGCTCCTGCTGGTAAGCTTCAGTGCGTGCATTCTCATATTCCAAGGTAGTCGCGAGTTTATTGAAAGCGCGAGTCACTTCGGCTAATTCGTCATTGCCATTCACTGGTAGCTGAGCCTGATTAAAAGAGCCACTTTCTATATTGCTTGAAATTTCTCGTGCAGCAGTTCGTAGAGTTGCCAATTGCTTGGTTAAGTAATTTCCCAACACAAAGGAAAACAAAGCCACTAGCGCCATTTCTATGACAGCGATACCAGTAGTCCAATTTTTAATCATGTCTACTGAGGTGCGAATATTAGAATTATCTAAGCCAAGCTCGACGCGACCATAAATGTGCTCAGATTCAGTGATTGTGGCAAAACTATCAAACACTCCATCATTTACGTCTTTGACTTGCGCATCTTCGACAAACTCACGAGATAACAATTGTGTATCACCGGCTTGGGCCAAACCTGAATTTGAAAAAACCCTAATTAACCAACCATTTAAGGTTGCAGATAAAGCCAATTAGATTTGCACAAACGCATTCAGTGGATCTTGGAATATGATTTAAACATTTTGCCCAGCAACCCAAGCGCTGCTCCAGGCCCATTGGAAATTATAGCCGCCAAGCCAACCGGTGACATCGACCACTTCACCGATAAAAAATAGGCCATCGATGTCGTTTGCCATCATGGTTTTCGACGATAGTTGATTAGTATCGACGCCGCCCAAAGTGACTTCTGCTGTTCGATAGCCCTCTGTACCATTGGGTTTTAATTGCCATTGATGGAAGGCTGCGGAAACTTGCTCAAGCTGCTTACCTTGGAATTGTTTAAGGGGTTTATTTTGTAATCCCAAATAGGGTAACGCCGTCTGTACGTAGCGTTTTGGAAAGTGCTTAGATAACGCGGTCGCTAACAAACTATCTGGTGACTGTTGCTGGCTTTGGTTCAATTCTTCGAGTAAATCGCCGTTGGGAAACAAATCAAACTCAACCTCTTGACCTGGATGCCAAAACGATGAAATTTGTAACACCGCTGGGCCGCTTAAACCGCGATGGGTGAATAAGATATTTTCGTTAAAACTAGTATTATTGCAGCTTGCTCGCGCGTCTAAAGAAATGCCACTTAACTCGGCTAATACGCTTTTGTCTTGCTCGTGTAACGTGAAAGGAACCAGTCCAGCCCGCGTTGGTTTTACACTTAAACCAAACTGTTCAGCTATTTTGAAGCCGAATGGTGATGCGCCTAATTTCGGCATAGATAAGCCACCGGTGGCCACCACCAGCGACTCGCACCTATATTCACCTTTGCTGGTTTGCAAAGTAAATCCATCGGATGTTTTATCAATATCGAGAATTTCACATTGATTAGTCACCCCAGCCCCTGCCTTATCGCATTCTTGCAATAGCATATTGAGGATATCTTTGGCCGAATCATCACAAAATAATTGCCCGAGAGTTTTCTCGTGATAAGCGATTCCGTATTCAGCGACCAACCCAATGAAGTCCCATTGGGTGTAACGACTTAGGGCTGATTTACAATAATGGGGATTGTCTGAAAGAAAGTTTTCAGGGCTGGCGTACATATTGGTGAAATTGCAGCGCCCACCACCTGACATCAATATTTTGCCACCAATACGTTTAGCGTGATCCAGTACTTGCACCTTGCGGCCACGCTTAGCGGCTTCAGCTGCACAAAATAATCCGGCAGCACCAGCGCCGATGACAATGACATCAAGTTGTTTCAATATATACTCTGTTTTTGTGTGTGATGAAATTTGAGCGATTAGAAATATCTACGCAAATTGTTGAGGGGCATTATATCGTTTCCAAGAAGGTGTGGCACGGGATTTATCCGGCAGAGGACAATACCCCCGTAGCATGGCCTTTAGGCCATGAAAGCTTAGTGCTAGAGCGCGGGGTTAAAACACCCGCCTACAAGAACATTCTCGTAGCATGGCCTTCAGGCCATGGAAAAATACCGAACCGCGGGGCTAAAGCACCCGCCTGCAAGAACGTCCACCTGTTGCACGGCCTTTAGGCCGTGGAAAAATACCGAACCGCGGGGTTAAAACACCCGCCTACAAAAAACATTCTCGTAGCATGGCCTTCAGGCCATGGAAAAATACCGAACCGCGGGGCTAAAGCACCCGCCTGCAAGAACGTCCACCTGTTGCACGGCCTTTAGGCCGTGGAAAAATACCGAACCGCGGCGCTAAAGCACCGGCCTACAGAGACTTCAACATTGTCTCGGCATCACTAACTTCGAATGTGCCTGGTTCTTCAATATTTGCTACTTTGATAACGCCATCTTCGACCAACATGCTATAACGACACGAACGGACGCCACCAAATGTGCCGGTGTCGATGTTCATACCGATTGCACTGGTAAAATTACCATCGCCATCGGCTAACATTAAAATCTCGTCGGCATTGTGTTGTTTACCCCAAGCTTCCATCACGAAGGCATCGTTTACTGATAAACAAATAATAGTGTCGACGCCTTTGGCTTTGATTTTATCGGCTAGTGTCACATAACCAGGTAAATGTGCTTGTGAACAAGTTGGTGTGAATGCACCAGGCACAGCAAACAAAACAACCTTTTTATCAGCGAAAAGGTCTGTGGTTGTGAATGTTTTCATTTCACCATTAATTCTTGCTGTGACATTTGCTTCTGGTAACTCACTGCCTTTACTAATCATAATGTTCTCCAATTAATTCTATAGGTTGGTCAAATAGACATCAAAGCGAAGCTTTTTGCCTTTAATCGACATATTAGGTTGTTTATCATTTAGGTAAGGAGCCGTATCTGGCCTTTTTACCACAACTCGTCGTTTTGCTAATTTTAGCGCAGGTTCGAGTAAGTCATCCGCATCTTCATCGACTCCCAGCAACGTTTGGAACAAGCGCATTTCTTTTTTCACTAGCGCCGATTTTTTGCGATGGGGAAACATAGGGTCCAAATACACCACATCCGGTTGTGTATTTTGCCAACTCGCCATAATTTCCGTCGCTGTGCCGCGCAAAAGAGTCATTCGTTGCGGTAGCCAATCACTCACCAGTGGTTGAGATTTAGCTCGCTGCAAACCATCTTCTAATAAGGCAGCTACTTCTTTGGATCGTTCAATCATATCTACGTGGCAACCAAAGCTTGCCAATATAAATGCATCTCGGCCTAAACCAGCGGTTGCATCTAAAATCCGCGGAAAAACATTTCCTTTGATGCCCACAGCCTTTGCTATGGATTCTTTTTTAACACTGGTTTGTTGTCGTCTGAAGGTCAATACATCAGATGCAAAGTCTACAAACACCGCGCCTAATTTGGGTTCATCCAACTGTTTAAGGGCCAAATAGTGTTGATCTAATACTAGCGCTAATCCCTGAGTTTGCTGATTATCAATCTCCAATCCCCAGTTTGTTTGCCAAATAACAGCTTGTTCCTGTAATTGTGGATTTTCCGGTTCAGTTAATATTAGCTTAAGCATGGCCATAACGCTCTTTATGTCCTAGCCAGCGATTAATGATGGCTTGAGATTTTGACGGATAATGTTGCCACATATGAGAAGCAATATTTTGAACTTGAGGGATGAGTTCGGCATCTCTAATTAAATCAGCAATTCTGAGATCCGCCAATCCAGTTTGCTTAGTACCAAGCAACTCCCCCGGCCCTCGTATTTCAAGGTCTTGTTGCGCAATATAAAAACCATCATGGGATTCACGCAACACTTTTAACCGTTTGCTCGCGGTTTTCGACAATGGACTTTGATACATCAACACACAATGACTTTCCACTGAGCCCCGCCCTACTCGCCCTCGCAACTGGTGTAATTGAGCTAAGCCAAGCCGCTCGGGGTTTTCAATAATCATTAAACTAGCATTAGGTACATCGACCCCCACTTCTATTACGGTTGTGGCCACTAATAAGTCCAATTCACCTTGCTTAAATTGCTCCATGATTTGCTGCTTTTCTTGCGATTTCAGGCGGCCATGAACCAGTCCTACCTTTAATTCGGGTAAAGCGGTATGCAGGGCAATAGCTGTGTCTTCTGCGGCCTGACACTGCAACACTTCTGACTCATCAATAAGGGTACAGACCCAATAAGTTTGACGCTTCTGGTTAACTGCAGCGTTACGCACTCTTTCAATCACTTCACCTCGCCGCGTATCGGGTAGCACAACTGTGGTGATTGGCGTGCGCCCTGGGGGTAGCTCATCAATTATCGAGGTATCAAGATCCGCATACGCTGTCATCGCTAAGGTTCGTGGAATAGGGGTTGCGGTCATAATCAGTTGATGGGGAAACGCCCCCTGTAGCTCGCCTTTCTCTCGTAACGCCAAACGCTGGTGCACACCAAATCTATGTTGTTCATCGACAATAACTAAGGCAAGTTTATGATACTCAACCGCTTCTTGGAAAACCGCATGAGTACCTATGAGCATATCAATCTGACCATTTTTCAGTTCAGTTAATACCGATTCTCTGGCTTTACCTTTTAACTTACCGGCCAGCCAACCAATTCGAATATTAAGCGGTGAAAGCCAATCACTAAAGTTATTGGCATGTTGTTCTGCCAGCAGCTCAGTGGGTGCCATCATTACCACTTGGAAACCTGCACCTATAGCAGACAAAGCTGCCATTGCCGCCACCAATGTTTTACCAGAGCCCACATCTCCCTGGACTAACCGCATCATTGGCGAGTCTTGTTGCATATCATGCTGAATTTCATCTACCACACGGGATTGCGCGTTGGTTGGAGTAAAGGGTAAGTTTCCTAAAAACTGGTCGATTAACGCTGTAGAAATCGGAATCGAAAAAGTTTGTTGGCGCTTACTTTGCTGGCGAACTTTTAAAACACTTAAATGGTGAGCTAGTAGTTCTTCGATGATCAAGCGTTGCTGAGCTGGATGTTTGCCTTCCTCTAATAGCGACAAGGCGACATCGGGAGGCGGCCTATGGACGAGCGATAGAGCATCTACTAGGCTAATTTGTGCCGCGTAAAGATTATCAGGCAGCAGTTCCGCTAGCCCACCCTGTTTTAGTTTGGTTAAGGCTTGCTCACTAAGGTTACGCAGCGTGATTTGCTTTACGCCTTCGGTGGTGGGGTACACTGGAGTAAGTGATTCTTCCAACTCGCTGACGGATTCATCACGTTTAACGCGATATTCAGGATGCATCATTTCTAAGCCGAATTTGCCTGCCCGCACTTCGCCGAAAGCACGAATCGTGGTGCCTTTTTCTAAACTGTTTTTTTGTGCTGCCGAGAAATGGAAAAAGCGTAAGGTAAGGGTGCCAGTATTGTCACTTACTCGCACCACCAACATCCGTTTTCGGCCAAATTGCACATCACAAGACATTACTTCCCCTTCAATGCTTGTGTGCAAAAAGGGCTGCAAATCGCCAATCGGGTAGATACGCGTGCGATCTTCGTAACGAAGGGGCAAATGGAACAGCATGTCCTGAATGGTAACTAACCCAATTTTTTCGAGCTTTTCAGCAACTTTGCTGCCTACACCTTTTAATTCGGTTAATTTTGTTATTGCCAGAGATTGCATCTGAGCCTTTTTATTCAGAACGAAACAACCTGTTATTTTGCCTTACAGCCAGCAGAATACAACTATTCTGAAGGCTAAAAATACAAAACCTTGGACAAAGCCGCTGCCCGCTGATATTTAAAGGCTTTTAACCTATCTAAAATACACGAAGTTTCACGCTTAAGATTGCTTTTAACATGAACACCGACCTGAAATTGGATAAAAACCAAGTCTATACTTAGTGCAATTATTCCGAACCAACTATACGAATTGACGGTATTGGTTCATAGTAAGTTTAGAAATTTGAAAATGTGAATTGATATGAACTTAGAAACCATTTCCACCCAAGCTGATCAATTATGGTTAGTTATTCTTAGCACTTTAACCAACCCAAATACTTATGCTCAAGTTTCCATAGTGCTGTTTGTCTACTTATTGGCTTTTTGGTTGGCTCGCAAAATACGAAATGCGGTAGGACTAACTCACTACGAACCAGACTCAAGCGCTCACCCTATGCGTAAACTCGCCTATCGAGTGGGTTATTTGGTTTGTCCATTGATTGCATTGATTACCTTAAAAGTGATTATCGAAACAGTCCACAATGCAGGCTTTTCAACATGGCTTTTGGATACAGCCTTGACCATTGCGGTTTTACTTTTCTATTACTCAATGATTCGCGTGTTGGTTGTAAATACTATCGCCGCGAAACTATTCAAGTGGGTGGGATTACCGATTTTACTGCTGCATTTAACCGGCTCACTTAGCACTGTTATTGTTGCACTGGAAGACATATCTCTTACCTTAGGTAACGTTAATATCACCGCATACGGCGTGGTAAGAGTGCTGATTTTCGGTGCAGTGCTATTTTGGCTTGGACGCGCATCTAATAGCTTTGGCAAAGACATCATTCGTAAACAAGAATCGATAGATATCCGCACTAGAGAAGTTTTTTCGAAACTCTTTGAGGTCGCGGTATTTTGTATTATTGCACTGTTATTGTTAAATGTGATGGGCATTAATCTAACTGCGCTTGCCGTGTTTGGTGGTGCCGTCGGTGTAGGGTTGGGTTTAGGTTTACAATCCATCGCTTCGAACTTTATTTCAGGCATTATCATTTTGCTAGATCGCTCGTTAACCGTTGGCGATTTTGTGGAAATGGATGACGGCAGTAAAGGATTCGTCCGTGAGTTCAGAATGCGATACACGGTTCTAGAAACCTACGACGGCAAAGACATTCTGGTACCCAATGAAAAATTCATTTCCAATTTAATGGTCAATTGGACTCATAAAGATCCTAAGCAGCGTTATCGAGTAGATTTTTCAGTGCCATACGCAACAGACATACGCTCGATGGTAGAGTTTATTAAAGTGGCGGTGGCCGAACACCCTTCTGTCATCAGCGGCCCGGACGTACCATTTGAAGAACGCCCAGATTGTGAAATTGATAGTTTCGGGGACTCTGGGGTAAACATGTTTGTGGAATTCTGGATGGAGGGCATTGATGATGGCAAAAATCGCGTTGGCGGGGATTTGATGTTAATAATCTTTGAAACCCTTAGAGAAAATGGCATTGAAATACCATTCCCTCAACGTGAAGTTCGGATCCTCAACGAAGAGACATTCAGTGTCAAAAGTTCAAATTAGAGAATAACTGAGCCCTGTTCAATTTTAATTGTTTGAAAGGGCTCACAGCTTAAGTAAGTAATTACAAACTTAGTTTGGCTGCTTGTAAAAGCAGCTCTGCAGAAGGTCTTACTTTAAAGTTTGGATTAACATAGTTGAATTTGATTAAGCCTGTTTTGTCGGTAATAAACACTGAAGGAGCCGGCAATACCGCGCGTTCACTGTCCGCATCTTCGGTTAACACTATGTTGTTTTTCTCTTTGTATTTAGATTTTGTTTCCGCAGGTACATAAAAACCAATTCCAAACCCTTTGATGGCCTGTAAACTTTCGTCTGATAACAACTGCACGGCAAATTCAGTTTCTAGTTTTTGCTCTTGTAAACGTGTTGGTGATTCGGGCGATATTGCTAATATTTGATAACCTAAATCAACCAAAGGTTGCTCGATATCTTTGAGCTCTGCTAATTGACGGCTGCAATAGGGACACCATCCCCCACGATAGAACAATATAATCGTCGGTTTTTGCATAATCATCGCCTGCAAACTAACCGGCGCACCAGTCGCGGTGCGCAGTGTCACATTGGGAATAGTTTGGCCATTTAATAAGGGAGTTACATCTTCAGGGGATTCCGCGATTAAAGTTCGGTCTAAGGCAAACAGCTGTGTTGCAAAAAGCGTAAGAAACAAGCCGATTAGGTAAGCGGATCGCATAGTAGGTTTCCTTTTAAAGTATGTTCGCAAACATAACAATGTAGCATGGGATTTATCCCATGGAAATATTTAGGTCGGATGATAGCGCGGGGCTAAAACAACCGCCTACAAGAGAAACCCGTAGCATGGCCTTTAGGCCATGGAGGTCGGAAGATAGCGCGGGGCTAAAGCAACCGCCTACAACAGAAACCCCGTAGCATGGCCTTCAGGCCATGAAATATCATAGGATAGCGCGGGGCTAAAGCAACCGCCTACAACAGAAACCCCGTAGCATGGCCTTCAGGCCATGAAATATCATAGGATAGCGCGGGGCTAAAACAACCGCCTACAAGAGAAACCCCGTAGCATGGCCTTCAGGCCATGGAGGTCGGAAGATAGCGCGGGGCTAAAGCAACCGCCTACAACAGAAATCCCGTAGCATGGCCTTTAGGCCATGGAATATCATAGGATAGCGCGGGGCTAAAGCAACCGCCTACAACAGAAACCCGTAGCATGGCCTTTAGGCCATGGAATATCATAAGATAGCGCGGGGCTAAAACAACCGCCTACAAGAGAAACCCCGTAGCATGGCCTTCAGGCCATGGAGGTCGGAAGATAGCGCGGGGCTAAAGCAACCGCCTACAAGAGAAACCCGTAGCATGGCCTTTAGGCCATGGAGGTCGGAAGATAGCGCGGGGCTAAAGCAACCGCCTACAACAGAAACCCCGTAGCATGGCCTTCAGGCCATGAAATATCATAGGATAGCGCGGGGCTAAAGCAACCGCCTACAACAGAAACCCCGTAGCATGGCCTTCAGGCCATGAAATATCATAGGATAGCGCGGGGCTAAAGCAACCGCCTACAGCTTTCGGAATTGCAATGCTTGCCACCAATCATCGTCGGCGACAATACTTCCTTGTTCATCAATATGTGGGTATGGCAGGTTTTTTTCGTCGCATAATTTACGAAAGTCAGGGTAACCCCGTTCGAATAACATTTTTTGGCAGTCTGATTCATCAAGGTGCTGCGTATCATACATACCGGCAATTTGTCGTTGCCGCTGCGCCTCATATAAAACCAGTGCAGCTGCTACACTGACGTTGAGGGATTGCACCATTCCGACCATAGGAATGACAATCTCTTGATCGGCTAAATCGATAGCTTGTTGCGTAGCACCGTGCTTTTCTTGGCCTAAAATTATCGCTGTTGGCTTGGTATAATCGACATCGCGAAAATCTACGGCCTGATCAGACAAATGGGTAACCAACACCTGCATTTTTTGTTCTTGCAAATGAGAAACTGCATCACCAATGCTATTGTGGTTTTCCATGTACACCCAATTTTGGCTGCCCATTGCGGTGCCACCACGTAATTCTTTTGTTTCATCATCCCAAACGGCATGCACTTTATGAATGCCTACCGCATCACAACTTCTAATCACTGCGGAAACATTATGGGGCTTATGAACTTGCTCCAAACATACGGTTAAGCTAGTTTGTCGCTTGCTTAAGACATCACGAATTTTTTGATAACGTTCTGGTGACACTGACACTAAAAAACCTCTAACTGAAAGCCAAACTTTCTAAAGCAATATCACTCAGGCAATTCCATAATGCCGTCGATTTCAATTTGTGAACCTTTTGGTAGTTCTTTTACACCTATAGCGGCACGAGCAGGATATGGCTTTTTAAAATACTGGCTCATCACCTCATTTACGGTGGCAAAATTAGATAAATCGGTTAGAAATATATTCACTTTAACCAAATCATTAGTAGTACCACCAGCGGCTTCACACACTGCAGTTACATTTTCAAATACCTGAATAGCTTGTGTTTTAAAATCGTCAGAAACCATTTCCATGGTCTCTGGAACCAAAGGAATTTGGCCAGATAAATACACAGTTGTGCCAGACTTTACAGCTTGACTATAAGTCCCAATAGCTTGAGGGGCCCGGTCAGTATGAATTACGGACTTTGACATAATTATTTACCTTAGTTGTGTCGAATTTGACTATGACGTGAGACTTTTTGCACTTCCGGCATGGAGCGAATTTTGCGCATGACCTTAGCCAGATGTACACGATTTTTTGTGGTTAACTCAATATCAATGTAATAAACATTGCTTTCTTTTTCTTCTGTTTGTAAACCAATAATATTTGAATCACACGAAGCAACGGCATTGGTTAGCGTAGCCAATGTGCCTTGATGATTAATTAGCTCTATTCTTACCGACGCTTTGAATTCACCTTGAGCTTCGCTATCCCAATGCATTGGTAAAACACGTTGAGGCTCTTCTTTACTTAACTTACGAATGTTACTGCAACCTACCTGATGGATAACCATGCCCCGACCAGGACTAAGAATCGCGATAATTTCATCATCGGGAATCGGGTAACAACATTTGGGGTAGGTCACTAACAAGCCTTCAGTGCCTTTAATCGCCACATTACGGCCTTTATCTGGCAGCTCTTCAGACTCGCCCAACAGTCGTCGAGCGACAATGGCACTGAGTTCATTACCTAAACCAATATCTGAAAGCAATTCGTCAAAAGAGTCGTGTTTGGTTTCAGCCACAACACGATCTCTATCTTCTTGCGGAATATCGTCTAATCTTCTCGCCCCTAAAGCATGTCTAAGTAAACGATTACCCATACTGATGGCTTCTTTGGACTGCTGGCGCTTGAGGTAGTGGCGTATATTAGAACGGGCTCTGGCACTGACCACGAAATTGAGCCAGTTGGCGTTGGGTTTTGCTCTTGGAGAGGTAATTATTTCCACCGATTGACCATTTTGCAGTGGCTTATTAAGTGAGTAGTTACGTCGCTCTACTCGCACACCCACACAAGAGTTACCTACATCAGTATGCACTGCGTAAGCAAAGTCGACGGGCGTGGCTCCCATGGGTAATTCGATAATTCGGCCGTCTGGTGTAAACACGTATATTTCATCAGGAAACAAATCGGTTTTAACGTTTTCAATAAATTCAAATGATGAACTTGCACTTTGTTGCAGTTCTAATAAGGATTGCATCCATTTGCGTGCTCGAACTTGCGCCGTAGTGCCTTGCTGCGTTTCACCATCATCTTTGTAAATCCAATGTGCGGCGACACCTTTGTCAGCCATCTGATCCATTTCAGCAGTTCGAATCTGAATTTCAACAGGAATACCATGAGGTCCAATCAAAGAAGTGTGTAATGACTGATAACCATTTGTGCGTGGAATGGCCACGTAATCTTTAAAACGACCTTCAATAGGCTTATACAAACCATGCATAGCCCCTAACCCGCGATAGCAATTATCGACAGAGGAGACTATCACCCGAAACGCATATATATCCATGACTTCGTTGAACAACAATTCTTTGTTCTTCATTTTCCGATAAATCGAATACAAATGTTTTTCGCGGCCAATGACTTGCGCATCAAGACCATGGGCTTTTAAACGAGTTTCCACTTCATTGCGGGTATTTTCAATGATTTCTTTGCGGTTACCGCGAGCTTGTTTAACGGCCGCCGAAAGAGCTCGATGACGCATCGGGTACATGGCTTGAAAACCTAAGTCTTCTAGCTCATTTTTAATATCGTGGATACCGAGTCGGTGAGCAATAGGCGCATAAATTTCGAGGGTTTCTCTGGCAATTCTGCGACGCTTATCTGGTCTTAGCGAACCTAAAGTGCGCATATTGTGGGTTCGGTCTGCGAGTTTAATCAGAATGACCCGGATATCTTGCACCATCGCCATCATCATTTTACGGAAATTTTCGGCTTGGGCTTCTTGTTTGGTACTAAACTGGATTTTATCCAGCTTAGACACCCCTTCCACTAAATCGCCAACAGTTTCACCAAATGCTTCAACCAGATCTTCTTTGGAATAATGGGTGTCTTCTATCACATCGTGTAATAACGCAGACTTGATGGTTTCTTCATCAAGGTTCATGTCGGCAAGTATGCCTGCAACGGCAACTGGATGGGTAATGTAAGGATCACCGCTGGAACGCATTTGTCCATCATGTGCATCTTGGGCTAAAACGAAGGCAGCCTCAATCCCCTTGACCGCGTCTAGAGGTAGGTAATCACTTAATTTGTTTTTAAGGCCTTCGAATAAATACACTTAACACATGCTTTTAGTTGACTTAGGAGTTAAGAATACGGAGATTTTGTAAGCTTGTCAGCCTATAAGTTTGTCCTGAACTCATATGAGTTCAGGATTGGCTTATTTTTACTCAGACAGGATGTTAGCAACTGACGAGAATTCAGCTTGATCGTGCTCTTGTTGGTCACGAATTGCTTCAGCTGCAATTGTTGAAGCATCAACAAAACCTTCTTCAATTTCACGAAGAGCGATTACTGTGGGCTTATCATTTCCCATAGGAACATGAGCGTCTTTGCCTTCAATAGCAATCTGACGTGCGCGCTTAGCAGCAACTAATACTAAATCGAAACGATTGCCAATTTTGTCTACGGCATCTTCTACTGTTACACGAGCCATATATTTCTCCGAGGTGGTCGATATGTCTAAAGGTGTTCAAAAAAAGGTCGAGTAGTTTACGTTTTTATTGGTCTAAAGGAAAGATCTTTCACGATCATTAGACTGTTTATTTTCCGAGTAAATCAGCAAATAAGCCAGCATGCCGGATTACTTGCTTCTCTTTTCGTAGTCTGCGAGCACTTACTATCGCATCTAACTCATTTAAAGCTGATTCGAAATGATCGTTGACGACAATAAAATCAAATTCATGATAATGGGAAATTTCTGACTCCGCTTCTTGCATTCGCTGCTCGATCACCTCTTGAGAGTCTTGATTGCGTTGTGTAAGACGACGGAAAAGTTCTTCTCGAGACGGTGGCGCGACAAAAACCGTCGCAGTGTCAGGAATTTGCGCTTTAACCTGACGCGCTCCTTGCCAGTCAATATCTAAGAAAATATCGGTACCTTCTTTGAGGGTTTTTTCTATTACCACTCGCGACGTACCGTAATAATTTCCAAATACTTCAGCCCATTCGAAAAAAACCTGCTGTTTGATCAAATCCTCGAACTCCTCTCTTGAGACGAAGTGATAGTGTTGACCATCGACTTCTCCGGGTCTAGGAGCGCGGGTTGTATGCGAAACTGAAACCTGCAGTTTATTACTATGCATATTCGACTCACTATGCCTTTCTATTAGCGCATTAATGAGACTAGATTTACCTGCTCCTGAAGGAGCGGCCAAAATAAATAAGTTACCGGGTGCTTTTGCCATAAAATTTAATAAAATAACTGTCGCGAATTTTTAGCAATGTTAACATATTCTGACTTATTACCTAACTAGCGAATCACAAAATGAATGACAGCCAGTATCACCAACTTGTAGATGACATGTTTATCCAACTGGAAGAAGCGTTAGATGCCTGCGAGGTGGATATCGACTACGAATCAGCAGAAGGAATTTTAACCCTAGAGTTTCAAAATAAAACCAAGATTATTTTGAACAAACAAGCACCTTTGCACCAACTTTGGGTGGCGACCAAATTCAATGGTCATCATTTCAATTATCAAGATGAAGTATGGATAGATGAGCGCACCGGTGTTGAATTTTGGTCATTTATTGATGAAGCTGCCAGTAAACAAGCAGAGCAAAGCGTAAAATTGTCATAATTTAAATCAAAGGAAGCAGCTAAATGTCTGAGCAGATATTGCCCTACGTAGAAGTAAATCCCAAAAAGCCATACGATGCCGTTGTAATTTGGATGCATGGTCTAGGGGATTCTGGTAATGGATTCGCGCCAATCGTGCCCGAATTAAAGTTACCGGAAAGTATGGCGGTACGGTTTGTGTTCCCTCACGCGCCTGTAAGACCAGTAACCATCAATAATGGTATGCCGATGCGTGCTTGGTACGATATTAAAACCATGGATTTTAATAATCGCGCAGATGTGGACGGAGTGTTGGACTCAGCAGCTAAAGTCAGTGATTTAATTGAAGCCGAAAAAGCCAAAGGAATATCAGCTGATCGCATTGTGTTGGCCGGTTTTTCACAAGGCGGAGTTATCGCGCTTCACCTAGGCACTCGATACCCAGAAAAGCTAGCTGGCATTATGGCGCTTTCAACTTATATGTCTGAACCAGACAAATTTGCCAGTGAAGTTCATCAGGCCAATAAAAACACACCTATTCTATGTGCCCATGGCCAGCAAGATGAAGTGGTACCAATGTTTTTAGGACATGCCGCGTTTAAAGTGCTCGAAGATATTGGTTACCCTGTGAAATGGAAAGAATATCCAATGCAACATAATGTTTGCCCACAGGAAATTAAAGACGTTTCAGAGTGGTTGCAGGAGCGTTTAGGTTAACGCTAGCAGGAGTACCAACTGACAGGATAAACTTGTCATCGTTGAATTAACGCGCTATATCTTAAAAAGAAAGATTATTTACACTCAGGGCAAAATAAGTTTTGACGTCAAAAAGTGTTAACACAGCTGGATTTGAACTCTCGCTTGCAGAATTCATGTCGCACACTAAACCACAGTTATTGAACATGCTATCGAATATGGTCAATGTCGCTGAAGCGGAAGAAATTGCTCAAGAGGCCTATTTAAAGATCTATTTGCTGGTGAGTAAAAACCCCAACAAAGAAAATCCCTTACAGCAGCTTCTTGCTTTGCAACCAATGTTGATCGCGATGTCAAAAAATATGGCAATTAGTAATATTCGCCATCAAAAAGTAGTAAGTTCGCACATTCAGAACAGTGTGCTGATGTGGGTTGAAAGCGATGAAGCGCAACCATTAAATTCAGAATCGTCTTTAATTGACCAAAACGATAAACAAATTTTACTGCAGGCAATTAATCAACTTCCGCCAATTTGCCGACAAGTTTTTGTTCAACGAAAGTTGCATGGAAAAAGTCATGCAGAAATTGCGAAAATGTTAGGCATTACGAATAAAACAGTGGAAAATCATTTAACCAAGGGATTGCTACTTTGTCGCAAGTATGTGGCAGAGCTGAATTCAGATACACATTCACAGTTTAGGGTTAACGAACGTTGAGTATAGAACAGTGGACTGGTTATGAAGTCTCGGAAGCGACGCTACTTGAAGCGGCGAACTGGATTGCGTCTTTAGACCGCAATGAGTTAGACGACGACCAACAAATCGCATTTCATAACTGGTTACAAAGTGAGCCAGCGAACCAGCATGCGTATTTAGAATTATCTGAACTGTGGGCCAAAAGTGCCTGTTTAAATAGTGTCCATGAGTTTATTGAAAAATCCGTAGTTATCCCTTTCCCCTCGGAAAAAAAAGAAACAGTCTCCGAACCGGTTACCCATTCAGCAGGTCCAGGATGGGCGTACACACTCACCATAGGGCTTATTTGTTTTGGCATGACAATGCCAATCATCCAGCACTTTGTCTAAGGTTCCCTTCAGCTAATTTCGCTATATTTAGTTAACCAGTGTTAATTTTTTGTAAACCTTAGTAGGGGGTTTTGTTTATTGATGCGTTTACTAGTTAAGAATTCAATTAAAACCGAGAGTTTTCAGTTGAATTGAAATGACAAAATTATAATAGTCACACTTAACAGGTACACATATGAAACAGAGCAGAACCCACACAAAAAATCGGTTTTTTAAACCTAACCTGCTGTCTTTAACCATAGCATCATTAATCTCCCTTCCAGCCACAGCACAACAAAACGACACTGAAAATCCGTCAGATTATGAAAAAATCCAAGTAGTAGGATCACACATCAAAGGTGGACAAGTTGCTGAAGCCTTGGCCATTTCAGTGTTAGATGCAGATGCTATAGGCTCGTTAGGTATAGATTCAATTGATGATTTATTACAAGTTATTCCGGAAAACGGTCAGAACTTTTTTAATGAGGCGGAAAACATTGGTGGAGGTGTTAATGCAGCACGGGGAGATATAGGCACTTACAATTTGCGGAATTTAGGTACTGGTAATACCTTGGTTTTACTCAATGGCAGGCGTTTGGTTAATTCTGCCTCGTATCAAACCGAAGAAGTGGGAGGCAGTTTTGTCCCTGTCAATTCGGTAAATGTAAATACCATACCTGTTATCGGTTTAGATCGGGTTGAAGTGTTACGCGATGGCGCCTCAGCAATTTATGGTGCTGACGCGGTTGCCGGTGTTGTTAACCATGTTTTAAAATCTGATTTTGTGGGTTTTACTATTTCAGGTCGCTGGGCTGAATACGAAAACATCCCCCGTGACACCCAAACATTGACAATGGAATGGGGCAAAGACTTCAATAATGGGAGAACTAATGTCAGTGCTTTTGTCAATTATTACGCTAGAGATAGAGTAAATTCACAGGATGATCCTCGCTGGGCAAATTCTGATTTTCGCTCGCGCATTCCAGAAGGGTCCTTATGGGAAGGAGATACCTCGTTTCGAAATGACACCGCAAACTCACTATTTGGCCAATATGATGTAGTTAGCAGTGCATCTGCTGCTGGACTAACCGATATGTTTACCGATAGTAGCGGAGAGTTTGAAACCTATCCTATTGGTGATGAGCGTTGTCAATATGTGATTAACGCTACCACATGCGGAGGCCAAGACGGCCAAGGGACCTATCGACTGAATCTCAATGCTGACCGAGATATTAGCTCTGAATTAAAACGTTTTAACGTTTTTGCGTTTATTAATCATGAGTTTAATAATGGCGTAGAGGCGTTTACTGAGTTGTCGTATTACAAGTCTGAAACCAATTTACGCCGCCACGCGACTGCCCCATTTACCACATCTAAACTGCGAGTGGGTGCCGAAAACTATTACAATCCTTTTGGCCCATGTGGATCCCCCAATAGACTGCCTGACGAGCTTATTCCTGATGTGCCATGTACTGGTCTGGAGCTCACGATAGACAATTACCGCTTTGCCGAGCTACCAAGAATAGTCGATAACGACGGGAAAACGTTCCGCTTGTTGCAAGGGTTTAGAGGAGTAATGGGCGATTGGGATTGGGAAACTGCAGTTTCGTATTCAAAAGCACAGAAAGACGACGTCACTCGCAATCGCGTTTCGAACAGTCTAATAGCCGAAGCCCTCTTTGATCCTACCGAAGCAGCATACAATCCATTTAGCGGCGGTCTAAATTCTAATATTGAACGAGCCCTTATTGACGTAGTTAGATTAAGTGAAACTGAGCTCACTACTTTTGATGCTAAATTTTCACATCCGGAAATCTTCACTTTACCGGCTGGTCCCGTGGGATTCGTAGTGGGGATTGAATATCGAGAAGAATCATTTGTTGATGACAGAGACGATCGCCTAGACGGGACTATCACATTTACCGATTACGAAGGTGATACCTACCCTTACGTTTCTGATGTAGTGAACTCAAGCCCTACCCCCGATAGTTCTGGTGAACGAGACGTTGTGTCTTTGTTTGCAGAGGTACAAATACCTATTTTTGAGAGCCTAAATGCGCAAGTTGCGTTGCGTTATGAAGACTTCTCTGATGTAGGCAATACTACCGTGGGCAAAGTGGCATTCGGCTGGCGCCCTATTGATGAGTTACTAGTAAGAGGCTCATGGTCAGAAGCGTATCGAGCGCCAAATCTAATTACGATCAATGAAAGTATTGTGGCCAGAAATAACACTCGGACTGATTATACCTGTTTGTACGCGACTGAAAATGGCGGTGATCCTGATCAGGACATCCTTGATTGTACGAATTCGGTACAACGAATCGCCCAGGGTAGTAACAACCTAGTACCTGAAGAGTCAACGAATACCTCTGTAGGTATTGTATTGACCCCCAACGACGAAATCACTTTAACCCTTGATTATTGGTCCATTGAAAAAGAAAATACCATTGGCTTGTATGGTGAGGAAAACCACACTTTACTCGATTTACTATATCGTTTAGAAAATGGCGATGGAAGTTGTAGCTCAGCGCAGTTTAACTCGGCAGTATCACGGGTAGATGCTGACGAAAATCAAATTCCAGTTTACCAAACGGCTGGAATCTGCCCAGCAGGTAACATCCAATTTATAGATGACCAATATGCAAATTTAGATAAGCGTAATTTATCTGGATTTGATGTGGGTTTTTATTACAATCTTGATACCGAGATTGGTAAATTCAAGTTTAGCTACAATGGCTCATTCATTGAAGAGTTCGAACAAAAAGCAGGCGGCGATGCCGCGCGATTAGTAGCAGCTCAAGAGAGCGGATTGATCCCAGCGAGTTATCCAGTTGCTGGGTTTGCAGACTTAATTGGCCAAGACGGTAACCAAGAACAACGTCATTCGATGCGTTTATCATGGCGTGAAGGTGGTTTCGGTGCTTCTTTAAGCGGCAACCGAATCGGTAGTTTCTATCAAAGTTCGTTAACCTTAGATGATGGGACGCGTTATGAAATCCCAGCCATGACCACGTTTAACGCCACCTTCGACTATACCTTTGCTTATAAAGAAACAGAAACACGGCTTCGCCTTGGTGTGCGTAATTTAACTGATGAAAGAGCACCGCTGGCGGACAGATACTTTGGATTCTTTTCCGATGCCCACAGCGACTATGGACGCAGTTTTTACGTAGACCTTAGAACAAAACTTTAAGATTCGTCCTTCAAGTGGGCAGCTTGCCCACTTCAACTTTCTCGATGTTAAGGCAGTAATATGAGTAATAGTTTACCGGATATAACCGATCAGCAACGTGGCCGATATCAAAATATTGGTCTTTTAGTTGGACCGGCTATATTCGCTTTAATGATGCTTTTAGGAGCAAATCAAACCGTTATGGACCCAACAGCTTGGCGTGTTGCGGCTGTAGGAATTTGGATGGCAATTTGGTGGGCTACGGAAGCTGTTCCCGTGCCAGTCACCGCTTTTTTGCCGATAGTGACGTTTCCATTTTTAGGAATAAGTACACTGGCAGAAGCCACTTCAGATTACGCAAATCCTATCATTTACCTGTTTATGGGCGCATTTATTTTGGCGCTAGCGGTGGAACGTTGGGATTTACATAAACGCATAGCGCTAGTAATTTTGTCATACACT
The DNA here is from genome assembly GCF_040370605.1 of Aliiglaciecola sp. NS0011-25. Lineage (NCBI taxonomy): Bacteria > Pseudomonadati > Pseudomonadota > Gammaproteobacteria > Alteromonadales > Alteromonadaceae > Aliiglaciecola > Aliiglaciecola sp. NS0011-25. The sequence goes on from NZ_BAABWR010000022.1 coordinate 32,011, forward strand.
GGTACCGATGGTAACCACTTGATTGGCGGTTTTATGATTGTGGCCGCTTTGTTATCGATGTGGATGACAAATACGTCAACCACTATGATGTTAATGCCCATAGCGTTATCCGTTACCCACGTTATTGCAGAACACAATACCCATTTAAATAAACAACAAACCAAATCTTTTCAAGTCGCTATGTTATTAGGTTTGGCTTACGCCGCTACCATTGGTGGACTTGCAACCTTAGTTGGTACGCCGCCCAATGCATTGTTGGCAGCTTTTTTAAGTGAAAACTACGACATTAAGCTCACATTTGCCAGTTGGATGGCCCTTGGTGTGCCAGTGATGCTTATTATGTTGCCTCTGGCGTGGTGGTCGTTAACTCGCTGGAGTTTCAATATTGATATACCAGAAAATCCGGAAGTTCATGAACATTTAAATGAGCTACGAAAAAAACTCGGTCCCATGAGCAGTGCGGAAAAACGAGTCGCTATAGTGTTCGCTTTGGTGGTGATATTCTGGATTATCAGGCGCCCTATCTCTGTGTTATTTGAAATTGATTTTTTGACCGACACAGGCATAGTGATGACCGCAGCCCTACTTCTTTTTCTTTTGCCAAGTGGTGATAAAACGCAATCGCAAATTATGATTTGGCATGACGTCAATAGATTGCCTTGGGGTGTACTTATTCTATTCGGTGGCGGTCTAAGTTTGGCTGCTGCAGTATCTTCTTCAGGACTTGCGGGCTGGTTAGGCAGTAGCTTGATGCCATTGGGCGGATTAGGTGTTTTTGTACTGGTGATCGCAGCAACCGCATTAGTCATATTTTTAACTGAACTAACCAGCAATGTAGCCACGGCAGCGACCTTTTTACCGGTTGTTGCAGCGGTTGCCCTAGAACTTGGTGTATCCCCATTATTATTGTGTATACCCATTACACTAGCGGCTAGTTGCGCATTTATGTTACCTGTCGCCACACCTCCTAATGCCATAGTATTTGCCTCAGGTGTACTTACCATTCCACAAATGGTAAGGGCCGGTATAGTGCTTAATATTGTTGGTTTAATTCTGCTAAGTGTGGTGTCTATTTGGTTAGCGCCTTTGATTTTTCTATGAATAAAGTGAACGCAATGAGAAATAACGCTATTTGTTTTATTGTATGGACTGTCTCGCTACTCTTTACAGTGCAAGTAAATGCCTTAGATAACCTGAATTCGCAAGCGCTAGACCCATTTGAAGATGTTTATACGCCAGAAGTCAGAAATCTCGATTTAGTCACTCGAATTTTGTTCATTGGCAATAGTTTTAGTTTTTACAATAACGGGATTCATAATCACTTAGGCAGTTTAATCAGATCTGCTGGGAAATGGGAGACTGGTCAGAATAGACTGAGACTCTCAACCCTTTCTGGCGGTCATATTTATGAACAGCTAACTGATCTCAACTATTACCTCAGCGATCCTAAACAAAATTGGCAAGGAATAGTGTTACAAGGGCACAGTAATGAACCCATCCACTCGAAAAAGAAAGCACTGTTTGAACGAGCCATGGAAAAAGCCATTACACTGATCAAACAAAAAGACATAAAACCAATCTTGTTCATGACATGGGGTTACAAAGGCCAACCCAAAATGAGCACTGAATTAGCCAACGCTTATATTAAAATCGCAAATCGTTATAATGTGCCCGTAGTGCCCGTAGGTCTAGCGTTTGCTCAGGCGCAAAGTAGCCTGAAAAACATTGAGTTGTATGTGCCCGATGTGTTGACGGTAAATAATCTCGGAAAAGCAGATGCTTCACTAAAATATCGCCGAGATTGGAAGCATCCCAGCGAAGCTGGTACTTACTTAGCTGCTTGTGTATTTTATGCCAGTTTGTATGGTAAATCCCCCGAAGGTCTGATTTTTCATGGTACGCTTTCTGCCGAAGATGCAACGGCGTTGCAAAAACTGAGTTGGCAAGTCACTCGTGAATTTTTTAATCAGCGGTTAGTTAATTAGTAGAGCTCCACTGATGCTTTTCACTTACATACGAAGCCGATAACGAAAGTAAGTGTTCACTATAATCAATTGCTACTTAGTTAATTTAGACCGTGATAAAATTGTGATGAAATTTTAAGTCTGAATAGCCGGTTTTGTAAGTAACTATAATTTACTTACCAAATCGGATTCCTCATGAACGCTTTAAAAGTACTAATATTTGCCTTAACCAGTTTGTTTTTCACTGCGGCTCACGCTTCAGATCCCATTGAGACAGGCTTTTTTAATAATCACGCTATTTATGGTTACGATACAGTGGCCTACTTCACCGAAAACAAACCTGTAAAAGGTAACAAACAGATTAGTTATGATTGGCGTGGCGCGCAGTGGCATTTTTCATCGGAAGAACATAAAGCCATGTTTGTCGCAAATCCCGAGAAATATGCCCCCCAGTACGGTGGATATTGCGCTTACGCAATGGCTGATGGCAACTTAGTTGGTATAGATGAAGAGGCATTTACAATTGTAAATAACAAACTCTATCTAAATTATAGTATCGGCGTGATGGAAAAGTGGCTCGAAAACCGTGATGAATATATTCGAAAAGCTGACGAGCAATACCCATTAGTGGTTAACTTTTAAACTTTTTTCATTGCTATTGATGTAGATCAGCTTGGTTGTCAGGTTTTTTACAACTCTGCTGTACCAATCCGGTCAGCAAAACCTTAAAATGGTGTTAAAAGGTTAATCGGATTGTTTATGACTCGCTCAGTAATTAAAATTGCTACCCGTAAAAGTGCCCTTGCTCTTTGGCAGGCAGAATTTGTCAAAGCAGAATTAGAAAAGGCGCACCCTCACATTGCAATTGAACTAGTCCCTATGACTACAAAGGGCGATGTGATTTTAGATACACCACTTGCAAAGGTAGGTGGTAAAGGATTGTTCATCAAGGAATTGGAAGTGGCTATGCAAAAAGGCGAAGCCGATATTGCAGTGCATTCCATGAAAGATGTTCCTGTCGAATTTCCCGATGGTTTTGGTTTACACGCTATTTGCCAACGGGAAAATCCATTAGATGCGTTTGTATCCAACAAATACGAAGATATTGTTTCCCTACCCAAGGGCGCGATTGTTGGCACTTCAAGCTTACGTCGGCAAGTCCAGCTCAAAGCGTATCGCCCAGATGTGCAGATAAAAGATCTGCGCGGCAACGTGAATACCCGCTTAGCGAAGCTAGATGAAGGCCAATACGATGCAATTATTTTAGCATCAGCGGGGTTAATTCGTTTAAATATGGCTGACCGCATACGACAAGAAATTAGTAGCAGGGTCTCTTTACCAGCTGTTGGTCAAGGTGCTGTAGGGATTGAATGTCGTACTGAAGACGCAGAATTAGTGGCATTATTACAACCCTTGAATCACCCTGATACTGCGACCCGTGTGGTGGCAGAACGGGCGCTTAACGCTAAACTGCAAGGTGGCTGTCAGGTCCCCATCGGCAGTTTCTGCGAAATCATAGATAATCAACTACACTTGCGTGGTTTGGTAGGCTCTATTTCTGGAAAACAGATTATTATGGCTGAGCAGTACGGCGATATTGCAGAACCCGAACAACTTGGTAATGCAGTAGCTGAGAAATTGTTAGAGCTAGGCGCACAAGAATATTTAGCAGAAGCATACGTGTAACATAAATGTCTATTTTATTGCTGCGGCCAAAAGAAAAATTTGAAAAAAGTACCCGTTACTTGCAACAACAAGGTATTAGAACCGTTGGTGTAGGACTGATAGAAATAGACATAAATCAGGATAATCTACAGCAATTTGCGCAAACTATTTTAGCCATGGATGCACAGCAAATTAGCCGTAGTAAGTGCATATTTGTCAGCACGCACGCTGCCGAAATCGTTATTGAAGGTGTCAAAGATTGGCCCTCTGAACTCGCTGTTTTTGCGGTAGGTCCAAGCACTGGTGAGCGTTTAACACAGTTAACCGAGCAAGTAATTGTGCCTGACATGGCCTGTTCAGAAGGCTTATTGTCGCTCCCACAATTGCAAAATTTATCGAGCCACAAAGTATTTCTGCTAAAAGGTGTTGGCGGCCGCAAAATGTTACCCTCAGAACTGCAACAACGAGGGGCTGAGGTGGAACATATCAACCTCTATAATCGTTTGCCATGTGTAAATTATTCGCAAACAGAAGCTTGGCAGCAGCAAGACATTCAATGTATTGTGGCTACAAGTGGCGAAATTATCCAAGCAGCATGGGACAAATTTGACCAAAATTGGTTAAAATCTACACCTTGGATTATGGTTAGTCAGCGTCTTGCCGATTATGCAACTAAACTAGGTATACAACAGGTATATCTCAGTGCTGGTGCAAGTGACGAGCAATTAAAAGACGCAATCAATCAATTTTTGGAGCGCTAAATGACGGAAAAAGACAAAATCACCGCCCTCGAAGAGGAAATGAAAGCCTTGGAAATCGAGAATGCGTCCTACGTCGAAGTAAAGGAACAGCCGAAGCCCAAAGCTAAAGTTGAAACAAAAAGCGAAAAACCGCCATTTACGCCCAAATCTAAGAACACTCCAGGCAAAGATGCGCCAGCTAAAGGTAAATCGAAAACTGGATTTTTATGGTTTGTCACATTAATTAATTTGCTTTGCCTCTTAGCTATTGCAGCTGCCGGTTATTGGTTTTGGCAACAATGGAATAGTACGTTAAATAATGAAAATGCAACTTTGACGGCGCAAAGTGAAACTATTTCAGAGCAAGGTCGAACAATTGACCAATTAGCTCGTCAGTTAGGTACTCAACAAACAGAGTTTGAAGAGTCCATCGCCAAGCAAAACGAATTAACTAACCAAGCATTGACCCAAGCGCAAGCCAATAGTAAAAATCTTGCAGACGTATCAGGTCGTCGTCCAGCTGATTGGTTATTAGCAGAAGCAGATTATTTGGTACGCATGGCCGGTCGAAAACTTTGGTTGGAAAATGATGTCCGCACTGCCGTGGCTATGCTGCAAGCAGCAGATAGCCGATTACAAGATTTAGCGGATCCGTCTTTATTACCAGTAAGACAATTTATTGCCAGCGATATTCAAAACCTTCAACAGATCAATCAGGTTTCATTAACCTCTATCGCTTTGTCGTTATCAGGCATGGTGCAACAAGTTAATAATCTACCCTTGTCGTTACCAGAAGTAGAAGTGAAGGGTTTTGAGCCAGAAGAACTCACGGGAATGGCAAGAGTTTGGGCCTATATTGAGAGCAACTTTAAATATCAAGCCAATGAAGGACCAGTTGAACCCTTACTATCACAACAACAACAGTGGCTAGCCAAAGAGCAGTTACGTTTTGCATTAATGCAAGCGCAAACGGCAATAATGAAAGAGCAAGACACTCTGTTTAAACAAAGTTTACAACGGGCGATAGGATTAATTGTTCAGCATTATGATCTTGAAACCACTGAAGTGGCAGGCATGTTAGACGCGTTACGTAATCTCGAAGAAACGGAAGTCGCGCGTAAATATCCTCAGCAACTTGATGCCGCAAAACCATTGCAAGATATCCTAGAAAACCGAATGAGCAACGCATTCTCAAACGGGAAGTTTGAACTATGAAAAAAATCATTCTGCTGTTAATTATCATCGGCCTCATTATCGTAGGTTTGTACGCAGGCCCAAGTCTAATTAATTACCAAGGGTATTTTCTAATCGCCCTTGAAAGTGGTACTTATCAGGTTTCCATTTTCGGCTTTGTGGTTTTAGTTGTTAGCTTGTTTTTTGTGACTTGGTTATCCATCATTCTGATTAAAAAGCTCATCGATATCTTAGCAGGCTCACAAGACTGGTTGTTCGGATTTAGCAGCAGACGTAAACAAAAAGCTTTCACCAACGGCTTAATTTCACTTGCAGAAGGAAACTTTTTAGAAGCCAAAAAATCTTTAAACAAAATACGTAACGAAGATTTTGACGGCATTAACTTATTAGCTTTGGCCGAAGTGGAAGCGCAGCTTAATAACAAAGTTGATGCTCGAGAGTTATGGTATGAAGCAGCAGAAAAAGACAAAACCGCTTTAGCCGCAAATCTATGCCTTATCCGTGATTTAGTCTTAGAAAATCAGGGTGAGCAAGCACTTACACACATCAATGAAGCCTCAGAAAAGATCCAACGAGATCCGAATATCATTAAATTGTGGGCCAGAGCACTAGAGCAAACTGGGAAATTTACAGTATTAAAAGAGCACGTTAAAAAGTGGAAAAAACCACTTGGAGAGGAATACGATTACTGGTTATTAAAAGCATCAAAAGGTGAATATGCAGAAATTGCCAGCAAAGAAGGTGCGTTAAAATTGAAGGAAAAATGGCAATCTTTACCTAGAGGCGTTCGCAAAGAATCCGGTCAGGTTGCAGCTTATTCTCAACAATTGATCGATCAAGAGATGTATGAAGAAGCACAAACAATTTTAGTGAATAGCCAGAAAAGTGGTCCAATACCGGTACTCTATAATCTCTATCGACAGCTCAAAAATACCCAAACAAATGGTGCAATTAAACAGCTAGAAGGGTGGCTTAAAAAGGACGATTCCAATGTTGATATACTCTCAACTCTAGGACAACTTGCGTATAATTCTGGCGATTATATGCTTGCCGAAAAGGCCCTTTCCAAGGCCATTAAGCTTGCAAATGAACGTCGCGATGTGTTGCTTTTAGCGCAAATCAAAGAGGCGCAAAAAGACAATATTCACGCCTTAGAACTTTATAAACAAACCGTTTTAAGCGCTGATTAAGGACGCCGAAAAAGCGCCTTATCAATTTTTATATCAATCACTACAATAATCGATTTTAAAACCTCTTAGATTATTGTAGTGATGATTACATTAAATCCACTAGCACCCCGTCACTTGCTTGTACGACATTTATAAAAAACCCGCCTTATTTATCTCGAAAGCCTTGTAAAATAGCTTTTTGTAGCGTTTAATACAATTAATATTCCTAGCAATTATCTATATTTTGTAATGAATGATACAAATATTTCCACGACACGAGGCAGGCCGAGAAAACTAGATACTAACGAAGGCCTAAAAAGAGCCCTAACACTCTTTCAAAGGTACGGATTTGAAAATGTATCAGTAGCCGAATTGTGCTCAACATTAAATGCAACCGCTACTTCTATTTATGCTACCTATGGTAATAAAGAGTCACTTTTTCTACGCGCCTTAGCACTGTATAAAAATCAGTTTTTAGGAAAACTTGAACAGACCCTAAAAGAATCAGAAAGCCCCAGTGAAATGTTCAGGAATTGCCTTGAAATGAGTTTAGAATTTTACCTAAACGACAATCACAGATCCGGCTGTTTAATTCTGCAAGGAAACCTCTTTTGTCGAAATAAAATTTTGCTAGAAGAAATAGCCAAACAGCAAACAGAAATACAAACATATATAAAAATCCGTTTACAAAAATTAGAATCCGAAAACCCAGAAGAACTAGCCGATGTTTTAATGACCCTCATGCGCGGCATTGCCCTGTCTGTAAAATCTGAATCCGACGAAGACAAACTCTATACCACCCTCGAGTTTTTCTGTACCGCGTTTGATTGTTAGGATATTTAAAATAGAAAGAACAAAAACAAAAATTAATTTAAAAAAATGAGGCCTAAATTTCCATCGTATTCACAAGATGTCGATAACCGAATCTAACCAGAAGTTTTTATCTAAGTTAGTTAGTAATCACTATTATTTTTATAGATTAAAAATCAACCTCAGCCCGATGATTTCGCAAAAAATGCCTAGGATTAAGGATAATTGAAAATAACAGTGGAAAATTCCTAGGTTTTCATTAAGATCACGCCTGCTTCCAGCGCACCCGTAGCTCAGCTGGATAGAGCGCTGCCCTCCGGAGGCCACTACCCACGAGATAAAGGGAGTTGAGGGACACGACCACTAAGGTCAAATTGGTGAAGCAAAGTAAGAAGCAGTTTTAACAACTAAAAAGTTAATGTCCACCCGTAGCTCAGCTGGATAGAGCGATGCCCTCCGGAGGCATAGGTCACAGGTTCGACTCCTGTCGGGTGGGCCACTTACTCATAAAAGACCGCAGCCCTCTATGGTCATTTTTGATTAAAATTTGGTTCTGTGACCACATTGTGACCAAGCTTTAATAGTTTACCCACTAAAGAAAAATTTTCTACCAACGTAAAAATCATTGATAGCTCTCCCGATTTTGCAGTTTTTGTGATAAGTAAAGTCCTAGCTCTTTAAGCTGTGTTTTGTCTGAGTAGGATACTATCAACTTTTCTAAAGAAGATAACGCCTCTTTTGAATCACCTAGTCCATCAATTGCTAAAATATAGGTGTAAGCATATTGAGAATTATCAGGAGAAAACTTTATAGCTTGCTCAAAGTATTTGATAGCCTTATCCAGCTTTTTTTCCCTAACAAAATGTAAGCCCATTGAATAATTCAGCCCACTGGAATTAGGTATATTTATTAATCCTTTTTGCAACACAGTATAAGTTAATAAAGGTCTCTGTTGTGCACGATACAGATCCGCAAGGTTGACATAACTTGCGTCGAAATACGGATCTACATCCATAGCTCTTTTTAATTGCTTTTCCGCCGAGCCTATATCATGAATATCCATAGACCTGACCGCTTGATTCACAATGCCTTCCCCTCGCCAACTGTTGACCTTTTGTGCCAAAGTAAGCTCTTTAAATGCGCTCTGAAATGCTTCCATGTACTTATGGCTAATCTTTATCGACAATAAATTTCTTACCGCAGCTACCCTAATTGCGCGGTAATCATCGTTTAATAACGGCGTTAAATACACTTCTTTTTCTGTAGAACTTAATAAAGTGGAAACTATCGCTGCACTTAACCTTAATAGTGCCTCATTGTGCGTTAAGTAAGCACTTAAGTAACTGGCAGAAAGCTGATTTGTGCTATATGGCAATTGCTGTAAAGCACTAGCTCTGGTTATAACATCTAAACGAGTGTCAGCAACAATAGATAAATGTTGTTGCAATGTTATTGGCTGACCTGAGTTTAACCTCATCATCAGATGTTTGGTTGGCAATATGTTTTGGGGCTTTCCGTGCCACTGGTTTAGCTTCTTATTTGCCCATTGATTCGTTTTATCATCATGGCATTTTGTACATGCATTCGGTGTATTAAACTCAATAGAAACATTTGGTCTAGGTACTCTAAAGCTATGATCTCTCCTGTCGTCTACCCCCATATAACGATTGTCAGGCATATGACAGTTAACGCACTGGCTGCCAGTTGAATTCTCTTGATGTTGATGATGTGAATTTGCTTGGTACTCTTGCGCCGAATGACATTGTAAACACAGTCCATTTCCTTCGACTTTGATTTTCATTGTATGCTTGTCATGGCAATCTAAACAATTGACTCCTGCACGATACATCTTACTTTGTAAGAAAGAGCCGTAAACATAGACTTCTTCCTGAATTTGACCATCAACATGATAAATCGGAGCAGCAATTAACTGCGGAGTAAATTGATCTAAAAATGGTTTTTGAGCATTAATTCCATCACCAAGAGGTGCTCTTAACGCATGGCAAGAAAAACAAGTATCCATAAAGCTATTATCACGCGGCAGTCCTTGCCAACTAGCAACTTTATCATTAATGCCCCTCAACCACTGACCAGTAGGGTGCTTTGTCGAAGTAATATCAGCAACAACATCACGTTTTACATTTTTTTCCTGCGCAGCATGCTCTGTCATATTGCCATGGCAAGATAAACAACCAATGTTTATATTATCAAATTGACTGTTAAACTGGTTTTTACCTACGTCATAGTTCCTTTGTAAACCATCCGAGTGACAATCTGCACACATACCATTCCAGTTTTGTAATGGCTGTCTCCAATGCAATCTATCGTTTGGCTTTATCTCCTCTTTACTATAATTGTGGTACCAACGCTGACCCCCTTCTTCTATAGGGCGGCTATCCCAAGCAAACGGAAGTACTTGCAATCGCCCTTGTTCAATTTCAACCAGGTATTGCTGTAGAGGGTAGTGACCAAATGTAAATTTAATAGGTAGAGTTTGCTTTTTATCATCATAAGCAATATCGACAAAATATAGCTCCCCTCGCCGATAAAACTTCGCTTTTTGACCATAGTGTTCAACATATTTGTTGTTAAAATCTGCCAACACGTTTTGATTATTTGCTAAAGCCATAGATTTAGCATGATCAGACTTTAACCACTGCTGATAACTTTTCTGGTGGCAGCCAACACAGGCTTGGTTTGAATTAGAGGATGATTTTAAAAACTGTAGGCTATCTCTAGCGTGCAGTGATGTAACCACAGTATAAAAAAGAAGCAATGTATAAAAACTAAATCGAATATTCAAATTGTGACTCTTAACTTTTATTATTTATCAAGCATTTTTAATCCAACTTTGGCTTTACATTCCTAAATACTTGATATATTCACGATAACTTAACTACCAATGTTGCTACAGTACCACGAGTATACGTAGATAACTCCCTCTGTTATTCCCCCTTTGTCTTAGCATCAAATAAGTTTCTTATAAGCGTTTTTGCTTGTTCTATAATTTGCGCTAAATGCGCTGTACCTAAAAAGCTTTCAGCATATATTTTATAAACATCTTCGGTGCCAGATGAGCGAGCTGCAAACCAACCATTTTTAGTGGTGACTTTAAGCCCGCCTATTGCGGCATTATTGCCCGGAGCATGATTTATCACTTGCTCAATACGCTCTCCAGCTAAAATATCTATGGTGATATCGTTTGGCTGTAGATTGACTAATATGCTTTTCTGTTGGCTATTTGCACGGGCCTCCACACGGGCATAATGTGGCTCTCCTAAACTGTCTGTCAAAGCTAAATAATGTTGATGGGGGTCTTTCCCTGTCGTTGCTAGCATTTCTGCTGCCAATAAACCCAAAACAAAGCCATCTTTATCCGTTGTCCAACAGGAGCCGTCCTTAGATAAAAAGCTAGCACCGGCACTTTCTTCACCAGCAAAAGCCAACTTTCCTTGCTGTAAACCATCAACAAACCATTTAAAACCAACAGGCACTTCTGCCACTGGTTTACCCAAGGCTTTCGCCACCCTATCAATCAATGAAGAGGAAACTAAGGTTTTGCCAACTTTAGCGTCATTAGGCCATTGTCTATGAGTCATTAAATAGTTAATGGCCACCGCTAAATAATGGTTTGGGTTCATTAAACCACCACTTTGGCAAACAATACCATGGCGATCAAAGTCTGGATCGTTACCAATGGCTATATCAAAGCGCTCTTTAAGTTTAATTAAGCCCGACATAGCATAAGGAGAAGAGCAATCCATGCGAATTTTTCCATCCTTATCTAACGGCATAAAAGCAAATGCCGCATCAATTACCGGATTAACAACTTCAATGTTAAGCCGATATTTCTCAGCAATCTTAGGCCAGTAGTGAATGCCGGAACCACCTAGAGGGTCAACTCCTATGCTGACACCAGCCTCAGCAATAGCTTGCATATCAATAACTTGTGCCAATTGCTCAATATACAAGCTGGCAAAGTCTTGCTTAATAAGCTCTGGCGAATTAATCGCATCAGCATAAGCGATTGTACGTACTTCTTTAAGGTCATTTGCCAATATTTCATTGGCACGTTGTTCAATTACCTGAGTAACCTTACCCGCTGCAGGGCCGCCGTGTGGTGGATTATATTTAATGCCGCCATCAGCAGGTGGATTATGAGAGGGGGTAATAATTAAACCGTCAGCCTGCCCACTATTCTGGTTATTATGTTCAATAATTAAACGAGATATCACTGGTGTTGGTGTAAATCCTTCATCAGCTTGGATTACAAGTTTTACATTATTTGCAATGAGCACAGCCAGGGCGCTAGCAAATGCTGGCTCTGATAAAGCATGAGTGTCCTTACCTAAATATAATGGTCCTTGATAACCTTGACTAAAACGATATTCAGCCACCGCCTGACAAATAGCCAGAATATGATGTTCATTAAAGCTATGGTTTGAAGCACTTCCTCGATGACCGGAGGTACCAAAGCTCACCCTTTGCTCGACTATATTTACGTCCGGGCTGTACTGGTAATAATCGGTCACTAGGCGAGCTACGTTAATAATATCTTCTGGCCTAGCTTGCTTACCAGCATGCTGATGAGTTGTCATGTTATTATCCTTTAATTGATACTTCTATCACCAAATAGCTTTATTAGTCTGCACCTAAGTTGTTGCTGCCAGAAGTGTTGCTAAATCAGTTAATCGAGGCAAACTGATAAATTATTTTTCGCTGATATTGCTCATTTGGCCGTAGTACATTGCTAGGAAAATGCTGATGATTCTCAGCGTCGGTGTAGTTTTGTGCTTCTAAACACACCCCTTGACCGCTAGAAAATTGCTTTGCCAAGTAGTAGCCACTATAAAGCTGTATTGCTGACTGATCGGTAAAAACCGACAGACTTACTTGCTGCTTTACTGAGGTAAGCACGGCTTTTGCTTGCTCAAAAGGGGTGTTATCTAAGATAAAACAATGATCAAAGCTTGGCTGGTGCTTTAATAAAGTGTTTTGTGCTAACTTTTCCCTAGTGCCAAAAGACTGAGGCTCTCGAAAATTAATGCCCTGCTCTTCTAGTGACAACAAATTTCCCGTAGGGATATTATCAATATCTGCTTCTAAACAAGCTGAAGACATCAACTGTAGATATAAAGATTTGCCGCTGCTTTCACCTAAATTAAAATAACAATGGTTTGTTAAATTTATCGGTGTTGGCCTATCTGTTGTCGCATAATACTCGATAATTAATGCGTTCGCTGCGGTTAGCTGATATGTTACCGACACAGTTAGATTACCGGGAAAGCCTTGATCATCATGGGCAGAGTGTAAGTGCAAAGTCACCGAATTTTGTGTAAGGGTCGCCTCATCAATTTGCCAGTAGCGCATTGCAAAGTTGTCGACGCCACCGTGTAAACAGTTATCGCCGTCATTTTTCGTTAACTGATATAAATGTTTACCTAGTTGAAACTGAGCACCAGCAATACGATTACACACTCGGCCACAAGTAGCCCCTAGATAATATTCATCACCAATATAATCCTGAATAGATGAATAGCCTAAGGTCATTTCTGTTGCAACACCATTAACAGGAAATTTAATAGATGTTATCCGCGCACCAAAGTTAATGACTTCAACCGTCATGCCGTGACTATTGCTTAATAACACCGACGCTAAATCTATCATTGTTCTAGATAGCCATTGGGGTTATTCGACTGCCAGCGCCAGGTATCTATCATCATTTGCTGCAAACTTCGCTTAGCCTGCCAATTTAACGCTTGATTAGCCTTAGTTGCATTTGCCCAAAAAGCGGCGAGATCACCCGCCCTTCTTGGCGAAACTTCAAACGGAATGCGCTGATCGGTTGCTTGTTCAAACGTATTAACAATCGCAAAAACCGATACGCCATTGCCGGTGCCTAAATTAAAAGCTTCAACACCGGTAAAGTCACCGTGGCAATTAAGCCAATCTAGCGCAGCAACGTGACCTTGTGCTAAGTCCATGACATGTAAATAGTCACGCTCGCAGCTACCATCTTGCGTTGGGTAGTCATCACCAAAAATGCTCAGCTTGTCACGCTTACCCACGGCAACTTGCGCAACATAGGGTAACAAGTTATTAGGAATGCCCTTAGGATCTTCCCCTATCATGCCACTTTCATGGGCACCAATAGGGTTAAAATAACGCAGAGACACACCGCGAAATTTAGCATTGGCTAAAGCTACATCAGCTAAAATCCTTTCAACCATAACCTTAGTTGCGCCGTAAGGGCTAGAAGGCGTACCTAATTTCATGGTCTCTACATAAGGCACTTGGTTTTCTTCACCATAAACAGTTGCTGACGAGCTAAAGATAAAGTTATTTACCTTATTCTCTTGCATCACTTCTAATAAACAAACAGAACCATGCACATTGGTTTGATAATAACTTAAAGGGATTTGCGCTGACTCGCCAACAGCTTTTAGAGCAGCAAAATGAATAACAGATTCAATGGTATAGTCACTAAATACCTGTCTTAACTTAGCTTTATCACAAACATCACCTTCGATAAAGGTCACTGACTTACCAGTAATGTGTTCAACTCGCTTAATGGATTCAACACTTGAATTTGATAAATTATCTAATACAACAACGTCATATTGGCTTTGCAATAATGATAAAACAGTGTGTGAGCCAATATAACCTGCACCACCGGTAACAAGAACTTGCATATATTTTCCTTAGGATGGAAAGGTCAACTCACCCAGAGCTGACCTTTTTATTTATGATAATTACCACCAAGTGGCATACAAAGCAGTTAAGATAAGTACCACGCCAAGTGAGGCGATATTAAACGGCTTACTGGTGGTAAAGCTGACTTCATCTAGGCTAACACTGGCGTCATTACCGTCAGTTTTACCCATTATTGAGACTAAATAACATAGCGCTAAACATAGTAAGAATACTAAACCAACACGATCCATGAAGGGTAACTCTGGCCAAGCAAACTTAAGTAGAAACGAGAATACTGCTGAGCCTAATGCCGCTGACAACGCCCCCATTGAGGTTGTACGTTTATAGAACATGCCCATAACAAAGATCACGACAATCCCCGGAGTAAAGAAACCGGTAAATTCTTGGATATATTGAAAGGCTTGATCAAACTTACCTAATAATGGCTGAGCAACAATTAAAGCAATACATAATGATACAAGTGCCGCTATACGGCCAATATGAACATAGTGGCGCTGGCTCTGTTCAGGTTTAAAACGACTATAGATATCCATAGTAAATATGGTAGAGATACTATTGGTCATAGATGCTAGCGACGAGACAATTGCAGCAACTAAGGCGGCAAATACTAGCCCTTTAATACCTACAGGCATTAACGCCATCATAGATGGGTAGGCTTGATCAGGTGTCGTTAAGTTGGGGTAAAGAATCACTGCAGCAATACCTGGTAAAACAACAATAACTGGCATCAATAATTTAAGGTAAGCCGCAAAAGCAATGCCCTTTTGCGCTTCTTTAATATCTTTCGCTGCTAAAGCGCGCTGAATAATATATTGGTTAAAGCCCCAATAACTAAAGTTCATTACCCACATACCACCAATAAGTACTGAAATACCAGGTAAACTCATATAATGCTCATTTTCTGGGCTTAAAATCATATCAAAATGCTCTGGCATTTTATCGGTAAGCACAGTAAAGCCAGCTAATAGCCCTTGACCATCTGAAACGGCATTTAATGCGAGATAACTCAATAATAAGCCACCAAAAACTAATAGCACCACTTGCAAAATATCGGTAAAGGCAACCGCCTTTAAACCGCCATACAAGGAGTAAGCTACTGAGAATACGGCTAAAAATATCATACCGAACATCCAGTCAACACCTGCAACGGTTTCAATAGCTAAACCACCCAGCCATAGCACGGCAGTTAAGTTAACAAAGGTGTATACCGCCAACCAAAAGATCGCCATAGTGGTTTTAACTTTATTATCAAAGCGCTGCTCTAAATATTGTGGCATGGTAAATATTTTATTTTTAAGGAAAATGGGCAACATGTACTTACCCACTAACACTAAGGTTATTGCTGCCATCCACTCATAAGAAGCAATAGCTAAGCCAATGGCATAGCCAGAGCCTGACATACCAATAATTTGCTCGGCTGAAATATTAGCGGCGATTAACGAAGCGCCAATTGCCCACCAAGGTAGGGCTTTACCTGCTAAAAAATAGTCTTCAGTATTTGCGCCTTCCTTTTTCTCATTGCGAGATATCCATAGTGCTAAGCACAATAGACCTATGACATAAACAATGAATATCGTACTGTCTATGGCCCCTAATTTATTTGTAAAATCCATCATTGATCACCTTATAATTATAATTATTTATTATGCTGATGCCCTAAAGGCACCTTGCGTTGCTGTACATAAATAGATACTTGGCTTTATTGCAAAGTTTTTCTCATATTGGCTATTTACCGCAATTTCGACAGCCGAGACTAAATTGCTTGGTACTAAAGCAACAACACAACCACCAAAGCCACCTCCCGTCATCCGAACGCCACCTTGCTCGCCGAGCACATTGTCAATAATATTGACTAGTCCATCGACTTCCTTGGTACTTACTTCAAAATCATCGCGCAAAGAAATATGAGACTCCTTCATCGCACAACTCAACGCAGCCATATCATTAGCCTTTAACGCTTTTAAGCTAGCGACTGCTCTAATATTTTCAGTAATAACATGTCGAGCACGTCTAAATAATTCTGGCGTGAGTTGCTCCTTGGCTAAAATCAATTGCTCTAAGGTTACTTCTCGAAGCGTATTTTTCCCAAAGTGTTTAGCCACTTGCTCACATTGTTCACGCCTAGTGTTGTACTCACTATCCACTAAGCCACGCTTAACGTTAGAGTTAACAATAAATAGCGTTAAATCCTCTGGTATTGGGGCATCAACAAAGGATAAATCTTGGCAATCTAATAACATGGCATGGTTTTTCTGTCCCATAGCCGATATTAGTTGATCCATAATTCCGCAGTTACAACCAACAAACTCATTCTCTGCTTTTTGACCAATCAGCGCAGCATTGATGCCATCAAGATCTAGCTGATATAACTGACAAAAAGTATTCAAAATGGCAATTTCAAAGCTTGCCGAAGAGCTTAAACCAGCGCCTTGAGGCACATTACCTGACACCACTAAATTAGCGCCATTAATATCAGGGTATACTGCCATTAACGCCTTTAAGGTGCCACGAATATAGTTACTCCACATCATCTCTTGATTAAAGCTAATATCCGCTAGGCTAAACTCATCAATTTGTTGTTCACAATCATGGGCATACACTTTAATCACCTTATCATCACGCCTTGATGCCGCTATAGTAGTACCAAAGTTAATGGCTGCTGGTAGTACAAAACCAGCATTATAATCAGTATGATCACCAATTAAATTCACTCGCCCTGGGGCATGACAAATGACTTGCGCCGAATACTGAAATTGTTGCTCAAATAAATTATGAACTAGCGTTTGTTGGCTTTCATTTGAAACAGTCATTAGCTTTGTTCCTTATAGTGAATATGAGACACATCACGTAACCTTTGTGCTGCCTGTTCTGCGGTAAGATCCCTTTGCGCTTCCGCCATCATTTCATAACCCACCATAAATTTACGCACCGTAGATGATCGTAGTAACGGCGGGAAAAAGCTCGCATGCAATGTCCATTCATTATGTTCTTCACCATCAAATGGCGCTCCATGCCAGCCCATTGAGTATGGGAAAGAGCATTGGAATAGGTTGTCATATTTAATGGTTATTTGTTTGAGAATATCAGCCAAAGATAACTTTTGTTGCTCATTAAGCTCCGTGATACGAGAAACCGTAAAGCGTGGCAATAATAAGGTTTCAAAAGGCCAGGCTGCCCAGTAAGGCACAACGACTAACCAATCATCGTTTAACACCACAATACGTTCTTGGTTTTCAACTTCTCTTACAGCATAGTCTTGTAATAAATTGCTTCCCTGAGAGGAAAAATATGCCGCCTGTGCTCGCTGCTTTTTCATCACTAGCGTTGGTAGTTGTTGTTGTGCCCAAATTTGACCATGAGGATGAGGGTTAGAGCAGCCCATAACGCTACCTTTGTTTTCAAACACCTGAACCCAGGAATACGTTTTCCCTAATTCCTGACATTGCTGTTGCCAGGTATCAACAACCCTCGAAATTTCTTTTACCGAAAGCTGTGGCAAAGTTTTACTGTGATCAGGTGAAAAGCATATTACTCTGCTTTCACCTTGCTCTGTGGCCATCTTAAATAGTGGGTCATTATTAGTAGCGCTAGGAGTATCTTGTTTGATTGCCGCAAAATCATTAGTAAAAACGAAAGTTTTTTTATAGTCATCATTTACTTCACCATTGATGCGAGTATTGCCAGCACACAAAAAACAATTTTCGTCATAAGCAGGTTTGTCTTGTTCATCTAATTTTTCCACTTGCCCCTGCCAAGGTCGCTTGGCGCGGTGCGGTGAAACCAATACCCATTCATCAATTAACGGGTTATATCTTCTATGTGGATGCTCTGTCGGATCAAACTCAATTGTCATAATTTCAAAATCACAATTATTAAAAACATGAAACAAGGGTAAACGTTTACCTCGAAGTATGCAAATAGTTGTATTGCAATTAAACCTAACTTGATGAAACAACCGCACTTAGTGTATATTTCAAGGATAGCTAACTACAACGCATCAATGTAAACATTTACCCTTATGGCAACAATTAAAGACGTAGCTCGCATCGCAGGTGTTTCTGTCGCATCAGTATCACGAGTTTTGAACAATGGCCCCAAAGTCAGTCAAAAAACCATTGAGAAAGTCACTAAGGTGATGGCTGAATTAAATTACAGCCCCAATGCGAATGCTCGTGCTTTGGTCACCCAAAAAAGTACGACTTTAGGTGTTGTTATCCCAGACTTGGTCGACCCTTTTTTTGCCTCACTAGCACAAGGTGTGGAGCAAGTAGCTCGGCAAAGAAACATGCAATTGCTATTAAGTACAGGCCTCGTCAGTGCTGAAACAGAAATGCAGGCAATTAATTTGCTCATAGAAAGGCGCTGTGATGTGATGGTTGTTCATAGCAAAAAACTATCCGATGAAACATTAATTGAACTAAGTAAAAAAGTTAAGGGTTTAGTACTAATCGATCGATACATTGAAGAAATTGCTCATCGCTGTGTGTGGTTAGACAATTTTGAAGGCGGAAAAATAGCGGCTCGGCACTTATTGGCATTAAACCACCAGCAACTTGCCTGCATAACCAGTACCCACCAAATTGATGATCCGCAATTACGAGTAAAAGGCTTTAAACAAGAGTTATCAAAAGCGCAGTTGACGATTAATTCAGAATTAATCGAAATTGGCGAACCTACATTGCAAGGTGGCGAGCTAGCGGCTCAAAAGCTATTGGCTTCAGGCGCAAGCTTTTCTGCCATTTTTGTATACAACGACGCTATGGCAATTGGTGCGATTTCGACTTTAGAAGATAACGGATACAAAGTACCTGCTGATATTTCCATACTTGGCTTTGATGATGTTTTATTGTCACGTTACTCTAGACCAAAATTAAGTACCTTAAACTACCCGATAGAAGAAATGGCGCAGCAAGCAGCGAACATTGCCCTTGAGTTATTAGCCGAGAAAAACGCTACACTCGATAAAAAAAGCTATAAATATATACCTAGACTAGTAAAACGCGAGTCCACCAGCTTTTACAACAAGTAGTACTGGCTGCATTTAAAAGCAAAATGATAACTTATGCCGCTAAATGCCTTTTTTGATAAATACTGATCAAGGCGAGGGCAATTGCACTAGCGGCAACCGTACCAACAGAAAGAATGACTCTCATCCATTGTAATGTAGCTTCTGATTGCTGCCCTGTGAGGTTAGCATCAAAGCCAATCATTTTTAAAGTTAAGCCGCCAAGCATCAAGGCAAACATGACACTAACAGCTGCTATCCATGTATGTGTTGCCGCAAAGCTCCCTTCCCTGCGCTGCTGAGATTTTTCACTATCCTGATTACTTGCTTGAGCAATTAAAGCAGGAATAATTATTGTCATTGCTGTCCATATTGCTGCGCAAAGAATAGGGTCTAATAAAATTAACCAACCAGCCTCAGGAACAAATACAAACCACTTAACAATGCCGCCAACCAATGCTAAAGCAAAAACAACTTTCAAAGCATTAATGTTACCTAAATAACGAGATAAGCTAGCCACTATCGGGATATGAATGGTAGCAACTACGGCATACCCCATGGTGAGAACCGCTTTCCAAACCGCTCCTTGGCCAATATCAGAGCCGCTAACGTAATAGACTAAAACGTAATAATCCATTTTTGCAGCGTATGCAGCACAGCCCAATTGAATAAACATAGTGACAGCAACGAGCTTCATCAAAGGAACAGACAATACCTCTTTTACATTAACCAAAGCTGACTTTTTATCTTCTCTTGGCTTCTGCTCAGCCCCAGATTCTTTTATAAAAAATGCGGGTAAAGAGCCAGCAATACCAAAAACGACAATAGCAAGTCCCCAGCCAACAACTTTAATGCCAACAAACACGCTACCAAAAACGGTCAAAGTTGCTAATGGATACAACCATTGACTTAAAAAAGAGGCCACTTTACTAAAGTAGGAATTAACAGCCATTATTTTAACCCGCTCATTAACATCTTGAGTGATCTCATAGGAGAGAGACGTGAGCGGGATGCTATAAAAAGAAGAAACAGCATAAAATAACAATGTGGTGATAAAAAAATAAAGCAATTGCCAGTTAGTTGACCATGATTGAGGCACCATCCAAATTAAGCCAAAAAACAAGGCGCTTAACCAAGAAAAAATAATTAAAAATGGCCTTCTTCGACCAAGTTTACTTTGACATAAATCTGAAAACTGACCTACCCAAGGCGAAAGAAAAGCGGAAAAAACAATAGGAATAGTTAAGGCTAAGCTAAACAGAAATGGATCTACCGCCAAGGTCATTTGATAAAAAGGAATAGCAAGCAGTTCACAGCCTTTATCAAGAAAGAATAAACTGAAAAAACCACTGCCAATAGCAAGTTTTTGCTTTAGTGTCGGGGCATTATTGATTAACTCTGAATGAGCTAGGTTTGTCATTATGTACTGCTAATATCCAGTACCGAACCTCTGTTTACTAGGTGAGGCATAAATAAGTGAGTCCTGACAGCAGAGCCATCCTGGTCCGATAATTCTATTGCTAATTTAGATGCGTAACGTGCCATTTCCTCTATCGGGTAATGCATAGTCGTTAATTGTGGTAAACAGGCAACAGAGATAAGTAAATCATCAAAGCCAATAACAGATACATCTTCTGGCACCTTTAAACCACAAGCATTTAACTCGTGAACAACACCAATAGCCATATTATCGTTATATACCAAAATTGCAGAAAACTTATCACCTTTGGCCATTAGCTCTTTAACTGCAATACGGCCACCATCCATATTCGCTTCAGCTTCAACAATAGCATCTTTCTCTAGTTTGATACCTGCACTACTAAGCGCCATACCAATACCATCAAGACGACTTTGCGCATCATGGTTCATATCTTTTCGCGTGATAACTGCAATATCTTTATGTCCCGCAGTTAATAAAAATTGTGTTGCCTCTTGCGCTCCTCGGGTGTTATCAAGCCAAACGCAGCGATGGGCAATCTTTGCAATAAAGCGATTAATAAAAACCAAACCAGGAATTTTTTCAGCTAACTCACACAAGGTTTCATCCGGTGTATGAACACTATGCATGACAATTATTTCACATCGATGCTGCATTAATGAATCAAGAGCTTCAAGCTCAGCCTTTTCATCACCAAATGCATTACTGATTAATAAACGATAACCTTGTGCTTTTGCTTCACGCTCAGCGCCGCAGGCAAGCGTACCAAAAAATGACATGGATACATTTGGTACTATAACCCCTAACGTTTTTGATTTTTTATTTACTAATGCCTGCGCATTAATATTTGGTCGATAGCCTAACTCGTCAATGACCTTTTGAACTTTTGCTCGACAAGCCTTGCCTACTTTCCCTTCTTTACGAACAACTCGAGATACAGTGGATGTTGATACTCCAGCAACTCTTGCAACATCTTTAATGGTGACCATTTTAAGTTTGATACTCCTTATTCCAGCACTGCAACTTAATAAATTCGCTATTAGTTACAATATATTAACCTAATTAATTATGAATAACATTCAAGTCATCGCCGGCGCAAAACAATGAAAACGTTATCCTTAAATTATATATTAAGCCGCTATAAAACAGAAACAAAAAATCAAAACAAAAAAACACCAAAACCCTTTAAACTCCACAAACAGAAACGCACCCAGCTCTCAATACTAAAAACAACACTGTATAGAAAAAGTACAACAACATTTGCCATCAAGACTTTTTATATGATAACGTTCTCCCTCGATTCTTTTATAACAATAAATAAAACTAGCAAGTAAGGAGTAGCGCAATGTTATCTCGTGAGATGAAAAACTTACTGTTAACTCTTAGCAGCCTATGTGTACTCAGTTCTGCACATAGCCAAGCAGCAGAGTTTATCAACATAGACTACAAGCAAGTAATAAAAAACCAAAACGGCCCCTATATCGGGGAGAACATGAATTACCTGCTATCTTCAGATAAACATATGCCCCGCAAGGTATCAATGAAGGACAGGGCTAAGGAAATGAAACTGAGTTTCCTACGTTTTCCTTATGGTCGCTTAGGTGACAATTATCTATTTACTGATGCACCTTACAACGATGGTGAAACAGGCCTTACACCTAGAGTAGCCTCTTTAGGGGCACCTCCTGGAAGCCTATACTGGGCGGTTGACGATAATGGCTATTTTAAAAATTCATTAGATTTTGATGAATTTATCAGCTACACAGACAAAACAGGTGCTGAGCCGTTAGTCATGGTGAACATGCTGTCTTATGACACAAGTCACTACCCAGATACTGTAGTGACTTTTGATGATTTAATAACCCACGCGGTTGAGTGGGTCAAATATGCCAATATCACCCGTGGCTATAACGTTAAATATTGGCAATTGGGTAATGAAGTAAAGTCCCATACTGATAAAGAAGCCTATTTCGCCAACTTTGTTACTATGGCAAAAGCGCTAAAATCTGTAGATCCAAGCATTCAAATTGGTTTTGGTGAAGACGGTAGAGCTAACTGGGTTAAAGATGCGTTAGCAGATCCTATCGTCTCAGCACATATTGATTTTATTTCACCACACCAGTACTTACACAATACCACTTGGACCGAGTCTTATGAAGATTGGCGAGACCATACTGGCACAGTTATTCCTAAGATAGATAAGTTACAAGGTTATGCTGATGCTAGCACCAACCATAAAGATGTACCTATGATAGTGACAGAGTATGGCATTAATGGCGGCAGCTTTGCGGAAGAAGATCCCACTGGCAGACGCTTTTTTCAGTTAACCAGTGACAATAGCTATATTGGGTTAGCACAAGACAAACTAACCTTAACTAAACTCAGTACCGTCACCAATGAAAATCAAATGATTGATATTGAAATGTTTGATGATACTTGGTTTGGTTTAAAACTAAAAAATAGCAACACTGGTTATATAAAAAGTCAATCATCAGCTACTGCACCGCTAACTGTTGGCGGTATAGCCACTGAAGAAGGCTCAAAATGGCGTTTGAGAGAACGTAAGAAAAAGTATTATTTAGAGTCCAAGCAACACCTTGGCAACTACCTCACCTTTGATGAAGCAACAAATAACTTTATTCTCGGTACAGATAAAAAGTGGTTAGCTGAGCAATTCAATCTACTTTGGAAATACCAAGTATTAGCCAGACCGAACATGTGGCTACCTCGAGATACACCTCGTATGCTCCAATCAATCAGCAGTAAAAAGTTTGTTGGTATGCAAGCAGACAATTCGTTAAGTGCCGATAAATTCCGCTCTGAAAGTACAGCGTATCAATTTATCATAAAAAATGCCGATGCCAGCTACGGTGAAAACGCCGTTACCATTCATCCGCAAGATAGTCAGGCAGGCTTTATCGAACACTGTCTAACTATGGTAAATAAAACAGGAAATACCACCTGCATAAGCTCAAATGCAAACAATAATCAACAAACTACTACAAGTACGACCACTCGAAATACCAGCGATGAAATATCAGATCATGGCATATGGGTATTTGCTCCGAGCGGAAATTACTTTCAATTGGAAGCCTACAATAATCGCGGCAACTTCTTAAAAGTAAATAGTGATGGAACCCTTTCAGCTGATGGCCTCGCTGGTGATACAAATACTCGGTTTACGCATCAGAACTTACCTGAGCCTAACCCTCTACCACCAACGACGACACCTGAAGGAAACTTTGGCAATGACTTATGGAAATCACTTATTTTTGCCGATATGACCTTAAGTGCGTCAATTCACAAAAATATACGCCACTTAATCCACTGGAACACTCATACTTCATTTGAGGGTCGTTATGGCGGATATCACAATATTTCTAATTCACTAGAAAATACCGAAGAAAACACCCTAACTCCTGTAGGACAAGTATTAAAAATTATTAACTCTAATACCCTAAGCAGCATACTAAACGTGCCAGCTAAACACGGAAAAGTTAGAAGCTACGCCAGCTTTGATGCTCACACTGGTGAAATGGCGATAATATTGTTAAATAAGAACAATTTAGTGGAGGACATTAGCTTAACACTTAACGGTTATCAGCCCACCACAAAATACGCTCGCTGGGTTTACCAGGGAAGCAATGCAGAAGATGAATACCCTAGCTACGCTCAGGATGATAATGGTAGCCAAGGCAACGTAACTATTAATGGGAATGTGATTGATACCCAATTAGAGCCGATGTCACTCACTGTTATTCGGTTAAGTAACCCGAGTGTTGCTAGTATACCTGATGGTGAAAACATAGTACTTACATCACGCCATTCAGGTCAGCTTGTTCGCCTAAATAACAGTAAAAACGATCCTATAGAAACGTCAAACTTGCTACACGCTAATCAAGGAAATTCATATACAAATTTAGCCAGTATATTTCAAGTAACTAGTTCAACAGAAGGCTTTGTAAAGCTTGCTACTTATGGCGGAAGCAGCACAGACTTATTGCAATATCAGCCAGCAGCACAAGCTGCTATTCAAGCTGCTACAGATAATGGCAACTTCTCCTTATGGCAATGGCAACTAAATAGTGACGGTCACTTACTGTTAGGTGCTAGAAACTACCCAGGTAAGTTTATGCGCACCTCTGCAAAGAATGACTATAAAATAGACCGCGATGGCAGCAAAGGTACTTGGTCACAATATGTTTGGCAAAAAGCCCCTAAAGTCCCGCTAGGAAAAGAGATTTGGATTCGCTCTGCCACTAATAATGAACTGCTATATGTTGATGAGGCAAACAACCTTAGAGCGGATGCTAACTTACCTGCTGATGCCAATGCCCACTTCTTTACCCTAGAAAGATTATCGGGTGACTTTGTTGCATTAAAATCGAGCTTGACCGGACAATATCTCAAGTCAGGTAACGGTGCAAGCTGGTCTGTTAAAGCCGATGGCGACAACAGTACTATTTTAGATACCGCCACACTATTTAAAGTTAAGCTAAAGGATGATGTGGTGCTATTTGAGTCAGCCAACTTTGCCGACAGTCATTTAAAGGTAAAAATCTTAGGCGATCAATCCCTCGACACCTCTGGTGGAGAAAGCACCTGGGCGCAATTTTATTGGGGAGCGCGCTAAAGTACACAACCAATAAGCTTACCATATGCTCCACATTAACCTTGTGGGGCTTTTTCATATAATCCCTAAACAAATGGAAAGATAAATGAGCAGATTAAACGCACTGGGGAAAGCTTTAGCAGTACTAGCCCTAGTTGTATCAGGGCAACTATTTGCCAAAACAACAAAGCCCAATATCATTGTCATACTGACCGATGACCAAGGCTATGCTGATGTTGGTTTTAATGGTAGTAAAGATATTATCACCCCTAATATAGATCGCATTGCCAATGAAGGTACTCGCTTTACCAATGGATATGTTACCTATGCCGTTTGTGGCCCAAGTAGAGCTGGCTTATTAACAGGACGTTATCAAGGGCGCTTTGGCTTTGGCCGTAACCCTATTATCGATCCCGCAGATCCCATGGCAGGCTTACCAGTAGAAGAGAAAATGGTCTCTGAAGTGCTGAAACCTGTTGGTTATTCATCTAGCATAATCGGCAAATGGCATATGGGGAGCCACGAAAAGTTTCACCCAAATAATCGAGGATTCGAGCACTTCTACGGATTTTTATCGGGTGGTCATCGCTACTTTCCAGAAGAGTTAATTTATCAAGATGAAGCTCAATCACTTGGCCAAAATGAGCATAAATCACCATCAAGCTCTTGGTATCACACTAAGATAATACGTAACCAAAAGACGGTAGAAACCAGTACTTATCTAACCGATGAACTGTCTCGAGAAGCCCTTGAGTTTATAGATAGTAAAAAAGACCAACCATTTTTCCTATACCTAGCCTATAACGCGCCCCATGCACCACTACAAGCGCCAAAACGCTACTTGAAGCGTAATAAACACATTAAAGATAAGAAAAGACAGATCTATGCATCCATGATCACCGCAGTCGACGATGGCGTTGGTAATCTACTTGCGAAATTGCAAGAGCTGGGTATTGATGATAACACCTTAATATTTTTCTTATCTGACAATGGCGGTGCGTCAAAATCATCAGCGAAAAACTCCCCTTTACGAGGCGTTAAAGGTGACTTTTTTGAAGGTGGTATACGAGTACCTTTTGCCATAAGGTGGCCAGGAAAAGTCCCTCAAGGCATCGACTATAACAAGCCGGTAAGCTCATTAGATATCCTTGCTACTATTGTTGAAGTTACAGGTGCTGCTATCGATAAGGACAAACCGCTAGATGGCGTTAACCTACTCCCTTATATCACAGGAAAAAATACAGGCTTACCCCATGAAGTACTATTTTGGCGTAGCTTTGACAGCAAAGTGTTAGCCACTCGTCGTGGCGATATGAAAACCATCACCTCTCCTGAATTTGGTAACCATTTATACAATTTATCAAATGATTTAGCTGAACGTCATGATTTGTCTGATAAACAAAAACAAATTTTTGAACAACAACAAGCAGCAATGCAGCAGTGGCAGTCACAGCTAAAAGATCCCATTTTTAGAAAGTTAACTGATGGCGCGATTAAAGCTGCCAACAGAAAAAACAATGCGAAAAAGGCCAAGGAGCGCATTGAGCGCTCAACCGGCGCGCAGGGTTATTAATAAACCTAAACTCGGGATAATAATAAACTTTATTTAAGGCGGTTTAACCATTTCTTGGCAGCAAATTTGTTAGCAAAAGAAATTACCTAGAGCCGCCTTAATTATCCATTTAACCTTCACGCAATCGTTAATATCTACCTAATAGAGGAAAATACCTTGTTTAATTCAATCTTGAGGCTATGCGCATTACTGCCCTTAATTACAATTAGCGGCTGTAATCAAGTCAGTGACCTTAAAAATGACCAGACTATGCCCCGCCCCAATGTGGTTATATTCTATGTCGATGATTTGGGCTACGGCGATGTTGGCAGCTATGGCGCAATTGGCGTAAAAACACCGAATATTGACACCTTAGCCGCCGATGGCATTCGATTTACAGATGCTCACTCGTCAGCTGCCACTTGTACACCATCACGTTATTCACTACTAACCGGGCAATATGCTTTTCGTAATGATGCGGCGATTCTTCCAGGTGATGCACCTTTAATCATTAACCCTAATATGCCAACGTTGCCTAAAGTCTTTAAAAAAGCAGGTTATAACACTGCCGTTGTTGGTAAATGGCATTTAGGTCTAGGTAACGGTTATGTCGATTGGAATAAAGCAGTAAAACCGGGGCCTCTAGAGCTTGGCTTTGATTATAGTTTTTTATTGCCGGCGACAGGTGATCGAGTTCCAACGGTTTATTTAGAAAACCATCATGTTGTCAATTTAGATCCTGCTGATCCAATCACGGTAAGCTATCAAAAGCCCATTGGCTCGCGCCCTGTAGGTACAGAGCAGCCAGAACTTCTTAAGCAAACCGCTGATTTGCAACATAGCGCGACGATAGTTAATGGTATCAGCCGCATTGGCTGGATGGCGGGTGGAAAGTCTGCCGAATGGGTTGATGAAGATTTTCCCTTTGTTTTTACCAACAAAGCCAAGCAATTTATTGCCAACAACAAAAACGAACCTTTTATGTTATTTTTCCCATTTCATGATATCCATGTTCCGAGAGTACCTAATAAGATGTTTGAAGGAAAAAGTGACATGGGGGTTCGTGGTGATGCCATTGCGCAAATGGACTGGATGACAGGACAGATCATTGCCGAATTAAAAGCACAAGGAGTTTACGATAATACCTTGATTATATTCTCCAGTGATAATGGCCCTGTGCTAGATGATGGCTATGATGACTTAGCAGTGCAAAAACTAGGAGAACATCAGCCCTCAGGACCATTTAGAGGTGGAAAATACAGCGCTTATGAAGCTGGGACTCGTGTTCCTATGATCGTCACTTACCCCAACAAGATAACGCAAAAAGGCGATAGCGACGCCCTTATCAGTCATATAGACTTTTACCGCTCGCTCGCCAGTTTAGTTGATATAAAATTAGACAAAAATGAAGCCATTGATAGTAAAAATTTATTGCCTGCACTATTAGATGCCAGCCAAGATGGCCGACAATACATGCTTGAAGAGTCATTCACTTTGGCAATTCGTGACGGTCATTGGAAGTATATTGCGCCTTTTTCGGGCACTACACCTACTTGGTTAGCCAATAAAGTGATTGAAAATGGTTTAATGGCTAAACCACAGTTGTTTAACTTAAAGAATGACATTAAAGAAAAGGTCAACCTTGTAGAAAAACATCCAGAAATAGCCAAAAAATTACAAGCTAAAATTGATGCCATCGTTGCTAAACCTTCCCATTAGTTTAACCAGAAAGGGCTGTAATCACAGCCCTTTCTAGCTTTTCTCCCCACAGCTAGCTGTCTTTTCAGCCCATAGCTCGAAAAGCTATTTAACCTGGGCTAAACTCAGCTAAGTATAAGAATATGACCTAAATGCCCTTTCAGTAACCAGTGCTTTCGACCAAAAAAGAGAAGAGACAAAGAATAAGAGCATTTAACAAGTTAGACATGATTTTCGGAAATGGCGACGATTTTTGATTATTGTTTGAGCCGCAATGGTACGCACATCGAATTGCAAAAGGAAAATAACTGAGAAATTTAGTTAAACACTTAAGGAAGACTAGAGGTTGAAATATGAATTATAAAAACCTAGTAAGAGCAGTAAAATCTATTCTTACTATTTGTCTTGTCGCAATAGGTAGCCCAACATCCATAGCCCAGCAAAATAATAACACTGAGCTGACCATGGCATTAGATGCAACACCAGTAACCAGAGCTACTTTTAATTCGATAATTAACTCATTTGAGCGTAAAACAGGTAAAAAAGTAAAAGTTATTAAATATAACACGAACACTGATTTTAACACTTTCATGGCAGAGCTAGAAAACACAAAAGATACGCCAGATCTAATCTATGATCACGGATCACTTCGCTTTAAAAGTCGCATAGAAAAGCACTTAGTCGAGGACGTTTCCAAGCTTTGGCTTGATAACGGTTTAACTGAACTTTTTACTCCTGAAATAGCTAAGCGAGTGAAGGTAGGCGAAGCATATTATGGTATTCCTTATTCAATTCACACTTGGGGATTTTTTTACAAACAAGAACTTATCGATAAAGTTGGCCCAATACCAGAGGATTGGGACGCATTTGTCAGCTATTGTTTGAAACTAAAAGAGCTTGGTTATAGCGTTTT
Organism: Aliiglaciecola sp. NS0011-25; assembly: GCF_040370605.1. NCBI lineage: Bacteria > Pseudomonadati > Pseudomonadota > Gammaproteobacteria > Alteromonadales > Alteromonadaceae > Aliiglaciecola > Aliiglaciecola sp. NS0011-25. The sequence continues at coordinate 61,485 of NZ_BAABWR010000022.1, forward strand.
TACCACATCGGATAAGCAACCCTATGTAGCAGCCGCTTGGTTTGAATATATAATTTTAAGAATGTATGGATTGGAGCTTTTTGAGCAAATACTTAACGGAGAAGTATCATTTCAAGATGAACGAATCCAAAACGCCTTTATTAAGTGGAAACAGTTAATAGATTTAGATCTATATGATAGCGAGCTCTCCGCTCTTCGTTGGGAGCAGCAGCAAATATATTTTTTGAGAAATAAGATAGCCTTGTTTTTTATCATGACTCCATCAATAAAAAGAATAATTGATCAGAAGGTAAGACAAAATATTCACTTTGCAGCATTCCCCAAAATAAATGCCGCTCTCCCTCGCTATGAATCTGTACCGAGTAACATATTATTCATTTCATCTCGTAGTAAGAATAAAGCATTAGCCAAAGAATTCTTGCTCTATTTAGCTCAAGCGGATACCCAATCATTAATATCAGAGTATAGCGGTGCCAGCCCCGCAAACATACATTCAAAAGTAGGTAGTGAGCCGGTTACTCAAAAGTCGCATCAAATTATTTCATCGGCAGCAGGTTTTTCGCCTTTCTTTGATAGGGGAGCACACCCTGACTTTGAGAAAGTAGCAGTAACACTATTTTCTGACTTTATACACGATCCCGATGTGAAAAAGTTAACAAGTGGCTTAGAGAGCGCTCGACCGAATTATTACTCCAACTAACCAGTGCAGCTAACGGCCAACCAAAGTCTCTGCTTTGTGCTAGTTAACCTGAACTCGGGATAACAACTTGCTTTCTAGCTGCTGTTTTTCCTTATTACTGCGTTAAATTTATTTGCAATACGACCCCATGGATGGGGGAGGTAGAGCGACGTTTGAACCAAAGCCGAGGCCAGCTATTGACGCACAAATTTGCCTTGTACTAAGAAAAAACATCAAGCTAGAATGACTGTTGAAATTAAAGTCTTAATATCAAATGATTAGCTAATTTCTTATCCCGAGTTCAGGTTAGTTAATCGCAGCACAGTTAGCGAAGTTGCCGGCAACTTAGCGTCAATCATATTGCCGTTAAGTGTGACAAAATCATTCGTTTTTACTGTGCTAATGGAAATTTTTGGTTGTTCATCTTCAGGGTCTTTTCCAGTATAGAGCCAATGTTTTATGACGCTATCAGCCATAAAAGCCTTTAATTCAAGCTTTAGCCTTTGTTCACTATCGTTTTTATTTAAAATAATTATCGACATCACATCATTATCAGCACTTGTACTCACATAAAGTCTGAGAAAACCATGCTTTTCTTGCACATTAACAAGGTTTGTTAATAAGTGCTCGTTAATTAATTTCAGTACTTGTCCAACTGGAGTCAGGTTATTTTCAAAGGTATTTTCTAAAGAGTTTGCCGCATTACCATGACCGCCATTTTTACCATGCCACGAAGTATGAGTATTCCAATGAACCAAGTGGCTCACATTTTTAAGACGCATCGCTCCTAAGCTCATTTCAGCAAAAACTAAAGACTTCCATAGATCATTGTCAAAATTTCCAACGAGTGGCCTGGATTTTGGCTGAGGATTAGCATCTGGTATATCGCTATGAGTAAACTTAGTTGCCTTTTGCGATTTTTTTCCGCCCATTGTTAAGAGGCCATCACGGGCTACCTGCAGAAAATTGTCTTTATCGTTATATGCACAAAGCTGGAAACTATTTTTTCTGTATTTAATACGCCACAAGCTGTTTTCACTGAGCTTACTACCGCTATCAAGAGCAATAACACCATCATCTTGTCTTGTAATATAACCTTTATCTACCGCCAAAGATTTAAGTGATACTGTACCTTTAGGGTAACCCTTACCGGGGCTTTGCATAACAAACTGACAAGAAGTACTCATAGAACGAGACAGTTTCGCACGAATACTGTTGTCTTTCGCCAAGCACCAAACTTTGTTATTTGATAATGCTGTAATCATGCGCGCCTGCTTCCTAGGAAAATAATCTGCTGCCTGATAGCTAATCAAATTAAACAAAGCCGCTTGCTCAACATTTTTCGCTGCTAACACAAAACTTTCAATATCCTTTGCATAGCTCACATAAAGGCCGGGATGTGCTTTAGATTCCAGGTAGAAAATCCGCTTTTTCACTTCTAATAAGCGCCATTTATAAAGGTCACTTATCGTGCTATCACTTGCTAAGGGCTGCAGCGATAATTCAGAGGCAGGATTTTCTGGCGCTTTGATATAGTAATTATCTGCCCTTAAGGTAATCCAACCATCTTTGAGCAAGCTTATATCAATCGCATCAGCTTTTTTTAGCCCTTTACCAGCAACATATTGTCTAGTAAGTTTAACTTGGTTGTTTTCATCTTTACTCGATTGTAAATAACCCGCGCTTTTTCTCTCGCTATTAAGGCTTTTGAAAAACGTTAAGCCCTTAGGATCACGTTCTGGGTAATGACCACCTGTTGCGCCATATTCAGTGACGATAATAGGCACATCTTTATGACTAGGGCTTTTATCTGCATAGCGTTGAAATTTATCAATTTTAGGCGTTAAGGTACCGTTGTAATCTCGCCAGGCTTGATAAGACTCACTCCACGGTTTATTGTGCAAATATTGATGTGGGGAAATAAAGTCGATGTACTTAGCAATACTTGCATCCGCTAAAGCCGCTTTTAACCAGCCTCTACGACCATCCTCACCAAAGCCAATATGAATACTTGGATCTACTGATTTCATTGCCTTAGCCATGGCAACAAAGTTTTTTAAATAAGTCGATTCATCAGTATGCGATGCCACTTCATTACCTAACTGCCAATATTTAATGTTATAGCCTCGGGTAATATTGGCGTATTTGACCCAAGCTGTGGCATGGTCAATAAGATCACTAAATGTCACTACAGTTTCTGGGTATTGCTTAGCATCATAAGACAACATATTAACCATAATGAGCGGTTCAACCTTAGTTGGGTCATTGCTTGCTTTATCTTTGTTAAGCGCCTGTACGTAAGCCATATACTCATCAAAGTCGAGCGCCTGAGTAAAGTAGCCATTATCATCAACAGCCCAATAGTACTGCCCTGGTGTTTCATTGATTGAAGCGACTCTAGGCTTTAAGCCATTAGCAGTATCAGCAAATGGCACATCATTAAACAAATAATTATCACCTAAATGACCATAAGGAAAACGTAAAATACTTAATTTCATCTCCGCGATACGACTTTGCATTGACACCTTACGTGGCCAATTTGTATCTGATGACATAAGAAAATTTAAGTTCTCCCCAATAGGAGCATTAGCCTGCCGCTTAAATATATCTTTGGTGTCAATTAGTACTGAGCTTTTAGCCGCAGAGTTGTTTGCCAGCGAATGACAAGAAAATAACAAGGAGAGTAGTAATACAATTGTAAATTGCGTAATTAGCTGCTTTAACATAAACCCTAAATACCTATTAAAGCCAGCTAATCACTAGCTGGCTTATCTTTAAAAAAAAGCGATTAGTTCAAAGACCTTTTTTAATAGAGTCTCGCCATTTCTTATAATAGTCAATTAACCTTTGTTTAACTTCAGGGTGTTTTTCTGACAGATCGGTGCTTTCTGAAGGATCAGCTTCTAAATCATATAAAAAGCTACCCAACTCTATTTCTACCATTTCGTACTTAGCATACTTATCTTTAGTCGCCGTTTTTAGCTTCCATTTACCTTGACGTACGGCGGTTTCATGGCCTGTGTCCCACACTAAGGTCTGATGCGCTATTGTTTTATCTTCTCCTGTCAGTAGTTTTGTTAGCGCTATACCATCAACATTACTGGGAGTTTTTGCCCCGGTTAAATTGGCAATAGTCGGTAAAATATCCATAGTACTGACCATGTTGTCTACCACTTTGCCTTGAACAAATTGTTTCGGCCAGGTGACTATCATAGGGATTTTAATGCCGCCCTCATACAGTAAATACTTACTACCGCGTAGCGGGCCATTATCTGCATAAATAGGCGTTGAACCACCATTATCACTGATAAAAATAATAACGGTATTATCGCTAAGCCCTTCACTGTTTAGAGTATCAAGTAATTTACCAATTTCTTTGTCCATATAATCAAGCTGAGCTAGATAATGGGCTCGCCCCTCAGGATTATTGGGGTAGCGACTATTTTTATACCAGGTATAGTAATCTTCAGTATCAGGATCCCAGTCATGGTAGCCTTTTAAATTATTCGCTTTTAAATAATCCTCTGGAAGCTGGTGGGTAAAGTTATGAACCGCTGTAAAAGCTAGCTGTAAGTAAAACTTATTGTCTTTATTGTTTTTCACAAATTCTCGGGCTTTTTGACCGTAAATTTCGGTGGAAAAACCAGTGCGATTATCACGCTCAAAACCATCCCAGAAGGCGCCATATTCTAACGACTGACCTTTCTTACCACCGCGCTTTTTATATGCTTTAAACTTTTTCTTTTGCTCTGCGGCAACAGCATCATCATGAATTAAAAAATGCTGGCGGCCATTTCCGCCATAACCATAAAAATAATCAAAACCATGGTTAAGGGGAAAGTCTCTAGCCTCTGGGGTTGAGTAACCATAATGATACTTGCCCACATAGCCAGAGGTATAGCCTTGCGACTTAATCACTTCAGGTATAGTCGCCAGCTTAGGCGAAATAGTTGCCTTTTTTCCGTACCAGTAAGCGCCTTGGCGCTGATTATAAGTACCCGTAATTAACCCTAAGCGAGAAACATTGCAAATAGGCGCAGTAACATAAGCGGAGGTAAAGCGCGTTCCCTTCTCAGCCAATCGATCAATATTCGGTGTCTGAACATCTGTCGCTAAGCCTGCGGCACTAATATCTGCATAACCTTGATCATCACTGACGATGACTATGATATTTGGCTGTTGTGGTAGCGCCTTAGCAAAACTAAAGTAAGGTAGCAAAGCTAACCATAAAAACGTATGTAATTTTAATAACTTCATCATAAATTAACCTTGTATCGCTAGGCTGTACTACTTGCTTTTAGCCATTGGCTTTTTTTTGGGTTTAGGCCAGTAGTCAAAATTCCAATCATCTATTCTTGACCGTGTTCGTGAACTCTTCATCAATTGCTTCATTTGACTGACCTTAGCAGGATATTCCTTAGCTAAATCAACTTGTTCAGCTTGATCTGTGGCTAAGTTATATAACTCAATCGGCGGATTATCACGGTGAGATTTAGTATAACGACGAACCGCTTTCCATTGGCCTTGTTCATCATCTAAGCGTATGGCTTGAGCATGACCGCCACTATTGTTATGAAACTCCCAATATAAATGCTGGTGCTTTGCTTGCTTACCTTGTGACAGCAAGGTTGGTAACATTGATATTCCGTCAATACCTTTTGGCGTAGCAACATCAGCAATATCGGCTAATGTTGGCATAATATCCCAAAAGGCAGAAACATGATCTGAACTGGTATTGGCTTTTACCTTGCCTGGCCACCAAGCAACGGTTGGCATTTTTATCCCACCTTCGTATAGATCTCTTTTAAAGCCACGCAATGAACCATTACTATTAAAAAAGGCTAAATCTGCGCCTCCTTCCCAAGATGGACCGTTATCACTGGTAAAGATGATTAAAGTATCATTCGCTAAATCTAATGCCTTAAGTTTATCTATAACCCGGCCAATACTTTTATCCATATGAGAAATCATTGCCGCCCTTGTTGCCCTTGGCTTGTATACTGGAATGTATTGTTGTCCACCACCAACATTAGGCGTTTCTTCAAAGTGCTCATAGGCTGCTACCTCTTCATCAGGCGCTTGTAATGCGGCGTGAGGTGCAGCAAATGATAAATAAAGAAAAAATGGCTTATTTTTATTGTTTTCAATATAGGCGACCGCATCATCAGCTAAACGCTGCTGAGCATAATCTTCGCGCTTATAAGCTAAGTAACTATTTTCATCATTTGCATCTAAATGTTTAGGCAACTTCTGGTGCGAGTGCAAATACGCATTATTTAATGGAAATTTCTCTTCATTTAGCCATAAATGCGTTGGGTAGTGGTTATGGGCCTGTTTCTGATCTAAATAACCAAAAAAGTGTTCAAACCCTTGTTTATTAGGCGTGCCCTGTGAACCTGGACCGCCAAGCCCCCATTTGCCAATTAATGCGGTTTTATAACCAGCTTTTTGCATCAGGGTGCCAATCGTTTCAGTACCTGGCCTTAACGGCAGTTGCCCCCATTCTTCTTCATCTAAAAAAGAACCAAAAGCAAAATTACCGCGTATTTGTACATTACCAGGGTGTTTGCCTGTAACTAAACTCGCTCTAGACGGTGCGCATACAGTACTACCGGCATAATGTTGAGTAAGCTTCATCCCCTGCGACGCCAATGCATCAATATTAGGGGTTTTGATTTTAGTTTGACCAAAGGCACCAACATCGCCATAACCTAGGTCATCAGCCAAAATATAAATAACATTGGGCCGGCTATCGACCCGATTAGCTTTCATATCCTTACTATGCTCACCAGTACTGCCTGCACAGCCTGACAAGGCAATTAAACTTAGCATTAAGCTAGTAGCAAGATGCGTGTATTTATTTTTTATCGCTAACATAACTTAACTCCTAGTGAACGGCTTTACTTGCCAGCGCGTTAATGACAATGCTTTTCGGCTCTAAGCCCTTACTTGTAACGGTAACTTTAATATCTCCAGCTTCATCGGTCACTTGCACTAAGGCTAATACTTTACCCATAAAAGCCTTTCGAGTTGCGACTTTATGCGGTGATAAATCTAAAATATCTCCATTTTCAACACCAATTAGCTTACCTGGACCTTCAATAGCAAAATGCAATTGGTTATCTGCTTCAGGAACAGGGTTTCCTTGAGCATCAGTAATGTCGATTTCTAAATGAACCACGTCACGTTTATTGGCGTTCACAGTTTTCTTATCAGCCAATATATTTACTGAAGCTGGCTCACCTGCCGTTACTCGCGCTTGCTTAACAACGGCCTTGCCACCTTTTTTCGCGACCACAGTAAGCGTCCCCGGTTGATAGGGTACCTGCCACACAATCTGCATATCATCACCAATGGCTTTTTCACCTAGTGATTTACCATTTAGCCATAACTCAGCAGACTCTTGGTTGGTATACACTACCACAGGTACAATGCGCCCTTCTTTTCCTGGGTGAGTCCAATGAGGGTCCATGTATACCATAGGCTCAGTAGCCCACTGGCTTTGGTAAAGGTAATAGGCGCCCTTAGGGAAACCGGCTAAATCTAATACACCAAAGTTTGCGGTACGTGCTGGCCAGCCAAAAGACTCCCCAATGTAATCAAAGGCTGTCCATCTAAATGTACCCAATAAATACGGTAGTTTGCGGGCGAGCTTGATCTCCTCTCTAATAGGCATACGTACTAGTGAATTATCATATGACGAGCCATAAGCGGGTGACACCCCATCAAAAAACTCTTCTTCTGTTAAATCATCAACTTGATAGACCTTACTCTTGATTTTTTCCCAAGTTTTTTTCGGGCCAATTTTAGAGCGAACTTCCCACGGCGCAGGGAAGTCGCGCACACGATAACTGGTTTTGCTGCGATAAACGCCACGAGTATGAATGGTATGAGTCATTTCTGTACCAATGACTGGTGTATTAGGGTTCTGTTTATGGAACTTCTCAATCGCCCCTTTATATTCTCCATGACCATTAAAACCAGCAATAGTTAAATAGCCACCGGCGTAACCACGACCTTGGGTGATAGGACGAGTGGTATCAAGAGTTTTAGCAAACTCTACTAAGGTTTTTTGTTGCTCAGGCGTATATTTAGGTACTTCATTACCGACGCTCCACATAATGACACTTGGGTGGTTACGATCACGACGCATAAAATCGGTAAGATCACGTTGCCACCACTCATTAAAATACAAGCCATAATCATATTTAGCTTTAGCGTCCCACCAGCCATCAAATGCTTCATTCATAATGACAAAGCCCATTTCGTTAGCCATTTGATAAAACTCAGGAGCAAAAGGGTTATGAGTAGTTCTTAGCGCATTAACTCCCATCGCTTTTAAGTTTTCTAATCGACGACGTAATACATCTTCTGGTACGGCAGCACCAACAGGACCTGCATCGTGGTGCATGCTAATGCCTTGTAAAATTACCGATTCACCATTAAGTAAGAAGCCCTTATCAACAGTAAAATCTATGGAACGAATACCGGTAGTGGTATCAAGAGAGTCGATCAACTGCTCACCACGATAAAGGCGGTTTCGCACTGTATACAAGTTCGGCGTATCAATTGACCATAGCTGCGGCTTTGCCACATTAACTAACTGTTCAAATGTCACTGTTTGCTGTGGTTCAACGACTACAGGCATTGAATCACTAGCAACCAGTTGCCCTTCACTATCAATTACTTGGGTTTGTAATTGAAGCTGAGCAACACTAGCATCGCTATTAGTTACTTCAGTGCTAACTCGAAGATCAGCTTTATCCTTGCTGATATTTTCAGCGCGAACAAATACCCCACTATAAGGTATGTGTTGTTGACTAACAGTGGTTAACCAAACATGACGATAAATACCAGAACCCGTATACCAGCGACCACTTGGCGCAAGGCTATTATCCGCTCTAACAGCAATAACATTTTTGCCTGGTGTCAAATGCTCAGTAATATCATAATTAAAGCTAATATAACCATACGGTCGTTTACCTAGTAGCTGACCATTTACCCAAACTTCACTATTCATATAAACGCCGTCAAACTCCAGCATGACACGTTTATTGAGCCAACTGCTGTCCCAGTCAAGGTGTTTGCGGTACCAGCCTATGCCCGTAGGCAAAAAGCCACCGGCAATGCCAGCAGGGTTATCTTTACTGTATTCCCCTTCTATGCTCCAATCATGTGGCAAGTCGAGCTTCCGCCATTGCTTATCATCAAAGTTACTCTGTTTGGCCAATGGCTCGTCACCTAAATAAAATAACCAATCAAAGTCTAAATTTACCCGCTCTCTTCCGGTAGCGGCATTTTCATTTTTCTCTTTAGCATGTACGCTAGGCTCAGATGATTGCTTATTACAGCCAGTAAGCGCGACTAAGGACAAAAGCGTGGCACTGGCAAAAGCCAATAGCCTTCGTTTGCTTCGCGCATTGACTTTATTGATAATATTTTTATTCATGTTAATTTCCTATTACAGCGTCATCGTCAGCCAGCGAGTTTCACAGGCTGAGCAATGGCAAAGGGGTAATACTTATTCTGGTAGTGCTTGTTTGGTTAGTTGGCTAAGATTTTCTGATGGGCCAAATGGTCTCAGATAAAATTGCTGTCGGTAGAACTGCCAAGGCAAACGATGCTCGGCTTTGGCTAATCCTTTTTCATTCCAACTATTATCGCCACCGACACCAATTTGGCGTTTATCAATATTTAAGGTAATAAACTCACCTGGTTTGATATCTCGGCCATGTTTATTTTTCTTTGGTTGAAAATACAAGTCTTTGTTTGCAAGCTGTAACGCACTACCACTAAAGGTAGGTGCGCCTTTTACCAATAAGCCGTAACCAGCCTTGTTGCTTAAGGCTAACCAACGTAAATCCATTTTATTACCGGTTTCTTGAGGACGTGCATATGGGTGGTATTGACTCCAAACATTGGCACTATATTGACCGATAGGCGCCGATAAATAGCGATCAGAGTAACTTTCATGAGGCCCTCTGCCATACCATTGCAGGTTGTCAAACGCTACCGGCAAGGTCATAGTCATGCCAAAGCGTAATAAATCTTTACCATTTTCCTGTATAGGTCTTAAAGAGGAGTTAACGTGAATATCGCCACTCGCAAAAACTCGATACTGACTTTGATAACTAAAGCGTTTACCATTTTTTCTAGCAACATTGATAGTCACCGCTTTATCACTAATATGCTCGACGCTAACTTGGGGGTTTTTATCAAATTTTTCTGGAGCATTCTTCCATTGCTTGGAGCTAATATGTAGCTTGCCGCCAATATCATTATCAGTTAGCGGACGCCAAAAGTTAGCTTCTAACCCGGTACGTAACATCTCAACATTATCGTATGTTAGTGAGCTTAGTAAGCCAGTGGCTTTATTTAATTTAACTTGAAATTTGCCGCCTGCGACATTTATGGTTTCATTGGTTTCAGAGACCTTCAATGGTTGAAACGCCGCTAAATCTAGCGCGGTTGCCGACTTAGTTATTGGCAATTTAAATTGCTGCCAGGCAACTAAATGTTGCTTAGGAATAAGCGGCCCTGCAAATTTATTCGCATGTGCTTTTATCGTTAAGAAGTATTCTGCACCAGCTTGCTGTTTAAACGTTGGCAAACTTAGCTGTACTTGACTACTCGCGCCAGCTTCAACGGGCTCAACGGAAAAGCGCTCCGTTAATATTTCAACGCCATTCTCACTCAGATGCCAAGAAAAATCTAAATCCTTGCTATTGGCAAAATCTCGTCGATTAACAACTTTAAAAGTTAAGGTATTTAAATCAACAGCAGAAATTAATAACGGTTGAAATACTTTTTTCATTTCCCAGGCATGCGGGTTAGGCGTTTTATCCGCCTGCATAATGCCATTTGCTAAAAAGTTGCCTCTTAATGGCTTTTTCGGTGGTGAGACCCCGTCAACCTGCTGAGGGCCAAAGTCGCCACCGTATGCGAAATAACTTGAACCATCTTCACGATATTGCAACAACCCTTGATCGTGCCAATCCCAAATAAAACCGCCTTGTGCCATAGGGTATTGATAAATCACATCCCAGTGCTTTTGAAAACCACCTAGGCTATTACCCATAGCATGAGCGTACTCAGAATGAATTAACGGTTTTAGCGGCTCACCATCTAGATATTGCTTTACTTCGGTTGGCGAGCGATAAAAAGGGACATAAATGTCGGTATAATCAACCAACCCAGCTGCTTGATATTGCACTAAACGGCTATCATCTCTTTGCTTAGTCCAATCGTACATGTCTTGAAAGGCTTTACCACCGCTGGCTTCATTACCTAACGACCAAACAATAATGGAGGGATGGTTTTTATCTCGCTCCACCATGGCCTTCATGCGGGTCATATGCGCCTTATGCCACTGAGGTAGACTTCCCAAAGCAGTACGCTTGTTCATATAGCCATGAGACTCAATATTTGCTTCATCTATTAAATACAAGCCGTATTGATCTGCCAATTTGTACCAATAAGGATCATTCGGGTAGTGTGAGGTACGTACAGCATTAACATTAAACTTTTTTAATAGGGCAATGTCTTTTTCCATCGATGCTTTGCTAACAACATGGCCGGTTTTCATATCATGCTCATGGCGATTCACACCACGTAGGGTAATGACCTTACCATTAACTAATAACTGTCCATTTTTTAGCTCAACGGAACGAAAGCCCAGATGATCATCTATCTTATCCAGTAGCTTGTTATCACTATCAAGCAGTGAAATAGTAACTTGATATAAATGCGGAGTTTCTGCTGACCAGGCAAGTACTTGCGAGATCTTCTCATCTATCATCAGTTTACTATTTTCTTGCTTAGCCGATAACGCAAGCTGTTGCTTAAATTGCCCGATGGTTTTTGAGTTATACGCCAAAGTCACCAACAACTGCCCGTCAAAGGTTTGTTGTAAGTGATTAGCTATATCTAGCTCCATCTTTAAGCGACCATGTTGATAATTATCTTCAAGACCGGCTTTAATAAAGTAATCCCGAACTCTTACTTTTGAGCTTGCATATAACCTGACATCACGAGTAACACCCGATAACCGCCATGCATCAACATCTTCTAAATAGCTGCCGTCACTAAAGCGATATACTTCTAGGGAAATATTATTTTCACCCGCTTTTATATATGGCGTAATATTGAACTCTGCTGGTGTTTTCGAGCCTTGGCTATAACCAACTTTCTCGCCATTAACCCAGAGGTAAAAAGCATTTGATACCGCGCCAAAATTGACAAACACTTCTTTGCTTAACCAATGCTTAGGAACTGAAAAATTGCGACGATAGGAGCCCACGTGATTTTGTTCACTAGGCACAAAAGGTTGCTGCATTTTAAAGACATAACCACTGTTTACATAATAGGGACGACCATAGCCATTGAGCTCCCAATTAGCAGGTACAGAGATGTCTTGCCAGTGGCTGGTATCAAAGTCATTTTGGTAAAAGGATTCTGGCCTTTGCTCAGGGTTTTCAGCAAAATGAAACTTCCATTGCCCATTTAACGACTGCTGATTATTGGCCGTTGCTAATTCCTTATAAGGGGTAATATTGGCGTGTGGCAACTCAGCATTGACCTGTTGAATATCAACACGATTCCACTCTGGCTTCCGGCTAAGCTTCTGCTTAGCCATTAACGGTTGGCACACCAAGAACAAGGCTGAAATCATGCCAAGACATAAGTAGTTCTTCATCATTATAAACCTAATTTTGCTCTATTATTTCTGGTCTTGTTGCTGACTTTGGGATTGGCTTGATTAGTCTTGGCCCATTGTTGATATTGTGCTCGTAACTGCTTCACCACTTCAGGGAATTTGTTTGATACATCCTGGCTTTCACCTGGATCTTTTTCTAGATCATATAGAAATTCACCTAGCTCTAAATTGACCATTTGTTTATTGGCATAGTAATCATCAAAAGCAGCTTTATACTTCCACTTGCCGCTGCGCACGGCAATTTCATGACCAGTATCCCAAAACAGCGTGCGCTCACTAAGTGATTGACTATCAGTCGCTTGAACATCCTTGGTTAATAATGCGCTAATGTTTTTGCCATCTAGGTGACTTGGAATGGCAATACCTGCGGCAGCTAAGATCGTTGGATATAAATCCATCGCGCTAACCACTTGATTCATAACCTTACCTTGCTGATAGATTTGAGGGCCATAAACAATGAGCGGTACACGGATGCCACCTTCATATAAGGTGTATTTACTGCCACGTAGCTCACCATTGTTAGCGTAAATTGGTGTCGAGCCGCCATTATCACCAATGTAAATAACTAAGGTATCGTCAGCTAAGCCCTGCTTGTTAAGCTCATTTAGCAATTTGCCAATTTCTACATCAAGAAAATGTAGCTGCCCTAAGTAGTGTTGACGACCCTCTGGGTTATTCGGATAACGCCCTCCGACATACCAATCTCGAAAAGCTTCCTTGGCTGGGTCCCAATCGTGGTAGCCCTTCAGGCCTTTCTCAGCTAAATAACTCTTAGGCAGCTGGTGGGTAAAGTTGTGTACCGCATTAAAGGAGACTTGCAGGAAAAATGGCTTATCGCGATTATCAGCAATAAATTTATGGGCGTGCTCACCAATCAACTCAGTAGCAAAGCCTTGTTGATCAACTTTTTTGTCGTTAAGCCATGCTGGCCCCATTTTAAGGCTTTCACCTATGGTGTTGTTGGCCTTACGTGCTTTTCTATGTTGCTTTTCAGCAGTTTTACTATGAATTAAATAATGCTTTCTACCACCTGAGAAACCGTAGAAGCTATCGAAACCGTGGTTGAGGGGAAAGTTTCTTGATTCTGGCTGATGGTTGCCACCGTAGTGAAACTTGCCAACATAGCCAGTTTTATAACCTTGCGCTTTTAGCGTTTCCGCCAAGGTGCTTTGTGTTACTTGTTCTAAACCATCACTTTCATACCAATAACCACCAAAACGTTGTGTATAACCGCCGGTAATTAAGCCAACGCGAGAGGCATTGCAAATAGGCGCAGTAGCATAAGCTTGAGTGAATCGAGTCCCCTTGTTGGCGAGCTTGTCTAAGTTTGGCGTGACAACATCTGAATTAATTTTGGCTACGCCTAGATCACCAAAGCCATGATCATCACCGACAATAAGTAAGATATTGGGCTTTCTTTGGTCACCAGTGTCAGCACAGGCTGTTGATAGTAATAAAGTCGTCGCTAAGGTGATAACTGTGCCAGTAACAACAAGGTATTTACTAAACATGAGAGTTTACCTAAATAAAACAATTAACAATGGATTGAAAAAGGCTAACAAGCACCGAGCAGAGACTGCTAGCCAAAAGAGTGAGACAACACCTAAAACCGATACTTGCTTTAGGTGTTATCCAAGACACGCTTGTCGCTAGAATTTCGCTCTCAAGCCTAAATAAATTCGTCGGCCAGAGCTTTCTACACGAGATAAGCGATTGATACTTGCTTGCTCTTCAAACTTGCCAATTTGGCCAAATTCGATAACTTCATCAGTTAAGTTAGAGCCTTGTAGAACTAAAGATAAATGCTTATTTACTTTGTAATTAATGCTAGCAGATAGTAAGTACGTAGGGCGTTTCACTCGGTAATTACCGCCTTCGTGCTGCACTTGCTCTGCTTGATAGCCATAATTTACGCGCGCCGATAAGGTATTATCATCATAGAAAAGGCTAGTGTTCCAAGTGTTATCTACCGCCATTTCAGCATACTGAAGGTTTTCGACATCATCTTTAGTGTTGTAATCCACTAACACATCATTATCCATCTTAGTATAGTTTGCTGACATACCTGTGTGCTTTAAAAGTCCCGGTAAGAAATCAAACTCTTGACGCATACTTAACTCAACACCTTTGATAGTACCGCCTTCATTATTTTGAATAGTAGTTTTAACATCAAAAGATAAATCATTGACGTTTTGCGTTACTATTCCAGGGCCGTAGGCAGAGTCAAAGTTTTTATAAAAATAACCGATAGAATAAATAGCTCCCTTATTAGGGTACCATTCTAAAGCAATATCCCCTTGAGTTGACTCTATAGGTTTTAAATTTGGGTTACCGCCGGAGCCTGTACCTAGTGGCTCACTCAAGTCATCAATTTCACTTAATTTCAATGAAGCACTCATATCATTAAAATTAGCACGAGTAATTGCTTTACCCGCAGCCATTCTCACTAGTAAGTCATTTTGTATCGTTAAAAGGCCATTAAAGGTAGGCAATACATTGGTGTAGCTATCTGAATCGCTGTAAGCGACTAATGAGCTTTCATCAAAAATGATTGCATCTGCTTCGCCATCACCATCGGTATCAACCATTTTAGCTTCACCACGAACACCATTAGAGGTAAGGTCAGTTTCAACAACTCTAACCCCTACATTACCGGTAAATAGCATCTCACCAATATCTGTAGCAAAATTTAATTGACCGTATAATGATATGGTTTCTTCCTCTGTTTCAAACGAGCCTTGCTGGTCTGCTAAAGTGATTTCTCTTTCAGGTAAACCACCTAACACATCTCCAATCAATGCTAAGCCATCTTGTGGCTTAATATATGCCCAGCTACCAGGTAAATCTGAATTTAAGTCGCCATAAGCGTTGTTTAGAGGAAACTGAGACACCATCTCTTCAGTTAAGTAAAACTGCTGAGGCCATGCCAATTTGTAGGCCTCTTTATCGGCTTTACTTTCTTTTTTACGATTGGCATATCTAATACCAAACTCCAATCCTTCAAATGCGCCCAACTCAATATCACGAGAAAAGTCTAATCGAGCTGATAATATTTTATCAGAGCCACTGGTTCGGTTATCGTTACCTTCTTGCACTCTAAATTGGCTTGGTTCAAGAGCGTCATATTCGCCCCCACCAATAGTAATATTAGGCAAGGTGTCGCCGTAAAAGTCATACTGAATAGGATTATTGGCAACGTTATCAAGTGCTTTAACATTAATAACATCAAACTGGCGTTCTGCCTCTGAGTAAGCAAGGTCGGCATCAACTACCCAATCATATGTGAAAAAGCGACCATTAAGGCCTAAATTTAAAGTTTCATCTAGATTAGTAGATTGTGCGCTAATTGAACGTAATCTTGCTTTAGATCTTAATGCTGAAGTTACATCACCAGTTACAGAATCAACAACTGCATCTTCTGGCTTAAATGGTCCATTATTAAAATCAATATAAGAAAGCCCAGGAATAGTATTTTCAAACTCAAACTTTGAATATAATGCGTCAAAGGTGATATCAGCACTATCATTTGGTTGCCACTGTAGGCTACCAAAAACTGCAATTCTTTCTTCATCTCTGTATTGAGGGTTTGCCGCCATAAAACCTGGTGCAGGGTCTTTAATACCATCACCGTTGTAATCTTTATTGGCGTTATAATCGCCAACGGTAAAGCGGTTGTTCACTTGCGGGTCTGAAAGAACCGATAAGCCAAGTGCCACACCAAAGGTATCATCAAGTAGCTTTTCACTAAACATACCGCTGGCTCTATAGCCGTATTCATCCTGCCCTTCTACGTCTTTTGAGCCTTCATTGTATATACCACGAGCACTAATGGTACGAATGTTTGAATTTACATTTAGTGGACGTAGCGTTTGCATTTCAACAGTGCCACCAATACCACCTTCAATTTGATTTGCCATTGGTGTTTTCATTACCATGGCTTTGCGCACAGCTTCTGCAGGATATAAATTAAGGTTTACTGAACGACTACCAAATGATGATGCTACTTCACGGCCATTGATGGTCGTTAAAGTAAAGTCACCGCCAAGTCCCCTAACCGCTACTGTATTAGAGCGACCACGATCTTGATTACCGACAACGCCTGGTAATTGCTCTAACGCTTCAGCAATGCCTCGCTCTGGTAATTCACCTATATCTGCCGCAGTTACAACTTCAACAAAAGTGTCAGCTTCTCTTTTTGTATAAATAGACTGACGCTCACTTACTCTAACGCCAGATACGGTTATAACTTCGATGCTTTTTGACTTACTATCGCCTTCGTTGTCTGTACTTTGTGCACTGGCAACTGAAGTTAAGCTGCTAGTTATTGCTGCAATGATACCAATAGCTAACTTACTCTTTTTCATACTTCCCCCTAATACGATTACTTCAATAATCTCACTATGATTTATTATTTACGTCACCGCCATTACATCAAAATAATGCGTAGTGCATCATTTGTGTAATCAACATTGATGTAACGAGTACATCAAACAATGATAGGGAGAACGTTACCATTATTAACAACTGAGTACAAGAGTTAACCATACGAACTCTAAAAAGCACCTGATAAAAAACAATTTTATCTATATTTTTCACGGATTTATAGACAAACTTGATTTATAAAGGCCTCATAAAGCAAAGATTACTCATGAGAAAAAACAAAAGCAAGAAACTTAAAAGGCAGGAGAATAATGACAACGATATCCAAAAAAAACACCGATAAACACATAGATAAGAGACTTTAATGCAGTTCTACTTTCTACGAAGTAGTCAATAGCAAAAGCTTAAATTGATAACTTATTAAATATTCACTTTTCAATAGAAAATGCATAAACAGTTTTTGAGTAAAACTCTTCACCAAGGTTTATCACCACGGAAGGTAAGCCATTGTTTGGGCTATTGGGGTATTGCCCTGTCTCAATACAAATACCTGAACGCTTTTGATATGGCGTATTTCTCTTACCGATGACAGAATAATTCAGGTAGTTTCCGGAGTATATTTGCCCTCCGACTTCTGTAGAAAGTACGGTTAACTTCCTACCTGACTTTGGGTGAGACAATTCAGCAAATTTGCTCAGTGAGCCCCTGCTCTCTTTGCTGACCCAAAAGTGATCGAGTCCTTTTGTATCCCTTAGCTCTTGAGGGGCTTTTTCGAACACTTCAGCCAGCTTAGTCGGCGAAGAAAAATCGAAAGGAGTGCCTTCTGTACTAGCGAGGGCTCCCATTGGAATAGATTCTTTTGTTAGAGGCAGATAAGTTTTGCTGTTGAGCATTAATATATGATCATCTATCTTTGCTGCATGATTCCCACTTAAATTGAAATAGCTATGTTGGGTAGGATTAAAAATGGTCGGAGCATCGCTACTCGCTTGATATTCCACAATTAATTGATTCTTTATGTTGGCGGTGTAAGTCACAGTGACATATAAATTTCCGGGATAACCAGCCTCACCATCTTTACTTAGATAACTTAGAATTAAGCTTGCACCATCACCAGTAACTTCTGTTTTGGCTCTCCAAACGACCTTGTCGAAACCAATTGAACCACCATGCAAATGATGAGGAGATCTATTTTTCTCTAGCTCGAAGGTTCGTCCATTGATAGTCGCTTTACTACCCTCTAACCTGTTAGCAAACCTTCCAATGATTGCCCCAAAATACCTATTACGGTGCACATAATCATTGAGTTTGTCGTAGCCAAGAACAACATCTGACAGTTGTCCATTCTTATCCGGAACTTCAAGAGATGTAATAATGCCGCCGTAGTTGATAGCAGAAAAGGTAATTTGGGGACCATTGAATATGTACTTTGTGATGACTTGATTATCTTCCAATTCCCCATAGAACTCTTGTTCAACAGTAAAGTTTGATGCTAATACATCTGCAATATGAACTACGCTACCTGTTAAATATATGCTGAACAAAAGCCTAAAGAATAACTTAGGCATTAATTATTTCCCCTGCTTAATTGTCATACGGATTGACTGAACCATCGACACTAAATTCAAAATGATAACGACGAAGTAAATTAAGAGCATCTAAGCTAAAAGCGTAATATCATTAATGTTAAATGAAAATAACGCTCCTAGCCGGCCTACTTTATTTTCACATTTACTCATTGGAAGAAAGTGGTAAAAAACACTCCTTTTTTCGACGTGACAAATCCTATTCTTGAAATAAGATAGCATGCTTAATTTAAACAGGCAAGAAGATAACTGCAAACGTTACCCCCACCCAAAGCAACCCTCAACCAAATAAATAACCTTATATTACAAAGAATTACAAAGAATTACAAAGACCACATTGAGCACCACGTTGTGCGTATGCATAATTAATAATAACGTTATCCCGAGTTGTTAGGTTAGACAAGGTATAGTCTGTTGCATACTTGGCGCTTGCAATATTAAAAAAATAAAAATTCTAAATGGCTAAAAAGAACTCATGCCATACATTTTAAAGTGGGGTATAAATGAAAAAGTCCAAAATAAGTTTAGCGTTACTGGCAGCACTGTATGTGCAAATGCCGTCTTGCGCATTTGCTCAAGAAACTTCTTCAGAAAACAAAGCGATTAAATCTGAAGACGCAGAACAAAAAGTTGAAGTTATAGAAGTGTCAGGTATTCGAAGCAGCCTTGCTCATGCGCTGCAAGATAAAAGAAATGCTGACAGCATTGTTGATGGCATTGCCGCCGAAGATATTGGTAAATTTCCAGATCAAAATGTTGCCGAATCTTTACAACGAATATCAGGGGTGGCTATTTCTCGAGAAAATGGTGAGGGTTCGAAATTAACCATTCGAGGATTTGGCCCGGAATTTAATATTGTTCAATTAAATGGAAGAACTTTAGCAACAACAGATAAAGGTCGCTCTTTAGATTTTCAATTATTACCATCAGAGCTAATTTCAGGGGCTGAAGTTACTAAAGCGTCAACAGCTAAAACGCCTGAAGGTAGTATTGGTGGCTATGTTAATGTTAAAACGGCTCGTCCACTCAACAATCCAGGCTTTCATGCAGCAGGTTCAACGCAAGTTAAACATAACGATTTATCTGGTGATTACAGTCCGCAACTTTCTGGCATTGTTAGCAATACATTTTTGGATGATCGCTTTGGCGTACTGGTTGGTTTTACTCATCAAGAAAACACCAATCGCATTGACACCGTGCACACTAATCGCTGGTCGACTGTTAAAGCAACCGAGATCACTGGTGATATAAAAGATCAGTCTGGCAACGTTATTACACCTGAAGGGCTTTGGTACCCAGGCCGTTATGTCTTTCATCTAATTGAAGAAGAGCGAGAGAGAACAGGACTAAACCTAACCTTTGAGTTTGCTCAAAGCGATAATATGAACCATTCACTTGACTACCTATTTAGTGACTTTAAGCGCCAAGAAGTTAGACAAGGTATGCAAGTTCCTCTGCAACGTGGTGGTTGGAGAAACGTAGTAGCGTCAGATAACCTTACCGCCATTCAAGCAGAAAAGTTTGGTAACCACCCGCTAGATGGACAATTTGGCGAAAGTGGTGAAACAAGTACGACAAATGCCATTGGATACCATTTCAATGCCTATGTTGGTAACTTTACTTTTGATTTTGATGCTTTTTATTCAAAAGCAGAATCGACACCTATTACCCATAATTATGTCCCTAACTATGTTGATAACACTCAAGCCCCGGGCAATGACATACTAGCATATGATTTAAGAGGTGACGGTCACATTGCCAACTTCGATACCAATATAGATT
This sequence comes from Aliiglaciecola sp. NS0011-25, assembly GCF_040370605.1. Classification (NCBI taxonomy): domain Bacteria; kingdom Pseudomonadati; phylum Pseudomonadota; class Gammaproteobacteria; order Alteromonadales; family Alteromonadaceae; genus Aliiglaciecola; species Aliiglaciecola sp. NS0011-25. The sequence continues at coordinate 81,628 of NZ_BAABWR010000022.1, forward strand.
TTACTGATGTCGCGAACGCCAGAGGGCACTTTAATATTTTATTTGACGAGCGATTAGTAGATGAAGTAACCGAATTCAAATTTGATACAAATTACGAAATTGACTCCGGCATATTCACTTCTATAGATGTCGGTATAGCTTATTCTGATCGTGAGAAAATCGTTGACCACTACCGAATTGACAGTGGTTGTGGAAACGTTTTAAGAATTTGTAATAAACTTATGGATTTGGATGACTCTCTCTTTGCGGTAAACACTACTGGTGACTTTTTATCAGAAGAAAGTGGGACTTTCCCCGATCGTTTTATAATGGTGGGTGATATATCAACATATCTTGACGCCATTGGCGTACTTAGACAAGAGCCTAATTGGACAGACAAATCTTTTAGTGAACCGCGCTCAACCGCTACAGATGAAACTAAGCAATCAATATATACCCAACTTAATTTAGCAGGGGATATTAGCGATTATGCCTGGAGTGCTAATGTCGGTTTAAGATATGTAGAAGTTGAAACCGAATCTCGCGGTTTTGGCGTAAACAGATTAAGTATTGCCCCAGGAGGAGAAAGTGACGGTGTCAGCATCGATGTTGGCTACTCTGAACCAGGGCAAATTACGCGTACGAATAAATATGACGAGATATTACCTAGTGTAAATTTCAAAATGGATTTTGATAACGGTTTTGTTACTCGTTTTGCGGGTGCTAAAGTGATTTCACAACCATCAATCACCGATATAGGTGTGAACAGAAACTACACAGATAGTCGAGCATCTAATTTTTCAACCAGCGGTGGTAATCCATTTTTACTCCCCTATGAAGCGACTCAATTCGATTTAACAGTAGAATATTATCAAGATAATGGTAATTCCTATGCCGTTAACTTTTTCACTAAAAGCATAGGTAGCTTTATTGCTACCCAAACCATTCAAGACACAACGCCAAGCATCTACATTAATGGGGAAGAAGTTGATACTACTGTTAATATCCCTGGTTTTGGCACATTAACTGAGTTTGTTACACAGAAAAGTAATCGCTCTGGTGGTGAAATTCAAGGGGTAGAATTAGCGCTTTTACATTATTTTGATTATCTACCAGGCATGTTAGACGGCTTTGGAGTACAAGCCAACTATACCTACTTAGATAGCGAAGATAAAAATGCTAAC
>NZ_BAABWR010000023.1:0-82559 GCF_040370605.1 Aliiglaciecola sp. NS0011-25
ATTAAGACCATTTAAAAATCCATCTCAAGCACATCCTTAACAAAAAGTTCAGAATTGCCGCTCGACAAGACTCTTTCTCCGTTGTATTTGAATTCTCTGAATGCTCTTAAAATTTCAGTCTCCCGCCTTCTGGCGTAAACTCCAACTTCATAACGCCATAAACGCACTACTTTTATTTTTTCGAGATCAAAGTTCGTAAAGCGCTCATTTACCGTGCGATTAGTAATGCCAATTTTGTATATGTACTCGCGGGGTGAAAACTCAACTCTAAGATAGTATAAAATTCCAGATTTCGTGCTATCAAATCCTGTTATTGCGCAGCCGGGGCAGCCAGTTCCTGCCCAATAAGTACTGGGAGAAGTCCAGTTTTCACCATGTTTTGAACATCTATGAAGCCGCGGAATCAAAGCACCTTCATAGTTGCCGACCGGCGGGTAATATTTGAAATTTGGAGAACTTGAGTCTCTAAGTGTGATTTCTTCAAAAGTAAGAATACGACCTTCCGCATTCCTTTTAATACCACAGATTTTGCAGCCAGTTCCCGACCAGAAACTACATGGTGCAGTCCAGTTTTCTCCATGGTCGGCACACTTATGAAGACGAGGTGTCAATGCATTCGTGTACCCTCCAACCGGCGGGTATTCACTAAAGTATGTTGATGCAATATCTTTTTCTCTAATCTGCTCACTTGAGAATACATGTAATAATGCGATTCGTTTTTCTGCACATTTTGGGCACCCTACGTCTTTTTTCCAATAGTTGTAAGGAGACATCATGCCTGTAAAGTTGCAATTTGGTGTGGTACACATATGTTTGCGTTTTACATCTATTCCTAAGTATTTCTGGCCATTTATCGGCGGGTAAGTAGTTGCGTGAAGTGCTTCGCTGTCTCTTCTAAAAGCCTCTTTCTCACCTATTTGGAAGTTGCAGTTATTGCAACCAGTTCCGCTCCAAAAAAGATTAGGTGTCATTATGCCTAAGTGGCCACATTCATTGCACTCATGAAGACGATGAATGTTTGTTCCTTCAAATCCAGTTTGAGGTGGGAAAGTGCTGAAATGAGTAGATTTACGATCTCTTTCTTTGACTATTTGAGCCGAAAGCTTTCGACTATTGCATTTAGGACACCCTTTTTTCTGTTGCCAAAATTCTTTTGGTGTCAATTCCCCCAAATGACCACACGCCTTACACTCGTGGATCCGAAAAGTATGATTGTTGAAGTATTCTTCACACTCAGCAGGAGGATATGATTCGGCATACTTTGCGTTTTCATCGCGCTCTAGGACAGTCTCAAGTGCTAAAGTAGATCTTCTTTTTCTTGAAGTTACTTTTCTCTCTTGTTTTGAACATATAGGGCATCCACCGCCACGCCAAAATTGATCTGGTGTCATTTTTTTTTCAATATGGCAGATTAAGCAGCTATGCTTTCGATGAATTTTTATCGCATCATAAGGTCCTACAGGAGGAAAGGTCAGATAGTGCAAAGCGTTTGAGTCTTTATGCGCAACAATTTCGGGATCTAATTTCTGACGCAGTACTTGTATAACCTTACTGCATTTGGGGCAACCTGTATCAGATCTCCAATAGCTAGCTGGCGTCAGCCTTCCCTTGTAGCCACAAACCCTGCACTCGTGAAGTCTTTTGGTGTGCAATCCATGATACAAATCTAGCGGACAATAGGTGTCAGCATACTTTGCGTTCTTATCGCGATTCGATATTTCATCCGATGTTAGCTTTCGTTGGTCACCTCGACTAGCCTTAGCACATTCTGGACAACCTGTACCATTGCTCCAATACGCTGATGGGGCCAAATACCCTTTATACCCGCACTCTGAGCAGCGATGTAATCTCTTAGTGTGATTTCCCGAGTATTTTCCTACAGGAACATAAGATTTTGATTTGGCAGCACGGTCCCGTTCTTCTACTTCTTTTTGTGTTAATGACTTTGAAACTCCGCGTCTACTTGGTCCGCATTTAGGGCAGCCTCTTCCAGAACCCCAATACTTGTGAGGTGTTAAATTTCCTTTATGCCCACAATCCGCGCAATGATGAATACGAGCAACAGTTACTCCTTCAAATGGAGTAGTAGGTTTGTAATTTTTTGCTGTAGCTTGCGAGTCTCTGCTCGCTGCCACCTCTGAGGTGATCCGCATTAACAGGCTTTTTGGACTAAGTTTATAAGGTAAATAATTTTCATCGCATAATAAATTCCGCATCAATGTTCTGCGATTTAGTAGGTTCGATTCAGTTTAAATTTATTTGATATTATCTTCCCATGTACAAACGATATCAACCCTTACCAGCGCTGTCGTAAAAACTGTGAAATATTCGATAGTATATAGATCCCTTAAATCAGACATAAAATAAAGAAAAGCCCACATCAAAGTGGGCTTTTAGCATCCTCGTAAACATCTTATTTACTGTAAACGTCTTATTTAATCCCCGTAAACACTTTATTTACTGAAAACAAAAAAAATCAATCTTCCATATAGGTCTCAATGCTTGGGCATGAGCAGATCAAGTTACGATCGCCATATACGTCGTCGATGCGGTTAACGCTTGGCCAAAATTTATTTCTAGCCACTGACGGCACTGGGTATGCGGCAGTTTGTCGGTCGTAGGCACGATTCCAGTCGCTGTCGCAGATGTCGTCTAGGGTGTGTGGAGCGTTGTGTAATGGGTTGTCGGTTGCATCCCATTCGCCGCTTTCCACTTTTGCCATTTCAGCGCGTATGCAGATCATGGCTTCGATGAAGCGGTCTAGTTCTGCTTTTGCTTCAGATTCTGTTGGTTCGATCATCAGCGTACCAGCTACTGGGAAGCTCATAGTTGGCGCGTGGAAACCGTAGTCGTTTAGGCGTTTAGCCACATCCATTTCAGTTACACCTGAGGTTTCCTTAGCTGGACGCAGGTCGATAATACATTCGTGAGCAACACGATTGTTACGACCTTTGTAAAGCACCGGATAATGCCCTTCGAGTTTCTGGGCTACGTAGTTGGCATTTAGCATTGCCACTTCGGTGGCTTTTTTGAGGCCTTCGCTGCCCATCATTTTGATGTACATATAGCTGATTGGCAGAATCGATGCACTTCCCCACGGCGCGGCTGAAACAGCGCCGTTTCCAGCAGTGGTATTACCGGTATCGACTACTTTGTGATTCGGCAAAAATGGGGCTAAGTGGGCTTTTACGCCGATAGGTCCCATACCTGGGCCACCGCCACCGTGTGGAATACAGAAGGTTTTGTGCAAGTTTAAGTGCGACACATCACCACCAATTAATCCAGGTGAGGTTACCCCAACTTGGGCGTTCATATTGGCACCGTCCATGTAAACCTGACCACCAAACTCGTGCACAATGTCGCACATTTCTTTGATGGTTTCTTCGTAAACACCGTGCGTAGATGGGTAGGTGATCATTGCACAGGACAGATTTTCAGCCACTTCTTCGGCTTTCTTGCGCAAGTCAGCTAAATCGACATTACCGTTTTTATCGCAGTTAACCACCACTACTTTCAAGCTCACCATTTGCGCTGAAGCAGGGTTAGTTCCGTGGGCTGAGCTTGGGATTAAACATACGTTTCTGTGCCCTTCCCCACGACTTTCATGGTAATTTTTGATGGCGATTAGGCCAGCATATTCACCTTGCGCACCAGAGTTAGGTTGCATCGACATCGCATCGTACCCGGTGATGTTAATTAACCAATCGCTCAGTTCGTCAATCATCTGCTTGTAACCTTGCGCCTGTTCAATTGGCGCAAATGGATGCAGTTTGCCAAATTCTGGCCAAGTTACCGGGATCATTTCCGCAGTCGCATTCAATTTCATGGTACATGAACCAAGGCTTATCATTGAATGGTTTAAGGCTAAATCTTTGTCTTCCAAAGATTTAATATAACGCAACATTTCGGTTTCTGAGTGATAAGAGTTAAACACTGGGTTAGTTAAAATCTCATCAGTGCGCAGTAAATGCGTGGGTAATGATTTCGAACCTTGGGTGGTAATTTCTGCGTCCATCATTTCAATATTGAAACCATGAGTATCACCACAGAATAAATCGATAAGCGCTTTTAAGTCGTGACGGGTGGTGGTTTCATCAACAGAAATTCCCACTTCGTTTGCAGCTAGATCTGAACGTAAATTCATACCCGCTTGTGCAGCACGAGCAATAAGGGCGTCTTTGTCTTCAACTAACACAGTGATGGTGTCGAACCAGCTATTATGCTTTAACGCATAACCATGACGGGTCAATGCTGCAGCTAATAAATCGGCAAAACGATTAATCCGAGTGGCAATGGTTTTCAGACCTTTAGGACCATGATAAACCGCGTAGAACGAGGCCATGTTTGCAAGCAATACTTGAGCTGTACAAATGTTTGAGTTAGCTTTTTCGCGGCGAATATGTTGTTCACGGGTTTGCAACGCCATGCGCAGTGCAGGACGTCCGCGAGTATCTTTAGATACACCAATGATGCGGCCAGGTAGCGAGCGTTTATAAGCATCGCGAGTGGCAAAAAAGGCGGCATGTGGACCACCGTAGCCCATTGGAACGCCAAAGCGTTGAGCAGAACCTAGAACAACATCCGCGCCCATATCACCAGGCGACTTTAGTAAGACTAAGCTCATAATGTCTGCGGCTACCGAGACTATCGCTTTGTTGTCATGCAGGGCGCTGATGATATCGGTCAGATCTTTGACTTCACCAGTAGTGCCTGGGTATTGCAACAAGGCGCCGAATATATCGTGAGAAACGGCCTCTGAGTCTTTGCCAACGATAACATCAAATCCGAACATTTCTGCACGGGTTTTAATCACATCCAATGTTTGTGGATGCACGTCGTCTGCCACAAAAAAGCTATTGGCTTTACGGTTTTTAGATACACGCTTAGCAAGCCCCATGGCTTCTGCAGCGGCCGTTGCTTCATCTAATAAAGAGGCAGAAGCAAGTTCTAATCCGGTTAAATCAATTGTCACTTGTTGATAGTTCAACAGCGCCTCTAAACGACCTTGGGCGATTTCAGGCTGATAAGGCGTATATGCCGTGTACCAACCTGGATTTTCCAATACATTACGTAAAATCACATTTGGCGTGATGGTATCGTTATAACCCATGCCGATAAAACTGCGTTTAATCTGATTCTTACTCGCAATTTGCTTGAGCTCTTGTAATGCTTGTACTTCGGTTATGCTGTCGCCAATGTTTAAGGATTCTGGTAAACGGATCCCAGCAGGAACAGTCTGCTTCATCAAGTCGTCTAATGACTCAGCGCCAACAAATTCGAGCATTTCTGCCATTTCGCTTTCGCTTGGGCCAATATGACGCCTTACAAAATCTTCGGTCTGTTCTAACTGAGCGAGTGAAAACGGAGTATTAGCCATGAATGAGTGCCTTTAATTTGAACAATGTGATACTGGAAATAGAAATGCAAAAGCTCTCTATATATTTGAATTCAATACAACTTGTTTGCTATCAATAGATAATACTCGCCACCTGTAATTACGAATAATTACAGTTGCGAGCATTCTACTGATAACGAGTATTAGTCTTCGTCGATACTGTTTGAGTAACCTTCAGCATCTAACAAAGATTCCACTTCAGCTGGATCTTCAGCTTCTATGCGGAACAACCAACCGTCGCCAAAAGCGTCACTATTAACAAGTTCTGGTGTGTTTTCCAAATCTTCGTTAATGGCTACGATCGTTCCTGTGATAGGTGCATAAACATCAGAAGCTGCTTTTACTGACTCAGCTACAGCTACGTCGTCTCCAGCGCCTACCGCGTCGCCAACTTCTGGCAACTCAACAAATACCATATCACCCAAAAGCTCTTGAGCATGCTCGGTGATCCCGACGGTAAAAGTGCCATCACTTTCAGGTCTAACCCATTCGTGAGTTGATGCATAACGTAATTCTGATGGAATGTTGCTCATAATCGTTCCTAAATATTGGTTTTTATTAAACTACTTAATCGAAATTTCATTTAAGGTGATGTTATCTCACCTTTTTAAAGAACACTTTTTCCGTTTCTAACAAAGCTAGGTTTAACGATGTTAACGGTTACCCACTTTTTACGCATTTCTACTTCAGCGGTGGTATCTGCAGTAGCAGGCAATCTTGCCATGGCAATACTATGTCCTAGGGTTGGAGAAAATGTACCGGAAGTAATCACGCCTTCCCCTTCAGACACCTTCACTTTTTGACCTGTGCGCAAAACACCTTTGTCAGTCATCACCAAGCCCACTAACTTCTGAGTGCCTTCAGCCTTCTGTGTTTCAAGTGCTTTACGGCCCATGAAATCACGATCTGCTGGTTCCCAAGTTATAGTCCAAGCCATGTTTGCGGCTAGCGGAGAAATCGTTTCGTCCATGTCTTGGCCATATAAATTCATACCTGCTTCCAAACGCAAGGTATCACGAGCACCTAAGCCGCATGGAGCAACACCAGCTTCGATCAGACGTTGCCAGAAATCACCCGCCATTTCGTTAGGCACCATAATTTCGTAACCCGCTTCGCCAGTATAACCGGTCGTAGCGATAAACAAATCTTCTGCTTGCACACCAAAAAACGGCTTCATTCCAGCAACAGCCTCTTTTTGTGCGTCTGAAAACAAAGTCGCGGCTTTTTGTTTAGCGTTCGGGCCTTGCACAGCGATCATTGCATAATCAGGGATTTCAGTAATAGTAACCTCAAAACCATCAGCTACGCTGTTCAACCAATCCATGTCTTTTTCACGAGTGGCTGAGTTAACAACCAAGCGATAATTTGTTTCGTCGAAGTGATAAACAATCAAATCATCTACCACACCGCCTTCTTCATTTAACATACCGCTGTAAAGGGCTTTACCTTTTTCGGTCAATTTGGCTACATCATTAGCCAATAGTTTGCGTAAATAGCCTTTAGCTTCACTGCCTTTTACATCCACAATCGTCATATGCGACACATCGAACATGCCAGCATCTTTTCTCACTGAATGATGTTCTTCAATTTGTGAACCATAATTAATCGGCATTTCCCAGCCATGGAAGTCCACCATTTTTGCGCCAGCTTCAATATGCTTGGGGTGTAAAACTGTTTTGTTGGTCATTTACCTTCACCTGATTGAGTCACTTAGAATTAGCAGTATAGAAATCACTCGGCGCTGGGACAAATTGATAATTCAAATGCTTACATAATTTTTTTAAATGTATTAAATTACTTAAATTAGTAATCCTAATGAATTTATAAGCTGAATATCTTTTATGAGACAACTGTCTTTAGACCAATTGCGTACTTTTGTAACTGTCGTAGAGCTAGGCGGCTTCGCTAAAGCGGGTGACATGCTGGGCCGTTCGCAGCCGGCAATCAGTTTACAAATTAAGAAATTAGAAGAACAACTTGGACGTCGCCTATTTGATAAAATTGGCCAGCGCCAGTTAGTCAACCAAGATGGTCAGGCGCTATTGCAACAAGCTAGAACCATGCTGAGTATCAACGACGACATATTCCGTCAATTCGAACAATCGTCTTTACGAGGCCGACTGCGACTAGGCATACCTAGCGAATTTGCTACTACCCTACTCCCCAGTATCATCGGAGAATTCAGTAAACAATATCCAGATGTCGCCCTAGAAGTCACCTCTGAACTGAGCCGTAGTTTACTCAATGATAAAAATCACCGTGACTTTGATTTAGTGCTGGCACTAGTGCATCCAGATCAACAAACCGAAGGTGAAGTGGTGTTAGAAGATGAGTTAATTTGGGTGGGCGATGCAAATAAAGCCATAAGCGCTAACAAAGTAGCACTGGTTTTAGCTCCAGATGGCTGTGTTTATCGCTCCCGTGTAATTGAAAAACTTAAACAACAAACCACCAGCTGGCGAATCACCTATACCAATGCCGATCTTTATGGGTTGATAGCAGCAATACAACAAGGTTTAGGCATCACCGCGTTAGCAAGGTCTAGTTTACCCAGTGCCTTACAGGAAATTCGCCATAAGTCGTTGCCACAATTAGGCAAAATCAAAATATGCCTATTCAACCTCGATACCCAACACCCGCAAATTAGTCGCGCCTTAGCCGATTTCATCATGGCCAGGTTGAAATCGTAAGCCCCGCGCAAAATCCACCCTGTAGGCGGTGGCTTTAGCCCCGCGTTAGGGGAATTCCATGGCCTAAAGACCATGCTACAACCTGCGCGAAAACCTCGTTGGGAGGTTAACCATCTCCCATGACCTAAAAACCATGCTACAAATAAGATGATTTCCCCTACCCTGTAGGCGGTGGCTTTAGCCCCGCGTTAGGGGAATTTCATGGCCTAAAGGCCATGCTACAAATAAGATGATTTCCCCTACCCTGTAGGCGGTGGCTTTAGCCCCGCGTTAGGGGAATTTCATGGCCTAAAGACCATGCTACAACCTGCACGGAAACTTTGGTGGGAGGTTAACCACCTTCCATGGCCTAAAGGCCATGCTACAAATAAGATGATTTCCCCTACCCTGTAGGCGGTGGCTTTAGCCCCGCATCATCGGAACATAACAACAGGCTGAAGCCCGTCCTACAGTGGTGGATTAAACCGAAAGCGGGACTAATCGACCTAGTGGTTCGTCTAATGATTTAGGGGGTTCGGTGAACCAATGGGCTTGTTTATCCCCCATGTAAAGACAATCCTCTAAACGCACACCAAACTCGCCGGGGATATAAATTCCGGGCTCATTTGACAAGCACATACCTTTATTTAGTGGCGTTGTTTCACCTTTAACAAAGTTGACACTTTCATGACCTTCCATGCCGATGCCGTGCCCTGTTCGGTGTGACAAACCAGGTAGCTTGTAAAGTGGCCCATAACCTTGTTTTTCGTAATACGCTCTCACCGCGTCGTCCACTTTACCCGCAGCAGTGCCAACTAGAGCGGTTTCGTATGCTATTTGCTGGCCTTTTTTGACCGTTTCCCAAACTGCGCGCTGCTTTTTAGATGCTTCGCCAAAAACCAAGGTTCGACTGATATCTGATTGATAACCATGCACACTGCAACCGCTGTCCATTAAAATGACTGAGCCTTGTTTAATAACCTGCGACTGCCCAGTGCCATGTGGATATGCACTTGCTTCATTAAACAGCGCTAAACACCAAGTATTTGTGCCGCCAAGCTGTGATTGAGTAGCGTCCATCAATTGTTTTACATCGTGTTGCGTCATGCCCAGTTGAAGCTGAGAAAACACATGTTCATAGGCCATCAAGGTCACTTCATTGGCTTTATGCATAAGCGTCAATTCATGTGCAGATTTATACATGCGGCAAGCTAAGGTGACCGGTTCGGCGCTGACGTGATTCATATCAGGTAGCAAAGCCATTACGCCATCAAGGACGAAGTATCTAAGCGTAGACTCAAAACCCAACTTGCCTTTTCTTATGCCTCGGTCTTGCAAAACCTGTTTGATTAGCTCAAAGGGACTTTCATGCTCTTGCCAAACTCGAACATCATCACCAAGTTTTAAAGACTCACGAATACTTGGCTCTTCAAAAAAGGGACAAACAACGGCAATATCACCGCTTTGAGGAATGACAACGCCGGTAAGCCTTTCACTTCGCCACCACTGAATTCCAGTAAAGTAATCCATAGCCGCACCAGGCTCTAGAATAATGGCATCTATTTTTTGTTCTGCCATATGCTTCTGCGCCGCAGCAATACGCAGCTTTCTCTCTTGCACTGAAATCGGTTGAACGTTGCCAGTAACCTTTGACAGTTTGGTTGATGTAACAGGTGATGCCGCGGTCTCCAACGACAAACCATTGAATGCTATAGATGCCATTCCGAAAGAGGATAATTTTAAGAAAGTTCTTTTTTGCACAATGATATAAGCCCAAGACGTTTTTAATTATAATATGTGCAAAAAACACGCAACACAATATTGCTACTCTAGACTTCCTTCAATCTCTATCGCGAAGCCCTGCTATGAAACGTTTAAGGCAAATAACTTATCGAAAAGCATACGGTCTACAATATTTGAAAACGATTCAGTCATGTACAAAGCATAACTTTATCGGCAAACTCAATTAGGTACACCTAAAATTAAAACTAAAAACGTAAAATGGACTTATTTTATGAACACTGATTCAATCTCAAAAACATATGCATTTTTTATTAAAAATACGTTTTTCATTCTTCTGTTAAGCGTATTTTCAAATTTGAGCAACGCCCAACAAATGGGTGGGAACAACGAAAACTCGGTTTTCGCACAACAATCCGCACAGAGCGCCATTAAATTTGCTGAAGCACTGAATAATCACGATATAGATAGTTTAGGAGAAATGACCGACACGAAAAATTTAGGGCAAATTGTTGGCAGTGCGTTATTTTCCAAACAAAGTGAAATAAATGATTTTGTGCGTGGATTTTCGGCGGAACGCACACGGAAAACCTTAATCAATAATCTTTTTGCACAATTTTTCAATGAAGAATCAAGCTCTAGCTTTATACGCATGCTTGACGAGCAAGGTGCCCTGCGCCCCCTTGTCCGCATCGACTACGCGACAGGTGGGCATGAATACCTCATTTTATTTCTCAACGAAGAACAAAAAGTTTTTGATTTCCATATCGCCAGCAAAGGCGCTCAATTTAGTGACTCCTTAACCCAAGCAACGGCATTGATGATATCTACTGATGATTCTTTTTTTGGCAAAATGTTTGGTAAAGAAAAAATTAACAAAGATGTGGTGGAGAAATTCCAACGAATTGGCAGCTTACGTCAATCAGGGCAATTTCTAGAAGCTTATAAATTGCTTTTAAGTATGCCGGAAGATATGAAAAAGCAACGAGTCATGATTGATACTGGTGTTGGCCTTGCGCAAAATATTAATGATCAAGAATATCTCGCACAACTTAGTTTGTTAGACAAATACTTTGGTCACCTACCCTCTACCCAATTTATGCTGCTAGATTATTATGTGATGACCGAGAATAACGTCAAAGTCATGCAAGCGATGGAGAACGTCATTAAACGCTTTGGAATGGATGGAGCCCTTGGCGAGCTGAGTGCAAATTTATATTACAACGCGGGAGAAATGAATGAAGCATTAAAATATGCCTACCTAGGTGTCAATGCTGAGCCAAATTTTGAACCTCCCTACTGGACCTTGTTAACCATTTATAATGAACAACAAAACTACCAAGGAGTAGCTGATACATTGAATCTGATCAGTGAACGATTGTATTACGAATTTACTCCTGAGAGTTTGGGAAGTGAACCCGCGTTTGCCGGATTCCTAGCCTCAGAAGAATACCAAGTGTGGTTACAAAACTAACTAAATAACCGATAAAAACAGCAAATTAATAAGTACTAACTTGCTGAATCTAAGCTGGTATCTATATTTGCCAGCTTAGGTAAATTGCCCTCAATTCCAACTGCTTGTTTAATAATATCGTTTTTTAACGGCGATAACTGATTTGTCGCTGATAACCCTATATCTCTGATCAACTTTTTCACCGGGTTGGCACCACTAAAAAGTCGCTTGAAGCTCTCCATGACGGCAATCATTTGCAGTGCTTCTGATTTACGCCAACGCTCAAATGAACGCAGGTTTTTAGCCAAACCTATATCTTTATTTTGCTGTTGCAATTCAACCAGCACTTCGGCTAATGCAGCTGCATCAGCAATACCTAAGTTTGCGCCCTGCCCTGCTAAAGGATGTATGGTATGAGCAGCATCTCCAATCAAAACAATACGGTCACTCACCCACTTGCGACAATAACGCATTTTTAACGGATAACTGGCTCGTTTACTCACAAGCTTCACTTGTCCTAAACGCGTGTCACTGGCGGCACTCAAGGCATGATTAAATGCTCGATCATCCAATTTTAACAGAGACTCTGCCTTTTCGACTCTTTGTGACCAAACAATTGAGCACAAGTTTTTTTCATACAATGGCAACAACGCCAGAGGTCCGTCAGGGGTAAACACTTGTCGCGCCACATTTTCGTGCGCGAATTCTGTTTCAATAGTGGCAACGATAGCAATCTGATCGTAATCCCAAAAAGTCAGCGGTAAATTTGCCACTTTACGCACCAACGAATTCGCGCCATCAGCACCAACCACTAGTTTACTGCTGACATGATTGCCATTTTCTAGACTAATAAAACTTTCTGATTGACCAATGGAAATATTGGCGATTTTGGCACTAGCCGCAATTTCTACATTCGCGACTTGTTTGAGTTGTTGCATCAAACCTAAGCGGATGGCTTGATTTTCAATAATACTCCCTAGGTGTGTTTGCTGAATATCCGATGCCCAAAAATCAATTTTGGCAAAACTATCCTGTTCCCACACTTGCATGTGTTGATAAGGCTGCAATCGTTGCTCGCAAATGCCTTGCCAAGCCCCTAAATTGCAAAAAATGTTCTGACTAGCAAGATTAATTGCACTTACTCGTAACTCTGGTTCTTGACCCAGAGGCTGATCCGCCGGCTCAGAATCGATAACCACAACACGCAAATCAGTATTCTGCAACGCCAGTGCAGCCGTTAAGCCAATAATGCCTGCGCCAATAATTGCTACGTCATAATTTTGCATGGAGTTTTCCTGATGTGCCGTGAAAGCCCATGGCATGGTGAGCTAAAATTTGTTTTATCCTAGGATGACAATCTAAAATACCAAGGGCTAGATTACGCCCTAAAACTAACGGAGGATAAAGATTAGAAAAAGTATGAACCAATAAATCCGTTGCACTAATTAAGCGGCCTTGGTCATTTTTGCGATTTTGTTGGTAGCGCTGTAGAGTTCGATATTGACCGATATCCAGAGTTTCTTCAGCTAATATAATATGCACAAGTTCATCAACATCTCTTAGCCCCAAGTTCAATCCTTGCCCTGCAATGGGATGTAAGGTTTGGCAAGCATTTCCCAATAACGCGGTGCGATGGTGAATGTGTTGTAACGCTTTACTTTGAATCAATGGAAAAGCACTGCGCCTACCGACGGCTTTTATTTTCCCTAATCGATAACCGAACTCATCTTGTAAACGCGCAATAAACTCCTCATCGCTTAACGCCAATACGTCCTCACATTGCTTTTGCGACAACGTCCAGACTAACGAACTTCGATACGAATCGGCTTGTTGCAATGGAGTCGTTAAAGGTAACAAAGCCAAAGGGCCATATTGGGTAAAACGTTCGAATGCAGTGTTGTTATGGTCTTCATACAGCGCAACATTGGCTACGATCGCTGATTGCTGATAATCTTTGAGCTGAATTTCGATGCCTGATTTTTCGCGAGTTGGGGAATTCCCTCCTTCCGCAATTGCCAATAGCGACGCACTCAATCGTTGTTCATCACCTAGAATTACATCTATCTGCCCCGAAGATTTATGAAGCTGTTCAATTGTTTGACCATAAAAAAAGGTAACTTGTTTTGCGTATCGGTGGATTTCGTTTTGCAATAAATTCACCAACACGGGTAATTCAATCACCTGCCCCAAAGCATCCAGTTGGTATTCTTGCGCAGCTAAGGTACTGCTCCCCAAATGACCTTGATCTGACACATGTATATGCGAAATTGGGCAAGCAAATTCAGATAATCCCGTTAAGCCTAACGCGGTTAACATCTGGTTTGACTGGGCAGAAAGAGCAACACTGCGCAAATCTAAATAGCTTGAATCGTCACCGCTAGAATACTCTGAACGGGGCGTCGCCGCTTCAGGGCTCTGATTAGCCTCTATCAGGGCAACCTTAAGCTGACTTTGTTTCACAATCGCCAACGCTAAGCTAAGACCCACTGCCCCGCCACCAGCGATCACCAAATCAAATGATTGTTCAGCTTTGTTCATTATTGCTAGTTCGCCATCAAATTTTCAATATCTGCAATGGTCTTTGGCACTTTATCGGTTAACACTTCATACCCATCTTCGGTAATCACAATATTATCTTCAATACGAATACCAATGCCTTTCCATTTAGGATCAACCTCAGCCGTTTCAGACACATACAAACCAGGTTCAACAGTCATAACCATGCCAGGTTCAAACTCCCGAT
This sequence comes from Aliiglaciecola sp. NS0011-25, assembly GCF_040370605.1. Taxonomy (NCBI): domain Bacteria; kingdom Pseudomonadati; phylum Pseudomonadota; class Gammaproteobacteria; order Alteromonadales; family Alteromonadaceae; genus Aliiglaciecola; species Aliiglaciecola sp. NS0011-25. The sequence goes on from NZ_BAABWR010000023.1 coordinate 14,001, forward strand.
CTGCACCTGCCACTTTATAGTTACCCACATCATGTACATCCAAGCCAAGCCAATGTCCAAGTCCATGCATGAAGAACTGACGGTAATTTTGTTGTTCAATGTTGTCTTCTAAGTCACCACTCAACAATCCCAATTCAATTAGTCCCCTCGTGAGGACTTCAATGGCTTTATCAGATGCGGCTTTGAAGGTACTTCCAGGTTTAAACATGGCAAAAGACGCCAATTGTGCATCCAACACCAGTTGATATAACGCTTTTTGTGGTTCGCTAAATCGACCATTTACCGGAAACGTGCGAGTAATGTCCGCTGCATATCCTTGCAATTCAGCACCGGCATCGATCAGCACTAAGGTATTGTCTTGTAGCTCACAATTATTTTCGGTGTAATGCAAAATACACCCATTGTCGCCGCTACCAACAATAGTTGAGTAAGCAGGTGACTTTGCACCATGCATGGCAAAATGGTGATGAATCGTGGCTTCTAAATGAAATTCATTTTTGCCCACTTCGCTGAATTTCATTGCGGCGATATGCGCATCACAAGAAATTTCGGCAGCTTGGCGCATAATTGAAATTTCAAAGTCAGATTTAAATAGGCGCATTTCATGTAGCAGTATGCGAATATCGAATTCGCAACTAGGAGCGATTTTCGATTGTTTTGGCGCATTGCGTAAGTTGACGAGTACTTCATCCATTAACGCATCACTAGGGCCATGATGACCGCGAGCGAAATACAGATTTTCGTGACCATTTAGGTAACTTGTTAAACCTACTAGGATATCGTCTAGGGGGTGAGCTATGTCGACTTCATAATCAGCTGGTGCCGCCTCAGCTCCAATCCGTCTACCTTGCCAAATTTCTGCTAATTCATCTTTAGGTAAACAAAATAAAGCGCTGAATACATCGCCCATCAATGGACTATTACTAATCACTAAATAGGCATCTGCTTCCGGAAAGCCTGACAAATAGTGAAAATCGCTGTCTTGACGAAAAGGAAACTCAGTATCATTGCTGCGGGTTACCATGTTTGCTGCAGGTATGACAGCAATACTGTTTGGCAACATTCGCTCACGTAAAATTTGTCGGCGTTTAGTGCACTCTTTAATTAATTCTGATGACATCAATGTACCGTCTTAGGTTCAGTTTGTGCTTGGTCAGCTGAATGACCCAATTCGTTGAAACATAACATGCAAGAAACTCGAACGTATTCGATGACTTCGAACAAGGCTTTTTCTGCTTCCTCATTTTCTGGCATGGTTTCGTCCATACGAGAAATCTCATAAAAATCTTCTAACGCTTCTTTCACGTCGGCAGAACAGGCAGTTAAATCAGCTTGGTGCAAACCAAACCCCAACATAAAACCTTGAATCCAATTGATTAATGCTTTGCCTCTTTCGTTAATTGGAGCTGAGTCATCGGGCATACATAAGGTTAAAGTGAAATCGGTTTCTAATAACTGTTGGCAGGTATCATTGTAAAGCGCGGTTAATTGCACTTGAACCTCATTAGGTAAAGCGTCACCTTGATTTATTGAATCATTAAGCGCAACTGACCATTCCTGACTTTCTAACGCCATTCCACCCGATAACATACCGCAAAAAATGCCATGTACTTCAGATGCATCAGTGAGAATATTGTGCTGTTCCAATAAAGTAGACAACTCTTCATAATTTAAATGCGATGGATTCAATTTTGTTTCCTTTATTTTCCATTAGTGCCATTTCCACTCAAGAACTGACACAAGATAGGGCTTTGAGATCGTATCACTACCAAAGGTGCCTGCCTAGAGCATGATGAGGCTTTAGTAAAGCTTTGTCATTTTGATAGCGGTGACTGTGTTGAAATTTCGCCATTTAGTGCAGTTTATAAGCAACTAAAAATGAATTACCAGTTTTCGATTTTATTTTAGCGCCGCTATGCTAAAATTCGTAATTCTCCTGGGGTGTTTGCCAGTTCAGTTTTGTCCCTGGCCGATGCTATTTAACCTGGAAATTGATTCCACTACTATTGTGCAAGCTTGGCTAGTATCAAGACGCCTACGGTAGTGATGATGTTTCCGCCCTGAACTTTCGGTTCACGGGCCCACACCGAACAGCGGCATTTTGGGAGATTCTAATTTCATAGGGCGAGGTGTCAATTTATTTGACACCTCGCTTTTTTATGCACCCTCCAAAATTCACAACCCATTGTTTTATAAGAATATAAAAGTTTTCGGTTCATAAATTGCAGGTTATTCTAATACTGTTGATTGGACGGAAAACAGGCGTTATACAAAATACTTCAGGCACACAGGGAATTGGCCGATACAGTGCGCTAACAGTTTCTTAGTGAAAACCACTAAACTTTTAAAATTAACGTTGAAAAGAATAATAATGTGATGAAAGTGCCACCGACTGAACAACAGGCAATGCGTGAAGCTTGTCCTGAATTTTTTGAAGACCTAGACCATCAAATCGAATGGAAGTGGGACGAGCATTTTGGCTGTCTTCTGGCTGAGTTTTCCGTGGACCATGCACAGCACGTTTATTCAATAGCCAAAAAACATTTTCCCCATATTTGGGATAAGAAGCAGTTTAAAAAAGCCAATCCGTTTCTCAAACACCGCGCAGGATTTTTCGGCATTCTCGAGAAAAAACAACAATTGCTTACCAAAGATGACAATGGGCAAAATGACTTAATGCTGTCTTGGTGGCCCTGGGGACACGGTGCGACTATATCTGTTCGTTTGTTTCAAGCTAACGAGCAACCATTTGTGGAAACTCAAGGTTTATTCGACAAAATTGCGTCTATCTTTTCTCGATAGCCTAGCAATCTCGAAGTGCAGAAATTTTCAGCAATAAGTTATCAATAGTTAAAAAATAACCGTTAGGCCGTCAAAGTTGACCAAATGGTCAGGTTAAACTGTTCTTTTTAGCGTTAACTTATGGTACAAACGCATTTCTTTGTAATCTCATAGCGCTAAATTGGAACTTTTATGGCTGTTATTAATTTCGGTTCAATCAATATTGATCATGTTTATCAGGTCGATCATTTTGTTCAACCCGGTGAAACCTTATCCTCAACAGATTATCAACAATTATTAGGCGGCAAGGGAGCAAACCAGTCGATCGCACTAGCGAAAGCGGGTTCCGATGTTAGGCATGTGGGAAAAATTAACGAACATGACGCCCATTTTAAGCAAGCAATGATTAAACAAGGTGTTGACTGCAAATATGTGCAGTGCACCGACTCCCCTACTGGCCATGCAATAATTCAAGTGGCCTCTTCAGGTGAAAATGCCATTGTTTTATTTGGTGGCGCGAACCTTGAAATTGAAAATCAGGATGTTCTCAAAGCCCTTGATGGCGCTGATGAATCTGCTTGGGTACTAACTCAAAATGAAACAAGCTCCATAGACATTGTGTTTCAAGAGGCTAAAAAGTTAGGGTTAAAAGTGGCTTTTAATCCAGCGCCAATGACTGATTCAGTGAAACAGCTCCCCCATGACTGTATCGATCTACTGATTGTTAATGAAGTGGAAGCAGCTGCAATTAGCGGAGTCGACGATATTGATCAAATGGAAGAATATTTCCGTCGCGAATGGTCCCATGCAGAGGTATTAATTACCTTAGGTAAACAAGGAGTGCGATTTGTATTGGCTGAAGAAACCATCACAGTTCCTGCATTCTCGGTTGAAACAGTAGATACGACCGCAGCTGGTGATACGTTTATTGGTTATTTTCTAGCGGCATACAGTCGACGTCATAAACCCAAGGATGCGTTAGTGCGCGCGTGCGCAGCTTCAGCAATAGCAGTGACACGTAGTGGCGCTGCCCAATCAATTCCGAATACTGAAGAGGTTGATCTTTTCCTCAGTCAGCATCAAGCTTAACCACAATTTATCATTAAAGAGAACGATTATATGGCTCATAAAATAATTCTCGATACCGATCCAGGTATTGATGACGCAATGGCAATATTTTTTGCCTTTCAATCTCCTGATATCGAGGTATTGGGATTAACCACAGTATACGGAAACGTACCTGTTACTATGTCGGCTCAAAATGCACTCACGTTATGTGAATTAGCTGATCAAGACATTCCAGTAACCAAGGGTGTGGGTATGCCTTGGGTTGGTCCTGAGTCAGGTTACGCACATTTTGTGCACGGTGATGATGGTTTTGGCAATATCGATTTTCCATCTTCAAAGCGCGAACTCGATCCTCGCAGCTCAGCCCAATATATTGTCGATATGGCTCGTCAACATCCAGGTGAAATCACCTTAGTGGCAATTGGCCCGCTAGGTAATCTGGCCTTAGCATTGCGTTTAGAACCTGAACTCCCCAACTTGGTAAAAGGAGTGGTCATTATGGGTGGCGCTGCTTTTGTGAAGGGTAATGTGACTCCTGTAGCTGAAGCTAACATATGGAACGATGCGTATGCCGCTGAGATAGTGTTTGCAGCGCCATGGGATCTGAAAATGTTTGGTTTGGATGTGACTAATGATGTGCCTTTCACGTTAGATTTTCTTGATGAATTAGAAATCAAAAACCCTAAGCTGGGTGGATTCGTCAAAAAGTCATCTCAGTTCTACGTGGACTTTTATTCACAAGATAGAGACGACCGTGTTTGTTTCTTCCATGATGCGATGCCACTGGCTTATTTAGTAGACCCCAGTTTATTTGAATTTACTCGCGGTCATGCCAGAGTTTCCACTGATCCACTTAACCGCGGACAGACAACAGTAGCACCAGAAGGTAGTACTGCCAGCCCTCTTTGGTTAGACGCCCAGCAAATCGACGTTGCCACCAAAGTTGATCATGATCGACTGCGTAAATTGTACATCGACACCTACTCGCTGTAATCACAATATCCCCTATCGAAAATGGTAATTAAGGTTACCATTTTCGTTTTAAACGCTTAATTTATCGATCTTAAGCTCTGAATACACAACTTCACCTGTGTCTCATCATTTAACTAAATTTAATCCTAAAATTTACTCACCAAGCTGATAGAAAAGAACCGAGTTATTGGTATACTGAACAGATATTGTTGTGCTTAATCTGTGTTTTCAAAGGTGTCTTTGCGTTGTTAGAAAACAAATCCCATTTACGTAAACAATTTCGTCAATTGCGCCGCAACCTATCTGCAGAGCAACAAAAACTAGCTAGTCGAGACGCGCTTCAGACTGTTATCAAACACCAAATACTGGAGCATGCCAATCACATTGCACTTTACCTTGACCAAGACGGAGAGTTGTCTTGTACCGACATTATTGATTGGTGTTGGCAAAATGGTAAAACAACCTATTTACCTGTTTTAGATCCATCCCGTGAGAATTATCTAATATTTATTCGATATGCTGCGGATACTAAAATGCGTAAAAATCGATTTAATATTCCTGAACCAGTTATCTCATCATCACAAGTTAAAGCAGTGCCACAACTCGATTGTATATTTTTACCTTTAGTCGCGTTTGATGAAACTGGCAATAGGTTGGGTATGGGCGGTGGATTTTATGATAGAACACTTGCTGAAATAACCTCCTCTCCGGTAAAACCGCAGCTTATTGGATACGCCCATGACTGTCAGCAAGCGTCCAATTTAAGCACCGAAAGTTGGGATATTCCGGTCCACAAAATAGTCACCCCCAGTCGCGTTATTTCAACCTAAATAACCTCAAATCAAGATATACAGTGTTTGTAGCCGCGTGGGAGCTAAGTGCGGTATACTCTGCGCAGATTTTTTGAATGTATTAAACATTGCCAATGAATAGGATCAAACATGACTCAAGATGAAAAAAAACGAGCCGCTGCCGAAGCCGCGATCAAATTTGTTACTGACGATAGTGTTATTGGTGTAGGCACGGGATCAACCGTGCATTATTTTATAAGCGCACTGGAAAAAGTAAAATACAAGATTAAAGGTGCGGTTTCTAGCTCTGATGATTCAACGGCAAAACTGAAGGCAATGGGAATCGAAGTGTTTGATCTCAACTCAGTAGACAATTTTGACATTTATGTTGATGGGGCAGATGAAATAACCAAACATAAACATATGATCAAAGGCGGTGGTGCAGCGTTAACAAGAGAAAAAATTGTGGCCGCTGTAGCTAAAAAGTTTGTCTGTATTATTGATGACAGCAAACAAGTGCCGGTTTTAGGTGCCTTTCCATTGCCAGTTGAGGTAATCCCGATGGCACGTTCGTTTGTTGCCCGAGAATTAGTAAAATTAGGTGGCGATCCTGAATACCGTCAAGGTGTGATTACCGACAATGGTAATGTCATTCTTGATGTGCACAATTTAAAAATTCTTAATCCAGTTGAATTGGAAAAACAAATTAATCAGATTCCAGGGGTTGTCACCAATGGACTGTTCGCCATGCGTGCAGCAGATATCGTATTAGTCGCCACAGACACCGAAGTAATTGAGATTGATTAGACCAAATAAATATAACAGGCTCTTTCTTATTTGAAAAAGTTCTGGTATTTTTCACATTCAAATAGACGTCCAGATGTCTCTTAATTCGGATATCTTTAACTAACGATCATGTACGGGAACATTAATGAGCAAAGTATCACTGCCCAAAGAAAAAATTAAGATATTGTTGCTTGAGGGTTTACACCAAAGTTCAGTGGAAACCCTTGAAGCCAATGGCTATACCAATATTGAATATATTAAGACGTCGTTATCGGAAGAAGAGTTAATCGAAAAGATTGCAGATGTTCACTTTATTGGTATTCGTTCTCGTACACAGCTCACTGCAAATGTTATAGATGCTGCACAAAAACTCGTAGCGGTTGGTTGTTTTTGTATTGGTACTAATCAAGTCGACCTTAAAGCAACACAAAAACGCGGTATTCCGGTGTTCAATGCGCCCTTCTCTAACACCCGTTCAGTTGCAGAGTTGGCCCTAGGCCAAATCATTTTATTACTTCGTGGTGTACCAAGTAAAAATGCCAAAGCCCATCGCGGTGTATGGGAAAAAAGCGCAGTAGGATCATATGAAGCGCGAGGCAAAACCTTAGGTATTATTGGTTATGGCCACATTGGTACTCAGCTAAGCATCTTGGCAGAGCACTTAGGTATGCGAGTCCAGTTTTTTGATATAGAAGATAAATTGGTTTTGGGTAACTCAACTCAAGTTAAAACCCTTAAGCAATTACTCAGTACTTCAGATGTTGTTTCTTTGCATGTGCCTGAAACTGAACAGACGCAAAATATGATTGGCAAAAAAGAACTGGCGATGATGAAAGATGGCGCTATCTTAATGAATGCTGCCAGAGGCACCGTAATTGATATTGATGCATTGGCAGAAGCCATGGAATCAGGCAAGTTGAACGGCGCTGCTATTGATGTTTTCCCAGTAGAGCCAAAATCAAATGACGAAGAGTTTGTTTCGCCTTTGAGAAAATTTGATAACGTGATTCTTACTCCTCACGTAGGTGGAAGTACCCAAGAAGCACAACAAAATATCGGTATTGAAGTTGCGGGTAAATTGGCCAAATACAGTGACAACGGGTCGACGCTTTCAGCGGTTAACTTCCCTGAAGTATCCTTGCCATCACATATAAATCGTTCTCGTTTATTACACATCCACGTCAATGCGCCTGGTGTTTTAACTCAGATCAACCAAGCATTTGCAGCTCACAACATTAATATCGCTGCACAATATCTACAAACAAATGAAAATATTGGTTATGTGGTAATTGACGTTGAGACAGACGATGCGAAAGAAGCATTTGAGCAACTCACTAAAATCGACGGGACAATTAAAACTCGTATTTTACACTAATCGTTTAACACTTCCCGATAGCCACTCTATCGGGAAGTGCTGTTTATTTTATGCGCCATTCAACGTCACCTTAAACGGGTTTCATTTGCCCCTCATAACTGAACAACCAATCAAGCCATCAATTAAAATGTAACCTTGCCCATAACAAGGTATATTAATAAGAAATTTATTGGTTAAAAACTCGTTCTACTGGTATTAATTATAATGCCAACGAGATTTGGGAAGTACTTAGATGCATAAGATATTCTGGGTTTGCACTGTGTTTGTTAGCCTTAAAGCGTTCGCGATACCGGTAACAATTGACGTTGTGAGTCATAACAATACCCCTGTTTTCCAAACTGTCGTTTACCTAGAGCCTGAAGACGATGTTGCGGTTGCTGAAATTAGCAAAGATATTGCGGTCATGGATCAAGTAGACCGTCAATTTATGCCACACATTTTAGCGGTTCAAAAAGGCAGTAAAGTAGTATTTCCTAATTCTGATTCAATCAAACACCATGTTTACTCCTTTTCTCCAGCTAAACAATTTGAATTAAAGTTGTATAAAGGATCAAACGCCGACCCATTGCTATTTGAGAATCAAGGTGAAGTAGAACTCGGTTGTAATGTTCATGATTGGATGCTTGCTTATATTTGGGTGGTAGATACGCCTTATTTTGCAAAAACCAGTCAAGATGGAAAAGTAACAATAGACGTTCCTAAAGGTCATTACAAAGTCAAAATTTGGCATCCTAGAATTCAAGATGATTTCGACGCTTTGACCCAAATGATTAATGTTGATGCTCCAACTAGTGCGCGCTTTTCTCTAAAAGAAAAGCTATTACAAGACCTTAGTTTTTATGAGCAACAAGCAGATAAACTAACCGATTACGAATAGAGTGTAATGCTAATCAACATGGAACTTTGCTATTGATAGTTAAAAATTACCTTTTGTGCAAAACGTTGATTGCCAACTTTGTGTTTAGCTTGTTGGTATGTATAAGTGTTGTAACACCAGCCGTGGCAAATCAGATTGGCGGCCTAATGCAAATTTACCTTGCTGATGCTGACAGTTGGCAATCGTACCAACATCAAGGTACCGGTATTCTTCGTCACGATGAAAGTAAATTAGGTATTCAACAAGCTCTGTTGCACACAAATTTAGACATAACCTCCAGCGTAAGTGTAGATGCCGTGGCGAATTATTATGCTGACGGTGAACAACATTTCGGGTTTTCTCAAGCGTTTTTAAACTATAAACCTTTAAGCCCTGAAAAAATCAAATTCAAAGGGCGAGCTGGCTTTTTTTACCCACGCTTGTCATTGGAAAATGTCGATGCAGGCTGGCTATCTCCCTACACCTATACCCAATCGGCAATCAATAGCTGGGTAGGAGAAGAAATGCGAACGCTAGGTCTAGAGCTATCATTTTATAGCCCTGGCAGAGCAAGAAGAAGCCCTTGGACGTGGGAGATTGTTGCGGCGACTTTCAAAGGTAATGATCCTCTTGGTACCTTAATAAGTTGGCGCGGCTTTGCGATGCACGACCGACAGTCTCTTAACAATGACAGAGTCAACTTTGCAGCCTACCCGACGGTGATTGATACTGACTTTATATTTCATCCTGACTATGTAGAACCTTTCCATGAACTAGACCGACGTTGGGGGTTTTATACAGGCTTGCATCTGAGCTATTTCAACCAATCAAGCTTTCGTTATTATTATTACGATAATCAAGCTGATCCGTTAGCGGTTAACAGTCAACGACTTTATGGTTGGCGCACTAAATTCCATTCGTTTTCCATGCAACATAAATTAGACGCCAATACACGGCTGATTAGCCAAATTATAACCGGCAGTACTGTAATGGGCGTTAAGTATGTTTACGTGGATTTTGATGCTTGGTATTTAATGCTTAGCCATACAGTATCACAGCACCGAATAAGCCTGCGTTATGACAGGTTTATAGTATCTGAAGATGATGTTTTCCCCACCGACATGAATAACAGTGATGGCTACGGGCTAACTTTAGCTTGGCGCTACGATATTGATGAAAATTGGCAGTTAGGTATAGAGCAGCATTTCAACAAGAATACAGCACAAAACAGAGCCCAATTAGACCTTCCGATAGATGCAAATCAGCAGCAAACTCTATTGGTGGCGCAATTTCGTTGGTAAACGCCTTGCGTAAAACATAAAAAAGCCGGCGTAAAAAGCCGGCTTCAAGCAAATATCAAACAAGCAGGGATTAGAAAAAGGTATAAACCAAAGTGACTGCAGTTTGTGTATCTAGTTTTTCAGTATCATCAGATGCACCAGAGTTATGATCCAAAGTCACACTGAATTTCATAGACAAAGAACCATTTATTGCTGCAGATAACGACGTCACAGATTTAGATTTTGTATTATCTTCACCAACTTCTGTTGATAACAACTGTTTAAAAGTAGCGGTATCTGAGATTTTCCACTGATAATCTAATGCACCACGTACAATCAGACCTTTCTCAGTCTCACCCGCTACAAAATTTCCATCCGCGTCTTCAGTGCTCTGAGTCTTAGAATAAGAATAACCAGGACCGATACTGTATTCAAATGACGACGTTTCGTCTGCCCACAATTTTTGGTTCCAACCTACAGCGACGGTAGATTGATAATCATAACTGCTAAAACGGTCATCTTCGTAAGAACCAAAACCAAATAAACGATGGTCTGGGTTTTCTAGTTTATAGTTAGCCTGACCAGATACGAACCACTTCTGTGCCGTGGTTTGTGTAACAGTTTCTTCATCAACTGTTACTTGGTCTTTTTTGTATAACCCTTCAATAATGAAGTCGTTACTCCATTCTTCTAGTTCTTGATGAGCAGACAACTTACCTTTAACGGAAGTAGTTTCAGTATTACCAGAAGTGACGATTAAGCCAAACTCGCCATCCATGGTAAAAGGTTTAGTTTCTTCTGCGCTTACATTTGCTGCTAGGGCGCAAAATATAACTGAACATAAAACTGATTTTTTCATTCGACTTTCCTGATTTTAATTAAAATAAAAACAGCTGATATTATTATTGTTTTACTGAATATTGTTTGAAACGTTTCAAACCACCAAGTTGGTAAACACAAAATGTACCAAGTTGCTGATTCATGGTTATTTTTAGCAATTCAATTAAAAAAACTGATATACCAATGTGACGGAAGTTTGAGTATCTAGTGGTTCGTCCAACTCTTGAGGTGAACGATTATGGGTCATATTAAAAGACAACTTCATAGCCAAAGAACCATTAATTTTTGCCGCCAAAGAAGTTTCCGAAAAAGAGCGTGAAAACTCATCGTCGGTTTCAGTGCTTAAATATTGCCTGAACGTTGCCATATCATTGAATTTTTTCTCGTATTCCATTGCCGCGCGGATTATAACACCAGTTTGATCTAACACATCAGTATTTTCTTTGGCAATCGAGCGCGCATACCCTGGCCCGACACTGTAGGTAAACTCACTCTCTTTATCAGACCATAATTGCTCTGTATAACCCACAGCTAAAGCGGCTTGGTAACGATATGAATTAAATCGATCATCTTCGTATTCACCGTACATGAATAGACGGTTAGTGGGATTTTTTAATTTAAAATCTGATTGCATTGAAACGAAAACATTCTGTGCGCTGGTAACTAATTCACTATTTTCATCAATAACTTGTTCGTTTTGTTTATACAGTACTTTTGCCACGTAACGGTGATGCCATTTAAGCAGATCTTGTTTAGCATTTAACTTACCGGTAACCGTAGTACCTGTGGTATTTCCATCGGCATAGATAACTCCGAACTCACCGTTCATGGTGAAAGAGTCGTGATGTTCAGCAGTCGCATCACCATGAAAAGGTGCATCAGCGAGAAAAAGTGCTCGAATTACATCAGTGCGTGCACAACTGGAAAAACTGATGAAAAGGCAAATGGTGGCGCAAATTAACTTCATATAAACCGATCTAAATTAGAATTTGTTCTATTTTTGCGACATTGTATATAATAACGTAACAATATGCAGCACTAAAATAGATTAAAAATCAAACAAATGCTACTTTCAACCCGTTCCTACATTGCATATCAAAGATATGTCTGCTTTTAGCGACAAGCTTGACGATGTTTAATGCTAGCGAGTTAGTAAGGACTGAAGATAGACATCATTTGGTTTATTTCCTGCTTACTGAAAGTGATAGCATCAACAAGTACTTCAACATCCAAATCTACACTTGCTAAGATCGCTGGATTAATTGTTTCAGGCAGGTTTCCTGGGAAGTTCGTCGCCAGCATATATCCTGCAATGGCAGCCACATGCATAATAGCGACCTCTTTGTTACCCATAGCATAATCTTCATCGGTGATATGCATGATGGGCAATGAAATTTGCGTCGGCAGTTGCCAAAGTTGCAAAATCGTTGAGCTACATTGTGGATAAGTAAATCCGAGTATATTTTTTTGCAGCGCAAATGGCACTGTTGCCTGATCTACTGGAATACATTTAGCAGCTAACTCAGGACTCTCTTTCGTCACCACCAATTCTGCTAAATTATGCAGTAAACCCAACAAAAAGAACCGATCAGAACCTCTAACTCGCGCTAATTTGGCTAAATGCTTAGCCACTAAACCAGTGAATAAACTCTGTTTCCAAAATCGCTTCAGATCCACATTTTCATCACTCAAAGAGTCGAATGCATCTTTCGCAGTTTCAGCCATAACTAAATTATATAGTGCTTCGCCACCTAGTATGTTTACTGCTTTACCAATGTTATCGACCTGAGAGCGGAATCTAAACAATGGACTATTGGCTAATTTAAGTAATTTGGATGCAAGTGATGGATCTAAGCTAACAAGGTTTCCGATATCTTCGACGTCTGATTGATGATCATCTAACATTTGCCGAATACGCAGACAAATGTCTGGCAGGGCAAATGAGGTGCTAGCTTTTTTTGCGTAATCAATTGCTTGCATAAATACGAATACTTTTGGATGAGATGTGATTGATAGTAGTGGACATTATAGTCATGCTGAACTCAAATTGCGGTTTTTTTTGTGCATAGTTATGGGTTTTCATATTTAACCAAGGCTTCAGCCGCACTGCTTATCCAACCACAAAAAAAAGTTGATATTTACGTTGTTAGGCGTACGGTATGTTTATAACGGTTTGTTAACAGGGAAGCAGGATGGAAGAACTCTCAGGTTTAGATGCAACTTTTCTATTTTTAGAAACTGAAAAAATCCCGATGCATATAGGTGGCGTATGCATAATGGAAGGATCGATGAAATTCGAAGAGTTTTACGAATTTATGGAAAAACGTATCCATCTAGTTTCAAAGCTCACCGAAAGACTGGTTACCGTTCCCCTAAGCCTAGATAGACCTTACTGGATTGAAGATCCCAATTTCGATTTAAGTTTACATATACGACACATGAAATTACCTGCGCCGGGTTCTTGGAAGGAACTGCGTTATGCTGCATCTCAGCATTTTTCAACATGTCTAGATAGGAGCAGACCGCTTTGGGAATTTATTTTTGTTGAAGGCTTAGACAACGTATCGCAAGTACCGAAAGGATCTGTCGCGATAATAACTAAAGTACACCATTCTGGTTTCGATGGTAAATCAGGTGCAGATTTAATGGCCATGATGTGGGATGTCACTCCCAAACCTCGGCCGGTCCCCGCGAAAGTATCCAAACCCCAAGAAAAGATCCCTGGCGCGATGAACCTTATGGCTCGTAGTGCGTATAACTTAGTTACTATTCCGGGAAAATTGCCGGGATTGTTATGGGATACAGGCAAGGCCACCTTAAAAGCCAGTTATCTGTCCCGTGTACATGGCATTAAAATGCCAACCCTGCCCTTCCGCGCTCCAAAAACGCCATTTAATGGGGTGGTTGAGCAAGAACGTAAATGGAATTCCGCTTTACTCGAAATTGATCGGGTAAAGGCAATACGTAAAGTGGTTGATGGGGCTACCCTAAACGATGTGATATTGGCTATTTGTGGCGGTGCGTTGCGCCAATACCTATTAGCTAAAGGGGAATTGCCTGAGCAACCATTGGTAGCTATGGTGCCTGTCTCAACCCGTTCGAAAGATGAAAAGAACGCGATGGGAAATCAGGTATCAGCCATGTACATCCAATTGGCTACAAATGAGGCAGACCCGATTAAGCGTTTGGAGAAAATCCATGTTAATACCCTAGTTGGTAAGCTGTACCAAGAAGCAATTGACGCTAAAAGTCTAATGGGATACGCAGACTTAATTCCATTCGGTTTAGCTGGTGTAGCTTCACGATTTTATACACGATCAGCGTTAGCCAAGTGGCATAAACCATTTTTCAACTTGGTAATTACAAATGTCCCGGGGCCAAATATTCCGTTGTATCTAGGCGGACACAAGTTACTTACCAATATGGGAACCGGGCCCATTTTTGATGGTATGGGGTTAATTATGCCGGTGCTAAGCTACGACGGGACGATCACAATCAGTCCAACAAGTTCAGCCAATTTGATGCCCGATATAGATGTTTTAACTAAATGCATATTAGATTCCGCTAATGAATTGGAAGCTGCCGTGCAGAAGAAGCAAGCCAACATGGCTGCGTTTAACGCTTTGTTAAATGAAAAATAAAGCACGAAGTATATAACCAAAGAAGTAGAGAGTTTATATGAATAACGAAATAGCGACACTGCCAAACAATCGTCCCAAAAAGCGCCATATGCTCTCGGAGGGCAGATCGCTTTTCGAATTCGGTACAACCAGTTTATTGATGCCTTTATTGCTGCAAGCTCCTCGTGGTGACAAACATCCTGTGATGGTTTTGCCTGGTTTCTTAGCGTCGGATATTTCGACTAAACCTCTACGTACCTTTCTCAAAATGAAAGGTTATAAACCTCATGGTTGGGGCTTAGGAAGAAACCTAGGCACCCACATTGTAGGTGGACAGCATATAGTGAGTGACCAGTTACTCAATAAAGTCATTGAATTGCATGTCAAACACGATGCCAAGGTCAGCCTTGTGGGCTGGAGTTTGGGTGGCATTTTGGCAAGAGAAATTGCCCGTGCAATTCCTGATTGTGTAAGACAAGTTATTTCGTTAGGCAGTCCATTTAATGGCCCTCAGGGTTCTGCCCCCGTAGCGGCTAAAATGTTTGAGATGATAAATGGCGATTTAAATCAACGAGAACCAGATGCAGCACAACGAATTATTCCCCCACCACAGGTTCCAAGTTCAGCTATTTTTTCCCGTAGTGACGGCGTAGCTCACTGGCAATCATGTATCAACTCAAATGAACATTTGCATCCACAATCGGAAAATATTGAGGTGAAAGGTAGCCATATGGGCTTAGGACATAATTCTCAGGTATTATGGATTGTCGCCAATCGATTAGCGCAAAAAGAAGGCCAATGGCAGCCATTCAGACAAAAAACCTTACATAGAGTTCTGTATCCAAATCCTGATAGGGCATAAATTTGAGTGAAGTAACTAATAGCGAAGAGCTGTTCGCGGACGTAAACGGAATTACGTTGTGTTACCAAACCTTTGGTAACCCAAAAGACAAACCCCTATTGTTGATAATGGGCCTAGCAACTCAAATGATTCATTGGGATCCACGATTTTGTCAAAAATTGGTGGACCAAGGGTATTGGGTGATCCGTTTCGACAATCGCGACATTGGCAGAAGTACCTTATTACAAGGTCAAAAAAAGCCAACCATTTTTTCAGTCGCGGCCAATCAATTGTTTGGTAAAAAGCTGCACGTTCCTTACGATTTACATACGATGGCCGGTGATGCAGTTGCATTATTAGATCATCTAAACATTGCTACCTGCCATTTAGTAGGAGTATCTATGGGTGGAATGATCGCCCAATGTATCGCCATAGATTATCCAAATAGGGTGGCCAGTTTAACCTCTATTATGTCTACTACCGGTAACCGATCGCTACCTAAACCCAAAAAGTCGGTAATGTTAAAAATCATACAGCCGCCGCCTAAAGATCCTAAAGCTTACCTACATTATTCTTTAAAATTATGGAAAATGCTCAATGGTGACTATTTCAATTTTGATAAAAAGAAGATAGCAACACTTATGCAGCACGCCAGAGAACGCTCATTTAACCCTGATGGCGTGTGGCGACAGACCTGTGCAATATTAGCCTCACCTGATCGAACCTCAGCGTTACATAAGATTAAATTACCGAGCCTGGTGATCCATGGTGATTGTGATCCGCTTGTTCCCGTCGAGTGTGGGATAGCCACAGCCGCAGCCATCGAAAATTGTGAACTAGTTATTATTAAAGGTATGGGGCACACATTGCCTGAAGAGGCTTGGGATCAAATCATCAGCAGTATCGCTAAGTTAGCCAATTAACATACAATTACCGCAGTTGAAGTCTGTGGGAAAGGCCGTTACTCATCAAACATGTCTGTTTGCTGAGGTGTTGTTGTTTTAGCATCGCCGTTTTTCCTGCGTGAGGCTATGGCTTTGCGTCTCTGACAAGCTTTTATAATAACCCTTTTGGCATAAGGTGTAGTCTGATTCCAATACAGCCTTTCGTCCCTGCTGCGGAAACATCCCGTACAATAGCCCCCTTTACCTGATTGGCAAACACCGATGCAGGGGCTAGGGATGTCAAAAAACTCGAGTTGATCCACAGTGGCGACTTTTATTCATAAATTCAGATCATTTCCTATAGTTTACCCCCTTATTCAAAAGTAGGCGAAATACCAATTATGATTTTAAAAATGATCTGAATTCAATTAATCCAATACTATTCTGGATATTGGGCAAATTTAGGTGCCGCTTGGCCATCATCGTACCAAGCGAATTTTTCTTCCCAAAATATATTCGCTTGGGGCGTAATATCTGGAACGCCATCTAAGAAGCCAGCAGGTATGCACAGCATACTGCCATCACGGGTTAAATAAGGCACTTGTGAGCCGCAATCAGAGCAAAAAACATTACTAAAGCGCACCGCATTTGGTAGATCAAAACGTTTTATTTTATCTTCACCACTGTGCCATTGGATATTTTCAGGATCGGTAAATATTAGTGAAGCGAACGCTGAGCCAGTTTTCTTTTGACAGCGATCACAATGACATTGATAAAAACGTTTGTAAGGTCCATGAACCTGACCGGTCACTGCACCACATAAGCAGCTACCTTTAATTTCTTGCGGCATAATAATTCCTCTTATAATAATTTTATTTAGCAAAACGAATCTAGCTCATCCCCCCGCCTAATTATAGAAGCATAAGCTCAGGTGATGATAAAACCAGATAAAACCTGCAGACATAAAAAATGCCAGTTTGCTCAACGCAGACTGGCATTCTTTGTATCGTTCAGAGAATTACTTTTTCTTTGCTTTTGGGTTTGGCAAATCAGTAATACTTCCTTCAAATATTTCAGAAGCTAAACCAATTGATTCATTTAACGTTGGGTGAGCATGAATTGTCAAAGCAACATCTTCAGCATCAGCGCCCATTTCAATGGCTAAACCAATTTCACCTAACATTTCACCCGCATTGATACCGATAATTGCACCACCGATTACACGGTTAGTGTCTTTTTCGAATATCATTTTAGTCATACCTTCAGTACGACCAGAAGCAATAGCTCGGCCTGAAGCAGCCCAAGGGAAAGAGGCAGTTTCATAACTTACGCCTTGCTCTTTAGCTTCTTTTTCAGTTAATCCTACCCAAGCGACTTCTGGGTCAGTGTAGGCAACTGAAGGAATACATTTAGGATCAAAGTAATGCTTCTTACCAGCAATCACTTCTGCAGCAACATGACCTTCATGTACCGCTTTGTGAGCAAGCATAGGTTGTCCAACAAGGTCACCAATCGCATAGATGTTGCTAACGTTAGTACGCATTTGCTTATCAACGTTAATGAAACCGCGCTCATCTACTTTCACGCCAGCTTTATCGGCTGCAACTAAACTGCCATTTGGACGACGTCCAACTGCCACTAGTACTTTATCGTATCTAACTGGCTCAGCAGGTGCTTGTTTACCTTCAAAAGTAACGTATAAACCGTCGTCTTTAGCTTCAACAGCTGTTACTTTTGTTTCCAACATGACGTTAAATTTGTTTTTAACGTATTTTTGATAAATTTTGATGACGTCTTTGTCAGCAGCTGGAATCAACTGGTCTAAAAACTCAACCACATCAATTTGCGAACCTAGAGAACGATAAACAGTCCCCATTTCCAAACCAATGATACCGCCACCCAAAACTAACATTTTTTCAGGGATATCTTTCATTTCCAACGCGCCTGTAGAATCGATTACTCGATCATCATCGTTTGGAATGAAGGGAAGTGAAACTGGCTCTGAACCAGCAGCTATAATCGCGTTATCAAAAGTAATGGTTGTTTTACCGTCTTTCCCTTCTACTTCAAGGGTATTAGAACCGGTGAATTTACCGTAACCTTGCACAAATTTAACTTTGCGCATTTTAGACATGCCTGACAAACCTTTAGTAAGTTGCCCTACTACACTGTCTTTCCAGCCACGTACTTTATCTAAATCAATTTTAGGCTCACCGAACACAACGCCGTGTGAAGCCATTTCTTTCGCATCATCAATTACTTTAGCTACGTGAAGTAACGCTTTAGAAGGGATACAGCCTACGTTAAGACATACTCCACCTAAGGTTTCACGGGAGTCAATGATGACTGTTTCAATACCTAAATCGGCAGCTCTAAACGCTGCTGAATAACCACCAGGTCCTGCACCTAGCACAACCAGTTGAGTTTTAATTTCGCTCATTATGACCTCAAATTTCGAATTCTATTCTGACAGACCTGTAAAATACTACCTTTGCGACTTTATGTTAGCAAAGTAAAGCACGACTAAACACGAAAAATATCAAAAAAGTGCGCTTCAACATGATTTAAGCAAAAGCGCACTTAATTATGACCTAAAGTAGAATTTGGCGAAGATCAGCCAACACGTTGCTCAAATGAACCGCAAAACGTGCAGCTACAGCACCATCAATCACACGGTGATCGTAAGATAATGACAGCGGTAACATGAGTCTTGGCTCAAAATCTTTACCATTCCACTTTGGTTTCATTTCACTTTTCGAAACACCTAAAATAGCCACATCAGGCGCATTTACGATAGGCGTAAATGCAGTACCACCAATGCCGCCTAAACTAGAGATAGTAAAACAGCTGCCCTGCATATCCGGACCTTTAAGTTTTCCATCTCTGGCTTTGATACTAATTTCAGTAAGTTCTCGAGAAAGTTCGACAATACCTTTTTTATCCACATCACGTACTACAGGAACAACAAGTCCTCCTGGAGTCTCAACAGCAATACCAATATGGTAATACTTTTTCTGGATAAGTGATTCGCCAGATTCAGACAAAGACGTATTGAATACCGGATACGCTTTAAGCGCATCGGCTACCGCTTTCATCATAAAGACTAAAGGTGTAATTTTAACCCCTAGTTTACGTTTTTCAGCGATGACGTTTTGCTCTTTACGGAATTTTTCCAATTCCGTTATATCGGCTTCTTCAAATTGCGTAACATGTGGAATCGTTACCCAATTGCGGTGCAGGTTTGGTCCAGAGATTTTCTGAATTCGCGTTAGTGGAACTTCTTCCACCTCACCAAACTTAGCAAAATCAACTTTCGGTGGAGCTAGTACTTGCAAACCACCTGAACCACTTCCAACAGATGACCCAGGGGTCATTTTAGGACGTGATAATTCGTATTTAACAAAAGATTGCACATCTTCTTTTAAAATACGTTTTTTAGGACCGCTACCAGCAACCTGTGTTAAATCTACACCAAATTCTCTCGCTAAGCGACGCACCGACGGTGAAGCATGAACTTTACCACTGGATTTTTTGTCGGCCGCAGATGGATGATGTGGAACCGGTGGCTTACGGGTATTCTCAGCTCTGGCAGGTGCTGCAGGTGCCGCTGCTTGTTGAGCAGGGGCAGGTGCTGGAGCAGCTGCTTTGGGTGCTGATTTTTCAGTTACCTCTAATGTGATAACCAAACTACCTTCTGATACTTTATCGCCAACCTTTAATTCGACACTTTTAACCGTACCACTTTTCGGTGACGGTACATCCATGGTGGCTTTATCGGTTTCCAAAGTCACCAAGCCTGCTTCAGCTTCTATTTCATCGCCAACCGCAACCAATACTTCAATGACATCAACATCAGTATCACCACCGATGTCAGGTACTTTTACATCAATCACTGAGGTGCTCTGTTCACCCGAGTCAGCTTCTTCAGCTGCAGGGGCTTCTGGCGCAGATGCTTGTTGTGCTGGTGCTGGCGATGGTGCCGATTCAGCAGCGCTAGGCGCAGTATCCGCGGCAGAATCTGATGCACCTTGAGTTTCTAATTCAAGTATCAAAGTTCCTTCAGAGACTTTGTCTCCGACTTTGATTTTAAGCGACTTCACCACACCTGCAGCAGGCGAAGGTACGTCCATGGTCGCCTTATCAGTTTCCAAGGTGATTAAACCCGTTTCTGCATCAATCTTATCGCCTTCGGCGACCAGTACCTCAATCACATCAACATCAGTGTCACCACCAATATCAGGCACCTTAACTTCAATCACTTCACTGCTAGCACTTGCAGCAGCGGCTTTAGGTTGTTCTGCCGTTGGTTCTGGTGCTGACTCTGAAGCAGCCGCTTCAGAGGACGCGCCCGCAGCGGCAAGTTTCATGATCAAAGTGTCTTGACTGACTTTGTCACCTACCTTCACCAAAATATCTGCAACCGAACCTGCAAACGGCGCCGGAATATCCATACTGGACTTATCACTTTCAACCGTTATCAGCGACGTTTCTGCTTCGACATCGTCACCTACAGAAACACAGATTTCAATGACTTCAACTTCTTCACCGCCCACATCGGGGACCAATACATCTTTTAAATCTGACATTTTGAGTCCTCCCAATTACGCGTAAAGCGGATTAAGTTTATCGCCATCAATACCAAACTCTTTGATAGCATCTAGCACAACTTTCTTATCAATATCACCGGCTTTGCTTAACTCAGTTAACGCTGCAAGGGCGATAAACTTAGCATCAACCTCGAAATGATGACGCAAGTTAGGACGACTATCAGAACGACCGAAACCGTCGGTCCCTAGTACTTTATATTGACCTGGCACAAATGCACGAACTTGGTCAGCATAGTTTTTAACGTAGTCGGTCGCAGCAATAGTCGGGCCGTCAAACCCTTCTTCAAGCACGCTAGTGATATAAGGTACTTTGGCTTTTTTGTCTGGGTTTAGCATATTAAAGTGTTCGCAGTCTAAACCATCACGAGCCAATTCATTAAATGAAGGTACACTGAATACTTCAGAGGCAACTGAGAACTTATCTTTCAACAGTTGCGCAGCTTCACGAACTTGCAACAAAATAGTACCAGAACCAAGCAACTTAACTTTCTTCTTGCTCTTAGCTGTACCTACTTTTTCAAGAGAATAAATACCTTTAATAATTCCCTCTTCGGCACCCTTAGGCATTTCTGGCTGAACGTAGTTTTCGTTCATTACGGTTAGGTAATAGAATACATTCTCATGATTCTCACCCATGCGACGTAAACCGTCTTGCACAATCACAGCTACTTCATAACCATAAGTTGGATCGTAAGTTACACAGTTTGGAATCAAAGCCGCTTGTACATGGCTGTGTCCATCTTGGTGTTGCAGACCTTCACCATTTAGTGTGGTTCTACCTGCTGTTCCACCAACTAAGAAACCTCTAGCCTGACTATCACCCGCAGCCCAAGCCATATCACCCACACGTTGGAAACCAAACATGGAGTAATAAATGTAGACCGGAATCATAGGTAGGTTATTGGTTGAATAAGAAGTACCGGCAGCTAACCAAGATGCCATAGCACCAAGTTCGTTAATACCTTCTTGTAACACCTGACCTTTTTTATCTTCGCGATAATAGGCTACTTGATCGGCATCTTGAGGAACGTATTTTTGTCCCTGACTAGAATAGATACCTACCTGGCGGAACAAACCTTCCATACCAAAAGTACGGGCTTCATCTGGAATAATTGGTACGATACGGCTACCAATTTGTTTGTCTTTGAGCATCACGGTTAATACGCGAACAAACGCCATAGTAGTGGAGATTTCACGCTCCCCTGACCCTTTAGTGATTGCTTCAAACGCTTTTAACGGTATCGCTGGTAAATCTTCAGTACTGTCCGCTAAACGGGTTGGCATATAACCAAACAGCTTTTCTCTGCGGCGTCTGAGGTAAGTCAATTCAGGGCTATCTTCAGAAAACTTGTAATAAGGTAAGTTTTCAAGATCGTCATCAGCAACTGGAATATTGAAACGGTCGCGATATTGACGAACCGCATCTATGTCCATTTTCTTGACGTTGTGAGCAATGTTTTTGCCTTCACCAGCTGAACCTAAACCGTAACCTTTAACGGTTTTAGCTAGGATAACCTGAGGACGACCTTGTGTTTCTGAAGCACGTTTGTATGCAGCATAAACTTTTACTGGGTCGTGTCCACCACGATTCAAGCGCCAAATATCGTCATCTGACATGTTTGACACCATGTCTTTTAACTCTGGGTACTTACCAAAGAAGTTTTCGCGAGTGTAAGCGCCACCTTTGGCTTTGTAATTCTGGTATTCACCGTCGACGGTTTCATTCATTACATCGAGTAACTTGCCAGAGGTATCCCGTGCCAATAGAGGATCCCAATAACGTCCCCAAATGACTTTAATCACTTCCCAACCAGCACCGCGGAAAGTCCCTTCTAATTCTTGGATAATTTTACCATTACCACGAACAGGACCATCAAGACGTTGCAAATTACAGTTGATGACAAATGTTAAGTTATCTAGCCCTTCACGAGAGGCTAGACCAATAGCACCTAAACTTTCAGGCTCATCAACTTCACCATCGCCCATAAAACACCATACACGCTGTTCTGAACAATCTTTTAGTCCACGATTTGTGAGGTATTTTAAGAAGCGAGCTAGATAGATAGCCTGCATTGGACCTAAGCCCATAGATACAGTTGGGAACTGCCAAAAATCAGGCATTAACTTAGGATGAGGATAAGAGGAAATCCCCTTGCCATCCACTTCCTGACGGAAACCATCAAGCTGATCTTCGGTTAAACGACCTTCAATGTATGCGCGAGAATAAATTCCAGGAGAAACATGGCCCTGAACAAATAAATAGTCGCCGCCATCTTTTTCGTTTGGCGCACGGAAAAAGTGGTTAAAACCGACATCATAAAGCATAGCTGAAGATGCAAAACTTGATATATGGCCACCTAGCTCCAAATCTTTCTTAGAGCCGCGTAAAACCATCATCATTGCATTCCAACGAATTGCTTGACGAATTTTAGCTTCAATCGTTTGATCCCCAGGCATGGTCGGTTCTTGACCTGCGGGAATGGTGTTTATATAGGCAGTGGTAGCTGTGTACGGCAGGTAAGCACCATTACGGCGAGCCTTTTCGATCAAGCTTTCTAATAAGTAGTGAGCGCGTTCCACACCCTCTTCTTCAAGTACTGCGTCTAGTGCTTCTATCCATTCCTGGGTTTCTTGTGGATCCACATCCGGATGCATCATATCAGCCATGGTGCTTTCCTTTAGTTAGTTTAAAGTTAAAATTTACTGACCGAGAAAATAAAGAATAGTTTAAATTTATATTCTTTTCTTTCAGTTCAGTAAGTAAATTACATAAATTAGCAATATTAACAATGCCAATAAGGTTATTTCTGTATTTCAATTCTTCTAAGTGCCCGTTGAATTCTGGTATCTTGTCGGTTTATTTCTAACAAGATATCTTCAATGAACGCCAAGTGTTCATTGCTTGCTTGCCTAGCAGTTTCCGGGTCACGAGAAACTATTCCAGCCAATATTTTTTCACGTTGTTTATGAATGATGTCAGTGACATCGTCTCTAATCGCTAGCATTTCAAAGTTAGCTTTAATATTTTCCTGCAACATCGACTTCAAGCTACGCATAACGTGCACTAACACCAAATTGTGTGAGGCTTTAGCCATGGCGAGATAAAAATCTACCAAGGCTTTAGATAAATCTGTTTTGTCTGATTTTTTAGAAAGCTCCGAAATGGACGCTAGTGCTTCTTCTAATTTAACGTAGTCTTCTGGCTGGCCTCGCAGCGCAGCATAATATGCAGCCATGCCTTCTAAAGCATGACGAAATTCGAGTAAATCAAATTGAGTTTCAGGTCGTTTAGCAATTAGATCCAGAAGAGGATCGGTAACCGATGCAGTAAGATTACGCTTAACAAAGGTACCACCGCCTTGCTTGCGTAACAGCAAACCGCGAGCTTCTAAATTTTGAATCGCTTCACGTAATGACGGTCTAGATACGGCGAAATTCTCGGCGAGCTCACGTTCCGAAGGTAACTTTTGACCAGCTAATAAACGCCCATCAATGATCATCGATTCAAGCTGTTCAGTGATCACATCAGAAAGTTTTCTCGACTGTATGCGTTGCATATTTGCGTGTGCTTCCTCAAAAAATGTTAGGACCTGCCATATTTTTAGGACTCGCCATAGTGTTAATTAGCAAAAAACTTAGTTTGCTACACCCCACACTGCAAATTGGTAAGACCATTTTACCTAATAGGTTAGACTAGTTATTTAATTACGTAAACCTTTTACCTAAAAAACTTGTTCAATGATTCTGTTAATTAAATTCGAAAATTGTTAAACAACGTATTTTTAAAGGCCTTTAAAGCGAGGTCAGACCATTACATTCAATGATAGCATTTAGGGTGTTTAATTTACCTCAACCAACCAGAAAGCGATAACACTGATATTAAGACCACTAAAAACATCACATTTCGTTTGGCTAAACGCACCAAAGTGCAAGGCTCTTCAGTATAGTCCTCTTTGTTAATATCGACTTCTTCTGCGGCGTCGGCGACTTTGCATAAAAGTTCTTTTGCCGAAACATTAAGGTCAAATAAATACTTCAACCAAATTGGCAATGCGCGAGAAAAGTGCCCCATTAATAATAAACCTAAAGCGGTAATTCTTGCAGGTAGCCAATCAAGAATAGCCATTAATTGTTGGGCTATGCTTAATTCATTTTGAAACTCTGTTTTGTAAGCATGAGTTGTGCTTCTTGCCAAAACATACATAACCGCACCCGCAGGGCCAAGCAACGCGAACCAAATAATCACCGCCGCATAATGTTGATAGTTCAACCATACCAATTCTTGGCCAAATGAGCCTGGGCTGTCTCCACTGTGGCCCAACTGATCGGCATACATAGTACAAGCCTGAAAATCACCTCGATTAGCCGCTTGCAGATAACATTTGTACACATCTCGCAAATTGGGACAGCCTATACATACCATCAAAATCGCGGTATCAAGAATGAGTCTAATCAAAGCGTTATCAACGCTATTGATTAATATTAGAAGGATTAGCGCAGGAAGAATAACCACCGCTAAAAAACTGGCAGTGGACATATCTTCAGAAAAGATATTTTTTCTCATTAAAAAACGTTGATAAAGGCCATTATAGAAACTCTCTCGCCAATACTTGGTTTGAGTGGCTACACGTTCTGCCATCAAAACCACAATCAAGCTAATTAATGTCATGTAACTTCCTTCTATTTATTATATTCATTATAAAAAAGTGTTTGCTGCAAAAAAGCGCTGCAGGCCTCGGCCTTATATGCTCTTGCTGAAACTAATCTGTTGCCTAAAGCCTGGCCAATCAAAACTCACCCCAGGATCAGTTTTACGTCCTGGAGCAATATCATTATGGCCGACGATTCTACCTATAGTAATTAATGGGTATTTTTCAACAATAACGTTAGTGACTTGA
Source organism: Aliiglaciecola sp. NS0011-25 (assembly GCF_040370605.1). Taxonomy (NCBI): domain Bacteria; kingdom Pseudomonadati; phylum Pseudomonadota; class Gammaproteobacteria; order Alteromonadales; family Alteromonadaceae; genus Aliiglaciecola; species Aliiglaciecola sp. NS0011-25. The sequence continues at coordinate 39,600 of NZ_BAABWR010000023.1, forward strand.
ACCAATGCTGCATATTGCTGTTCACTATATGCGGTATTATCTGTCCCTTCCAACTCAATGCCAATTGAAAAATCATTGCATCTGGTACGACCTTGAAAGGACGAAACACCAGCATGCCAAGCGCGTTCTTCGAATCCTACAAATTGGATAATTTGACCGTCTCGTCGAATCAACAAATGAGATGACACCCGCATCTGATATATTTGTTCAAATATAGGATGGCTGTGAGGCTGAAGTTTTCCAGCAAAAAAATCTAAAATATGCGGGCCGCCGAATTCACCGGGAGGCAATGATATATTGTGGATTACCAATAGACTGATATCATGGTCCGCTGGTCTGCAATCAAAATGCTCACATTCAGAACGTTGAACCGAATCTAGCCAACCCGCGTTTATTTGCAATCTGGTGTCTGAGACCATATATAAAAATAGCCGTTAATATATAAGCGATAAAGAAGCAGCATAGCAGGGTATAGAATGGAACAAAATCAATCACCAGCGGAAAACTCCACTAAAATAGGAAAATGGATGTTTTTTGCGTTTTGGATAGTCGGTCTGTTGCTGCTATCGCTATTTTTTGGTGATCGTTTAGAAAAACAAAAAAATCCAAATCAAAATCCGCAAAGTCAGCTAAACAACGGTGCCGCTGAAGTTAAGCTCAAGCGCAATCGTATGGGCCATTATGTAGCCAGTGGCCTGATTAATGGACAACCTGTTACCTTTTTATTAGATACAGGCGCAACCAATGTATCTGTTCCAGCTCATTTGGCCAATGAATTAGGTTTAGTCGGTGGAGCTAGATACTCCGTTTCAACCGCTAACGGCAATGTGACTGTAGCGCAAACTAACATCCAACAACTCGACTTAGGCTCGATCCGAATAAACGACGTTCGTGCCAGTATCAACCCCGGTATGTTAAGTGATGAAATTCTGTTAGGTATGAGTGTACTCAAACAGTTGGAATTTACTCAACGTGGAGATTGGTTAATACTGCGACATTAACAATATTAAATAGATTACCTCTTGGCTAATCTGCGATTACTTTACTTGTGTGACTTATATATGAATCAAAACTCGATAATAAAAGATGTTGAGCAAGCGCTTGACGAGGATTTAAATGGCTTAGGCCCAATAGATGGAGACATTACCGCGGCATTAATTAGTAATGATGTGATGGTAAAAGCATCTATTCTAACCCGAGAAGACTGCACAATATGCGGTATACAATGGGCAACTGAAACATTCAGACAAGTAAATCCTGAAATCAAAGTCAATTGGTTAGTGGCGGATGGCGATTTATGTAAAGCCAATCAAATATTTTGCGAACTCGCTGGCTCGGCGCGCTCCATATTGACTGCAGAGCGCACCGCCCTCAATTTTTTACAGACATTATCTGGAACTGCAACCACGGCGAATGCCTACGTTGATTTACTCGCGGGTAGCGGTATCACCTTATTAGACACTCGCAAAACTATACCAGGCATGCGCTTGGCACAGAAATATGCGGTAAAATGCGGTGGTGCCGAAAATCATCGTATTGGTTTATTTGATGCTTTCCTTATAAAAGAAAACCACATATTGGCGTGCGGCTCTATTGCCAACGCAGTTAAACAAGCACGCCAAAATATGCCGCAAGCCAAGGTGGAAGTGGAAGTGGAAAGCCTCGAAGAGCTGCAACAGGCGATAGATGCAAGGGCAGATATTGTGATGTTGGATAATTTTGATCACGAAATGCTTAGTCAAGCAGTATTGATCAATCAAAAAACAGTGAAATTGGAAGTTTCGGGCAATATAACCGAAGAAAAATTGCATAATTTGCGGGGAATAGGTATAGATTTTGTGTCATCAGGGGCTTTAACCAAGGATGTCAAATCAATTGATTTATCTCTTAGAATCAATTAGTTAACTATTTATAGACGGCAAAATTGTTTGATGAAAGAGACTTGAGTATATTTCTGCATACTTGTCAGTAACGGATCTCGTTCTATACTGATTATGAATTCAACGAGGACGCCATCAAACGCAAACGTAGTTGTGGCAACAAACAACTTAACTAATTATTTTACAGTAACTTAAATCGCACTCAATGGTGCAGGAGATAAATACCATGAAAATGACTCAAATGACTAACAACAAAGGTTTTACACTAATTGAATTGATGATCGTTGTAGCGATTATCGGTATTCTTGCAGCCATCGCATTACCTGCTTACCAAGGGTACACGCAAAAAGCGAAGTTTACTGAAGTAACTAATGCGACAGCAGCAGCGAAATCAGCGGTTGAAGTATGTGCACAGGTTAACAATGCATTGACTGATTGTGACGGTGGTTCAAATGGTATCCCAGCTAACGTAACAGTATCTGCAGCAGAAGTAGGTTTGACTACTACTGACGGTACTATCGTAACTGAAGGTAAGACTGGTAGTGATTTGGCAGGTAAAACCTATACTTTAACTGCTGCATATGCGGCTGGCAAGGTAACTTGGACTCCAACTTGTAGTGATACTACTCTTTGTTAATACTTAGCTAAGAAAATAATATTTAAAGCCCAGGTTAACTGGGCTTTTTCGTCTAAACAGATAGATAAATAGGGTTTAACGATGGCTAAAACAGCAGAAATGTATACCTGGGTTGGAGTCGACAAAAAAGGCAACAGTCGTAAAGGCGAGATCAGTGCTATTTCGTTGTCGGAAGCGAAAAACATGCTACGCCGCCAAGGTGTTTCTGCCACTAAAGTTAAGAAACTCGCCAAGCCACTATTTGGTAGAAAAGACAAAGTTTCCGCTCAAGATATTTGTGTGTTATCTCGACAAATCGCCACCATGCTTGGGGCGGGTGTTACATTAATTCAAACCATCGACATGATCGCCCAAGGTCATGCAAAACAAAGCATGCGCCGAATGCTTACCGAGATTGCCAATGAAGTCAAAGCCGGCAATCCGCTATCAAGTGCGCTGCGCAAACATCCTGATCAATTTGAAGACCTATATTGTGATTTGGTTGAAACCGGTGAACAATCCGGTGCCTTAGAAACAATCTATGATCGAATCGCGACTTATAAAGAAAAAGCCGAAGCGTTAAAATCGAAAATCAAAAAAGCCATGTTCTATCCAATTGCGGTAGTAGTAGTCGCCTTTATTGTAACCACTATCCTATTGATATTTGTAGTACCGCAGTTTCAAGAAATATTCAGTAGCTTTGGAGCTGAATTACCCGCCTTTACCTTATTTGTATTAGCTATTTCCCAATTTGTGCAAGATTTTGGCATTTTCATCGCGGCGGGCACAGCGATTGCTGCGGTTTTATTTATGCGGGCCCACAAAAAGTCAAAAAACTTACAAGATAAAGTGGATATGCTAATTCTCAAAATACCCATTATTGGTGAAATTTTAAAAAAAGCCTCAATCGCTCGATTTACCCGTACACTTGCAACCACCTTTGCTGCTGGTGTGCCTTTGATTGGCGCATTGGACTCAGCCGCTGGCGCTTCGGGCAATGCAGTTTTTCGGGATGCTATATTATTTATTAAGCGGGAAGTTGCTGGCGGTATGCAAATGAACACCGCGATGCGCGCAACAGGCGTGTTTCCAGACATGGTGACGCAAATGATTGCCATCGGTGAAGAGTCTGGGGCAGTGGATGATATGCTCAGTAAAATTGCTACTATTTACGAAGCCGAAGTAGATGACATGGTTGACGGCTTAACCAGTTTGTTAGAGCCGATGATTATGGCTGTTTTAGGGGTGGTCATTGGTGGTTTGATTGTCGCTATGTATTTACCAATCTTCCAAATGGGTAACGTGGTTTAGCAAAAGCCAGACTCACGTTATATAATTCGTATTATGATTGCTAGAAAGGTTTCTACCTAAAGACTTTTCTGGCAAGCTTAAACAAAATGATTTTTCATAATAATAAAGTGCCTATATATGCCTGCGATGTTTGAGCTCTTAGCCGATTCACCCCTATTTTTTGTTAGTTTTGTCTTTGTCGTCAGTTTATTGGTAGGCAGTTTTTTAAATGTGGTTATTTACCGCTTGCCGGTAATGATGGAAAGAGGTTGGAAACAAGAGTATCAACAATATTTCCAGCCAGAATCAGCAGAACAAGCCTCTTCAGAAACGTTCAATTTAATTAAACCTGACTCAACTTGCCCTAAGTGCCAACATAAAATAAGAGCTTGGGAGAATATTCCAGTGATTAGCTGGCTTTTTCTTAAGGGAAAATGCAGTCAGTGCAAAAATCCAATTTCATTTCGCTACCCTGCCGTTGAGTTGCTGACTGCTTTAGCCAGCATGGCAATAGCCTGGCATTTTGGTTTCGGATGGCAAGCCGCCGCCGCAGTGTTACTGACTTGGTGCCTGATTGCGTTAATTTTTATTGATCTCGATAAAATGTTGTTACCGGATCAAATTACCCTGCCAGTTTTATGGTTAGGTCTAGTATTCAGTACCACGGGCTTATTTGTAAGTCCTATCGACGCCATAATTGGAGCGGCAGCAGGTTACCTAAGTCTGTGGAGTGTTTACTGGCTGTTTAAGTTACTCACAGGCAAAGAAGGAATGGGTTACGGTGATTTTAAATTGCTCGCAGCCTTAGGTGCTTGGGTGGGTTGGCAATACCTTCCGATCATCATATTACTTTCATCTTTTGTTGGTGCAATTATAGGAATTAGCTATTTATTGATCAAAGGAAAAGATAAAGGCAGCCATATTCCTTTTGGTCCGTACTTGGCGATTGCCGGTTGGCTGACGTTAATTTATGGCAAAGATATAGCTAACTGGTATTGGAGTTGGGCAATAGCATGAGTGATTACGTAGTTGGATTGACTGGCGGAATTGGCAGTGGCAAAACCGCCGTTTCAGATTTATTTGCTGATTTAGGCATCGATGTAATAGACGCTGATGTGTTGGCCCGTCAAGTGGTTGAACTAGGTAGTCCGGCTTTGCATTTGATTGCGCAAAAATTTGGGAAAGATTCGCTTTTAAGTGACGGAAATCTAAACCGCCAATATATTCGAGAGATAGTATTTTCTGATCCCTTATTGAAAACTTGGTTAGATAACCTACTGCATCCATTAATTCGCCAAAATATGCAACGTCAATTAAAACAGGCTAAGTCTCCATATTGTATCCTTGCCGTTCCCTTGTTGATCGAAAATAACATGATGGCAATGGTCAATCGGGTTTTGGTGGTCGATGTTAGTGAAGACATTCAGTTGCAACGGGCAGCAAACCGAGACCAACAGTCTCAACAGCAAATTAAAAACATAATGGCTAACCAAGTCTCTCGTAAGGTGCGGTTAAAGCATGCCGACGATGTAATCGATAATAATGGCCCAGTTGATAATTTAACAAACCAAGTAAGCCAATTGCACAAGCAATATTTATTGCAAGCGAACAATCAACTGGCCTTGATTTAAACAAATAAAACATTGACGGTACTGTGTATTAAAAACCAAATATTGACTCAGACCAATTTTGTTATGTTATTCTTCTAACTGCTGCTTTACCAATTGACCCCCAAATTATCTAATGGCGCTAATGTGACTTGATGGCAACTTTATTATCTTGGGGTTGAAATCTGATGCGTTTTGCGGTGTAGTTCCGGTTATAATAATCATTCAATAGTCAGTTCTAACTATTTGATTTACTATTTTTAAGAACATTAAATCTTCCGTCTGCGTATAATTTCTTTAGGATAATCAATGTCATTAGCTGTTTATGAGTTTCCATTAAACGAAAAAGTCAGGACCTATTTGCGTCTTGAACAGTTGTTTATACAACTCAAACAAAGCGCACAAGCCCAAGAAGATTGGCAGTTTATGAGTTTTTTTGAGGCCCTATTCACTTTACTTGATCTTTTAGAACGACTGGATATTCGTAGTGACATTCTAAAAGACATCGAAGTTCACGAAAAAAACTTAGTATTTTGGTCGCAACATCCAAAGATTGATTCAGAAGCATTGCAAGCTGCGTTACAAAAAATACTTCGCCTTCGAGACCAACTCAAACACTCTAAAAAAGTCGGAGCGAGTTTAAAAGAAGACAAATTTTTAAGCTCGATAAGACAACGTTTTTCCATTCCAGGTGGTACCTGCAGCTTCGATTTACCCAATTTACACTATTGGATCAAACAACCGTTGGATTTAATTCGTAGCGATATTAATAATTGGTTATCGGAATTCGATTTGATCAACGAAGCTATCGATATTACTTTAGCCTTTTTGCGAGAAAGAGGCCGATTTACCGCTATTACCGCAGAAAATGGTTTTTACCAAGGCATCGCTGATGACAAAAGTGAATTAATACGCATTCAGAGTCTTACCGATGAGGGCTACTACCCAATGTTGAGTGGTAACAAATACCGCTATGCAATCCGATTTATGTTATTTACAGCCAATGAAAATGGCAGTACTCAAGTCAATGAGTCAGTTCAGTTTAATATTGCCAGTTGTTAGGAGTTTAACGTTACGATGGAAGTATCCTGCCCCACTTGTGCAAAAAAAGTAGAATGGAATGAAAAAAGTCTGTTCCGACCATTTTGTTGTAAGCGCTGCCAACTGATTGATTTGGGCGAGTGGTCGAATGAAGAAAAAGTTATTGCAACTGAAAACCCAAATAATAATGATGCAAATACCTCACTTCCTGATATTGAAGACATAGAGGCGATGTTGGCTCAGCAGAATCAAGACTTTTTTAAAGAATAGGCTCTAATGCTTCTACCATCAGTTGCAAACTAACTCGTCCTCTAAACTCATTGATATCCAACTTGTAAGCAATGTGAATTTGCTTGCAACTAGGGTTGGGCCAAAGCTGCGGATCAATATTAAACGCAATTGCATCCACTAATACGCCCGATTCTGCCTTCAACATTAGTTTGAGGTGTTTACCGCCCAATAACTTTTGATCTACTGGCGTAAAAATGCCATCAAAAATAGGCTCAGGAAAGCCCTGTCCCCATGGACCTGAGTCTTTAAGTTGTTGCGCAAATTCAAGTGAGAATTCTTGATGAGAGAGCTCACCATCACTTAATATCTGCCCACTTAAATCACGATCTTTTAAAAGTTCGTGGCTAACTTGCTCAAAAACACGCTTAAATGCAGCAAACTTGTCAGCATGAATGGTTAAGCCTGCGGCCATAGCATGACCACCAAATTTGACTATCACATCGGGATAGCGACTGTTGATCTCTTCTAATAAATCGCGAATATGCAGACCAGCGATTGATCTTGCTGACCCTTTGAGAGTGTGATCGTCTTGATGGGCGAAGGCGATAGTTGGACGATTGTATTTTTCTTTGATTTTACCTGCAACAATACCAATAACCCCCTGATGGAAGTCAGCTTGATAAACAATAATCCCATTTTTAGTTTGATCGCCATCAATCGCTAACGTTTCTAAACTGGCTAACGCTTGGTCTTGCATGGACTGCTGAATTTCTCTGCGCTCTCGATTTAATGAGTCGAGCTCCACGGCCATTTGACGGGCTTTGCTATGGTCTGCAGCTAACAGACATTCTATTCCCAAAGACATATCATCTAGCCTACCCGCCGCATTGAGTCGTGGACCGAGTACAAATCCCAAATCACTGGACACCATTCTTTCGGGACTTTTACCAGCAACTTCCACTAAAGCTTTGATACCGGGTCGACATTTACCACTACGAATTCGTTGCAGTCCTTGATAAACCAACACACGATTATTACTGTCTAACGGCACCACATCAGCAACTGTTCCCAAAGCGACAATATCTAAAAACTCAGCTAGATTGGGTTCCGGAATGGCTTTTTTGTCAAACCACTGGGTTTGTTTAAGGTGATTTCTCAGGGCTAACATCAAATAAAATGCCACCCCAACACCTGCCAAATTTTTCGATAAAAACTCACAACCAGGTTGATTAGGATTCACGATCGCGTCAGCTTGAGGTAAACGGTCTGCAGCTAAATGGTGGTCGGTGACCAGCACTTTTATCCCCAGTTCTTTGGCCTTATCTACACCATCAAAACAGGCTATGCCATTATCGACAGTGATAATCAGTTGCGCACCTTGTTGATGAGCCACTTGTACTATTTCTGGACTTAGACCGTAACCAAAATCAAATCGATTAGGTACTAGGTAAGAATGTCCACTGGCACCCATTTTAGCCAAGCACAACATTGTCAACGCGGTACTGGTGGCTCCATCGGCATCGAAATCTCCAACGATGATAATTTTTAACTGTTTTTCAAGCGCTTCACTCAGCACCTGAACCGCAGCATCCATTCCTGAAAGGTGTTGATAATGTAATAACGCTTTAGCACGTTTATCTAACTGACTCGCATCTTCTATTCCGCGACTAGCAAAAATTTGTCGAATAATAGGCTGGGAAATATGTGATAAGTGGGAGTCAGATACGGTTTCGCGACGGACAATTTTGGCAGACATATGATATCGTTTTTTGAGGTGAGCAGAGTGACACTGGAAAATAAAAGGCTCAAAACAGTTTATGTTTCGAGCCCAAATTTCTTCAACTTATATTTGCGATAATTTCTCTAGTAACGCATCTGCAGGCATGTAGCCACCAACCAATGAACCATCGGGTAAGATGATATTTGGGGTACCATTGACGCCGATACGAGTTCCAAATGCATATTCATCAGCAACTTTGTTACTACAAGTGCTGCCATCAACATCAGCCCCTGTTTTTGCCGCGGTTAGTGCACCTTGTTTATCATCAGCACACCATACTGCAACCATATCGTAATAAGTTTGGGTATTAAGACCACCTCGAGGAAATGCTAAATAACGAACGGTAATCCCTTTGTCATTGTAATCGTCAATTTCACGATGCAGTTTACGGCAATAACCGCAAGTAATATCAGTGAAGACGTTAATCACATACTTTTCATCTTTTGCCTTGAATTCAATGACGTCTTCATCAGAAAAATCAGAAATACCTTCTATACGCAATTCAGCTAATTTTACATCAGTTTCGTTACGCATTCCGGCATCGACATTGAAAATTCGACCACTTACTAGGTATTTACCGTTTTCACTGGCATAAAATAGACCTTGATTGGTCGACACCTGAGCTAAGTTAGGCACTGGCGAATCACCAATAGCCAACACTTTAAGGCCCAAAACACTTTCTAATTTTTGTTTAGTCTTGGCGTAGTCTGGACTACCCACATCTGCTTTTAGTTTTGACCCTACTTTGGGAGTAGTGTCAGCCTGATCTTTGACCATCACTTTTGCAGTATCAAGGTTAGCAGAAGCGCTTTCTTTGTCTGTCATCATTGCATAAGCTGATACGGCAACAACACACAAGGTCACCAAAATTACGGGTGGTTTTATCCAGTTTTTCATTTACCTTCCTATTAATTAACAATTATTAACGGTGTTACTAATTGTTAGACCTGCGAAATGAGTAATAAATTGCATCTAATCAGTTAATTTTACCTTTCAATATTGTTCGTTAGTTTATAACGAATGCGACGCCAATCCAATCAAACCTAAACTTACATAGGCATATATTTTCAGGTTTTCTAATAAAATCATGTTTCTGGAAAGCAAACATTACAGATTAACTAATTAGCCTCTAGGATGGTGCTCTTCCACCAGCATTTGCAATCTTTGTGTGGCCACATGTGTATAGATTTGGGTTGTCGATAAATCGCTGTGACCTAACAGCATTTGCACTACTCGTAAGTCAGCCCCATGATTGAGCAAGTGGGTAGCAAACGCATGGCGTAACGTATGCGGAGACAAATGGGTTTGAATACCAGCAACAAGGGCATAGTGTTTTATCCTGTGCCAAAAAGTTTGCCTTGTCATCATCACACCACGGTTACTTGGGAAGACAATATCCGATTCGGTTTTTAACAAGTTTCCACGCGCTAATTTTATAAATCTCAATAACCATTCAATAGCTTCTTCGCCAAGGGGCACTAATCGTTCTTTATTACCTTTACCAGTGACTCTTATTACCCCTTGTTGCAACCCCATTTGTTCCATTCGCAATGATACTAATTCGGATACACGCAGACCTGTGGCATACAAAACCTCCAACATGGCCTTATCTCTAAACTCAATTGGATTATCTATATTGGGCGCATTGAGTAAATCATCTACCTGCTCTTCACTCAGGGTTTTAGGCAGTGATTGCGGTAACTTAGGATTGCGCATTTGTGCAATAGGGTCATCGTCTCGTAACTTCGATTGCAACAGGTAAATATTGAACATCCGCAAACTACTTAGAAAACGCGCGATACTGCGCTCAGACATGCCTAAATCGTATTGGTGGGCTAAGTATTGGTCTAAATCAGATTTGCTAAAGTGGCTAAGTTCAAAGTCAGCTAAGTGTTTTTCAGCAAAAATAACGAACTTCAATAAGTCGGAACGATAGGCATTTAAGGTATGCTCACTGAGCCCTTTTTCTATCCAAATAGAATCAATAAAGGTCTCGACTAATGCTAAATGATCATCTTGTACTGCCAATTTACTGCTCCTTAAGCATCATTTAACGCAAATTCTTCAGCATCAATTTAGCTTCTTTTGAGCCTTGTTCTACCGCTTTTTTGAGCCATATTTTGGCCTTTTTAGGATCAGATTTAGTCCCAAGACCTTGTATATAAGCTTTGGCGGTTGCCACCATCCCTTCTACCGATCCCCATTTAGCACTTTGTTCATAATAAACCGTGGACAAAACGAGATCTTTTTTAAGACCTTTTTCGGTCTCATGCAATTGCGCTAATCCGAAAGCGGCATCGGGATTTTGCATCGCATAGGCAATAATGTAATAGGATTCTGATTTTTGTGGATCTGCAGCAACCACCTCGCCACTGGCGTATATATAACCGAGTTCAACAAGGGCATTTTGATTATTTTTTGCAGCGCTTTGTTCAAATAATTTTAGGCCTTTATCAATATTTTGTTCACGGCCTTCGCCATAAAAATAACAATATCCAACATCATACAAAACATGCTCAACACCAAACTCAACCGCTTTTTCATAATAATCACAGGCTTGTTTGTAATCGGACTCCCCTAACTCCCCAAAATAGTAAATATCCGCTAAGTTCTCCGCGGCATAACCATTTCGTTGACTGACGGACTTTTGATACCACTCGACGGCGGCCTTAAGGTCTTTCTCTACACCATTTCCGTATCGCAACGACGTGGCGTAATTGTTCTGTCCGGTAGAATTGCCTCCGTTGGCTGAAAATTGGTAAAAACTCGCCGCTTTTTCATAATCCACCGCCACACTTTCGCCATGCTCATACATATAACCTAAATTCGCAGCGGCTCGAAAACTTCCGTGATTGACAGCTTGTACATAATACTCAATCGATTGAGACATGCTTTTCTCAACAAGCTCACCTTCACGATAAATAATACCCAATTCAAACATCGCGTCTTTGTCGCCTAAACTCGCTGCTTGTTTAAAGCGATTAATTCCTTGCGCTATATCCTGGTAATGATCAATCTCAATAAATGCCAAACCATAGGCACAACTGGCCACTTCGTTAGCATTACTTTCAGGATCATCAATGACTTGCTTATAAAATTGGGTAGCTAAATCATAATTGCGGATTTCCACCTCATCGGCATACAGATCACCTAAGCGGCAACCGGCCAAGTGAAACCCCGCGTCCATCGATTTTTGAAAGTATTCAATTGCTTGTGACAAGTCTCTGCTAACCCCTCGAGCAAAGCGATATGCAAGAGCCACATTATAGAGTGCGTTGGGATCACCTTGCTCTGCTGCTTGTTGATACCAATAAAAAGCTTTATCTCGATCTTTAGCCAAACCAAAGTGAGAAAACGTATATAAAATCCCATAATCTAATTGTGCACTGGCATAACCTTGCTCGGCCAGTTGCGCGATAATGGCTAATCCAGCGTCGCTATCTTGCTGATTATTCCAACCACCTTTCAATAAAATATGTGCATAATCTAATTTTGCTCGAGGATATCTTTCACCTAAACGCTGAAGCAAATACGTTAGCTTTTGATTAACTAATGGGGTTATCAAACCAAAGGTGGTGTTATAACGATTGATAGCATTTCGCCAATAGCTAAAATACTCATCATTCAAATTATCTAATAATAAATCGAATAATGGACCGTTATTAGGTTGATTTAAAAAGCCGTCTAACCAAGCATTAGTTGCCTCTTGGGCCCCTAAATTTTTGACATTATATCGATATAGCTGTGCCGCTTCGCTCACCTCAAAAGGGTCTTGGGTTGACAACATATACTGTCCAAAGACCGCGCTAGCATCAACAAATCCATTTTCAGAATAGGTGAGTAAGTCATCAATTCTAAATTCGAGTTCATCGGTGTTTTGGGTATGTAAGTAAGCGTAAGCTAACGCAACAGAGGCTACCGCGCCTAGATTGTCGGAACTTTCCAATGACTGAATAACCAACTCTGGGTGATCATTTCTAAGCCAATTGCCAAATTGCCAAAGAAAAGCCGCTACGCTTCCAGTCTGAAAACGGCTTTCCATTTGAATTTTAGCGAGCTGTTTGCTTTTTCCATTTTGCGGGATCAGAAGATTACGTTGGCGCGCGAAAAACTCAGTATTCTCTACGTAGTACACTGAGTATTTAGAATTTAGCGTATCCATTGTATGTACTTTGTATACGACTTGATTCGCTAGACGAACCATTTCCATATCGAATACGCTGATACCAACCCAATTAAAAATAATTTGAGCTTCGTAAAGGTCCCTAATTTTAATTGCTTGTTGCGGCGTTTCGCCGTTTCCGGATTGCAGTAAAAGACCTGAAATGAGGTCGATTTTGTGTTTAATTTGCTGGCTTTTCTCGTCATTTGAAGCCATATCTGCACAATGAAGCGCAACCCGATAAGCCATTAAACTGGTATTATTTAACGCCAAAGTATCGTCGATGATTTGCTGATGTGCTTGACTGCAAAAATCGGCTTCAGGCCAAGAATTCAAGCTCTCTAACAGGGTTGTGTAGGGTGTGACAACCGAATCAACATCAGCGATGAAAAACTGGTTTATTTGCTGCAACCAATATTTTGTATCCGCATCCATATTAGAAGTATCAAAATCCAAGACAATGGGCGGTTGAATATCTTGAGACTGTTCCTTTGTCGTAGTTGCACATCCTGTCAACCCTCCACCAATTAACAAGATGGAAGATAAAATACTCAACAAATATACCCTATTTTGTTTCATATCATTTGAACCCTTTGACTTGTTTAACCAAATCATATGCTGATTGAATATCTTGGGCCTTATTTTTTGCGATCTCAATAGCTTGTTTCGGTAAACCTTTGGAAACTAATTTATCCGGATGGTATTCGGTCATAAGTTTACGATAAGCCTTTTTGATAGTCTTGCCATCATCACTTTCTTTCACCCCTAAAATCTTATACGCATCTTGAAGCGATTGCTGTTGCGAATAGTGAGGTTGTTGCGAGTGTGAGCGCCCGCGGTTGCCGTTGCCGCGTCCTTGACCGCTACGAAAGCGAATTTCCGCTTCGTACATGGAAAGTAAATACAGAAATTCATGCTCTTTGAATCCCAAATGACGAGCGGCCTTTTCCAACAAATGCTGCTCTTTTTTATCTAATTTTCCATCAACAAAAGCGGCTTGGATAAGAATTTCTAAAAACACCTGCAATACATCGCGTCTGCCATGGCAAGAAGCTTTAAATTCGCGCAACACTTCATCCACAGGGAAATCATTTGCTTTACCTTCACGAAAAGCTTGCTGCGCTTCTTTACGAGTATCGCCCTGCAGATTCATTTGGTCCATCAAAGCGGTTGCCATGCGTATTTCCGAATCAGTTACCTGACCGTCTGCTTTGGCTATGTGTCCCATCAGGGAAAACAAAGCATGAAAAAATATGGCTTGGGACTTCAGCTCATCTTGACTGGTAAAAAAGCGGCTGAACCCTCCCATTTGATTAAAATCGCGACTGTACCCCTTATCAAAAAAGTGACCTATTATAAATCCAATCACAGCTCCAATTGGGCCACGGAACATAAACCCAAACACAGTTCCTAATACTTTTCCCCAAATCGGCATTGTTAACCTTCCATCTTATTAATTTGTTCTAAACGTTGCGGAGTACCTATATCAAACCAAATGCCTGTATGGTGCTGACCAGTAAGTTGACCTTTTTCTGCTAAATCAAAAAGTAGTGGTGCCAATGGTGATTTTCGCCCATCAAGATTAGCGAACAAACCGACATCATAAACAGCTATTCCACTGAAGGTGAATTGATTTTGTGGCTGACGCACGACTTTGTGGTCAATTAAATTAAAGTCGCCCTTTAGATTATGTGGGGGGTTATTAACTAAAACCAAATGCCCTTTGCTGCCATCTAACTCATTAGGTAGGCAACTAAACTCAAAATCTGAATAAATATCAGCATTTATAACGGTAAAGTAACGTTGCTGTTGTAAACACGACTTCAGCAGTGGCAAGGCATTGATAATTCCACCAGCGGTTTCTAGTGCGCTGGTTTCTGCTGAATAATGAATCTGCAGGTTGTAACGCTCACCATTCCCCAAAAATGCGACTATTTGCTCTCCAAGCCAAGCATGATTTATCACCACATGTTGAAAACCAGCTAAGGCCAACTTTTCCAAATGCAATTCAATTAATGCTTTACCTTTTACAGTTAACAGTGGTTTAGGTGTGGTATCCGTGAGGGGGCGCATTCGCTCTCCCCGCCCGGCAGCCAAAATCATTGCTACTTTCACTTAGTCAACTCCAATAATTTGGGTTTAATGGTGTTTTCTATTAATCCAACCAAGTCTGCTAATGCTGGATAATTTGCCCCCACTTCAAGAATATAATCTAAGGTTCGTGGAATGTGTGACAGATAGCCATCTTTGCCATCACGATGAAAAAGCCGACAGAATATCCCGCTAGCCTTGAGGTGTCGCTGAATTCCAGTGAGATCAAACCAATAGGTAAAATCTTGCCATTGATATTGAGAATAAAATTGTTGGTGAAAGTGGCGCAGTAACAATTCAACCTGATCTGGTGGCCATTTTTGATAACAATCTCTCAATAACGAAACTGCATCATAAGTAATTGGGCCGATTACCGCATCTTGAAAATCAATGACACCAATATCGCCGTTGGCTAATAACATCAAGTTTCTACTATGAAAATCTCTGTGTACGCCTGCTTGTGGTTGAGATTTGAATGCTTGATGCAAAAATTCATAGGATTTATCGACGCTATCCATTTGGCTTTTTGTTAGCTTGATGTTTAAATGCACCTCAATTAGCCAATGGGTAAAGATGTACTTTTCTTTCCGCAACAATTCGTCGTCATAAAATGGTAAAGATTGTCCATTTGCAACGACACAAGACTGAATTGCAGGAATTTGATTAAGGGCATTGGTGTATAACACCTGCATGGTATCCGGATTTAATGCTTGACTGAATTGCTCATCACCAAAATCTTGTAAGCAATAAAAACCAAGTTCAGGATTATGCGCTAACACTTTTGGTACTATGACATGATGTTGAAAATAGGCATTGGCAAGATTAACAAATTTTGAACTGTCTTCGTATTCTGGCGGTGCATCTACGGCAATGATTGAGGTATGACTCAATTCATCCCAAAAGCGAAAATAGCGACGAAAACTTGCATCGCCAAAAATCATTTCTATTTTCTGACATCTAAACTCTGTGGAAGAATTTATCCATTGTAACAATGCCTTCTTGGTTTGCACTATTTGTGTCACGTTTTACCTCATATTTGTGGTATAAATATAGCCAATGCGAAAGCATAATAGATCAAAGGAAATCCATTGTGGTGTATTTTTTGGGAAGTTTATTGGTAAATCATGTTCAAGCACTTAAAATTTACACTTTTAATGTCGATTATCGACCTCTACACGGCAATTTAACTTAGACCCTGTATGCAAATTAACCAGATCACTTCTTTACTCCTGACCTGCGCTGTCGGGAGTGTTGCAGCTCAAGTTCAGCCAACCTCCTCCTGTGCAATTAGTACCGAGGATTTTGTTGCTGACCAAACTATTTCAGCCGATCAGATAAGAGTTAAGGCCAATCGTGCCCAAATCAACCAAAATCGCTACGCCACTTTCGAAGGCGATATCACCATTGATAATGAAAAAGCTCGAATTCTGGCCGACAACGCAACAATAGACAAAGACAAAACGGAATTGAAAGCCTCGGGGGATGTTAGCTACAACGATGATTTGATGGTAGTGCAAAGTCGCGACGTTAGATTGAATACCACCTCCGGTCAGTTATCAATGAATGATACTAAATACCACCTCCGCCAATTTGGTGGCAGAGGTTCTGCGGGTGTCATAGATATCGATCAGCAAGTGGGATTAGAATTAACTGACGTGAGTTATACCACCTGCCCTGAGGGTTCTGAGGACTGGAAAATAAATGCCAGCAGCATCAAAATTGAAGAGGATGCACTTTGGGGAGAAGCGGTAAACACAGTTTTTTACTTGAAAGATATTCCTGTTTTTTATTTACCCTATTTCGTTTTTCCAGTCTCAGATCAGCGTCAAACCGGATTGTTGTTTCCCGAAATCACCACTTCGAGCACCACAGGTTTAGATTATGAGCAACCGTTTTATTGGAATATTGCGGAAAATTACGATGCGACTTTGACTCCTCGCTTGATGACAGACTTAGGGTTGATGTTAAAAACTGAATTCAGGTACCTAACTGATAATAGCAACGGACAAATAAATATTGAATATTTGGACGATGACAAAAGCACAAGTGACAGTGACGCTAGATATTTTTATCGATTACTGAACTCCACCAGCATTGGCGATAATTGGAACCTAAATATTGATTACAACGCGTTGAGCGATGATAACTATATCGTCGACTTTGGTTCAGATTTTTACAATCGCGCAGATACTCACTTGTATCAAACAATGGCGTTAAACTACTACAGTGATAACTTAGATTTTTCCCTTAGTTTCAGAGATTTTGAAATAATAGGCGACCATCCGACAAATTATCGTGCAATGCCCGAATTGAAGTTAAACTATCAAACAGATATGTTTGCCGGCTTGGAATTTCGCATTACTTCAGAATTAGCCTATTTTGAGAACCAACAATCTGACTTACCGCAAGCAACAAGATTGCATTTTGCGCCCAGCCTGGCCTTACCGTTACGTGCTCATTGGGGCGAATTTTTAGCAGAAGCTACCTTGTTTAACACCTATTATCGCCAAGATAATATCGAAGGAACCGAGCTTGCAGAGCGCACTAACCGCTCATTAGCCCAAGGGCGTTTATTTGGTGCGTTACATTTCGAAAAAGATATTGAGTGGTTTGACAATGAATTGCGGCAAACATTAGAACCAAAAATTCAGTACTTGTATACTAGTTACGAAGACCAAAACCAAATAGGATTGTATGACACAACTCGCTTACTGAATGACTTTAATGGTTTGTTCCGTGGACAAGAATTTACAGGTCTCGACAGAATTAGTGACAACAATCAGGTAACGGTAGGTTTAACCACTAGAATTTTAGATGAAAATAGTCGGGAACAATTTGCCCTTAGTTTAGGTCAAATTTTCTATCTCAAAGATAACCGTGTTGTCGCGGCCAGCAAAGATGAAGATAAATCTGCGTTGGCATCTGAGTTGGATTGGCAAATTGGCAGTAAATGGTTTGCACATTCAGAAATACAGATTGCGACTAAAACTGATAAGGTAGAGCGCAGCAGTATTTCATTGGAATATCAATTAAGCGAAGATAAAATATTTCAATTGAATCACAGGTTTGTGCGTAATTTATCGGGCGAAAAAATTGATCAAATGGGGCTCACTGCGAGCTGGCCATTAGCAAAAAATTGGCATTGGGTCGGTAGATGGTATAAAGATTTAAACACTCAACGTACCATCGAAACATACACTGGTATTCAGTACGAATCTTGTTGTTGGGCAATTAGCATTGTTGGACAAAGGTACTTAAGTAACCGATATGATGACAGTGGATTAGAAGATACACAGGAATTTGAGACCAGTGTTAATTTGAAATTTAGCTTTAAATTCACCGGTGGTGAAGCACGAACGAGTCGCCGAGATATGCTCGAAGATGGTCTTTTTGGTTATCGCCAATCTTACCTGATAAATTAATAACAGATATAATGTCCAAATTGAGGGCATTTTCACAACGTTTTGAGTAAAAGTAATAAACATGAAATTATTAGTCGTCGCTATAGCTTTAACCACACTTCTTACCTTTCAAAGTGTGGCACAACAGGTTTCGTTAGATAAAGTAGCCGTTATTGTCGATCAAGGTGTCATTTTAGAAAGTGAAATAGATGCATTGGTAGAACAAGTGAAACGCAATGCAGAAACCAATAATCAAACTTTACCGTCAGACCGTGCTCTGCGCACGCAAGCTATTGAAAAATTAGTCACTGATAACTTACAAACTCAAATGGCTGAAAAAATGGGGATACAAATCAGTGATCCTCAACTTGATCAAACCATTGCCGGCATTGCGTCAAATAACAATTTGTCGATGGAGCAGTTTAGAGCAGCTATTGCCAAAGATGGTATTCCTTTTGAAGTCTATCGTGAAGACATCCGCAAAGAGCTGATTACCCAAGAAGTTAGACGTGCAAATGTACGCAGAAGAGTTTATATCACACCACAAGAAATCGAAAACCTAGTCAAGTTAATTGATGAACAAGGCGCAGAACAGGCGGAATACAACTTAGGGCACATTTTGATTGGATTTCCTCCTCAGCCTACAGACGAAGACATTGCAAAAGCGAAATCAACCGCAGATAAAGTACTGGAGTTACTCAACAGTGGCTCTGACTTCACACGGATTGCGATAGCCTCTTCTTCTGGTTCAAAAGCACTAGAAGGCGGTGACTTAGGTTGGATGAACATCAACTCTATGCCAACACTTTTCGCTGAAGCGGTTCAAGATAAAGGCAAAGATGAAATAGTTGGGCCGATTCGAAGTGGTGCAGGGTTCCATATCTTAAAAGTAAAAGATTTACGTGGAATCGAAGTTGTCAAAGTACAAGAGGTCAACGCTAGACATATTCTAATCAAACCTTCAGTAATCTTAAGTGACGAAAAAGCGAAACAAAAATTAGAAGAGTATCGTAAACAAATCATCGCCGGTGATGCTACATTTGAAGAGCTTGCTAAAGAACATTCAGCAGATCCTGGCTCAGCGATTAAAGGCGGTGAACTAGGATGGAACGATCCAAATATATACGTTCCAGCATTTAGAGATGCTTTAGCTAATTTAGAAGCAGATGAAATTGGTCAACCTTTCCGCTCTTCACACGGCTGGCACTTAGTACAAATGATTGGTAAACGTGTTGACGATGCGACCGATAAACGTAAAGAAGACAAAGCTTATCAGCTTATCTTTAATCGTAAATTTTCTGAAGAAACGGATGCTTGGTTAAGGGAAATGCGCGACGCTGCTTACATAGAAGTGTTAGACCCTTCAAATGAATTAGGAAGTTAAATTGCCTTTCAAGATTGCGATCACGCCAGGTGAACCTGCCGGAGTAGGGCCAGATCTGATTATTCAGCTGGCTCAAAATAAATGGGATGCCCAATTAGTTGTTTTTGCTGACCGTACGATGTTAACCGAACGTGCGGCTATGCTTAACCTACCTTTGACTTTGCTCGACTACAAAAGCGATGTAGTCCAAGTGCAAGCACCTGGTCAACTGTACATCATCGATATCCCGACCAAATCTAAAGTCGTGGCGGGGCAATTGGACGCCAAAAATGGTTTATACGTTGTAGAAACATTGCGCCAAGCTTGTGCTAAAAATATGAACCAAGAGTTTGACGCGGTAGTAACAGGTCCAGTAAACAAAGGCATCATCAATGAGGCCGGTATTTCATTTAGTGGACATACAGAGTATTTTGCTAGTCAATCAAACACCCAAGACGTAGTTATGATGCTATCTACTGAGGGGCTGAGAGTAGTATTGGCTACCACTCATATCCCATTAGCCTATGTAGCAAAAGCAATCACTCGAGAAAGACTGCATAAAGTATTACACATTGTGCACACTGATATGAAGCTCAAGTTTGGGATACCCACTCCACATATTTTTGTTTGTGGATTAAATCCCCACGCTGGTGAAGATGGGCATCTAGGACGCGAAGAAATAGATATTATTATTCCAGCGTTAGATGAATTACGCGAACAAGGACTTAAAATCACCGGCCCATTGCCAGCAGATACAATGTTTCAAGAAAAGTACATGCAGCAAGCAGACGTTATTTTAACCATGTTTCATGACCAAGGCTTACCCGTATTGAAATACAAAGGGTTTGGCAAATCAGTTAACACCACCTTGGGTCTCCCCTTCATTCGCACATCTGTTGACCATGGCACTGCTTTAGATTTAGCTGGAACAGGTGAAGCAAACTCTGGAAGTTTTGAGTGTGCGATTAATGACGCGTTAAAATTGGCAGTAAAACGTATATGAGTAAACAACACTTAGGCCACACCGCACGTAAGCGCTTTGGGCAAAACTTTCTACATGATGCTTACATTATTGATCAGATTGTTTCGGCAATTCATCCCCAAGAGGGAGAGAACTTAGTTGAAATAGGTCCTGGATTGGCGGCACTTACTGAACCTGTGTGTGAGCACATCAGCAAACTCAATGTAGTCGAACTAGACCGAGATTTGGCAAACCGACTCAGATCACATCCATTTATTTCGAAAAAATTGAATGTGATCGAGGCTGATGCACTTAAATTTGATTTCTCCGAATTATGTGATGAGCAAAATCCACTGCGTGTTTTTGGGAACTTGCCCTATAACATATCAACTCCTCTAATGTTTCATCTCTTCTCTTTTGCCAACAAAATCAAAGATATGCACTTTATGTTGCAAAAAGAAGTAGTGAATAGATTAGCGGCTAAGGCCGGTGAAAAAAACTATGGCAGATTGTCTGTTATGGCGCAATATCACTGCCAAGTTATTCCCGTTTTACATGTACCGCCTAGCGCTTTCAATCCTCCTCCGAAGGTCGATTCGGCTGTGGTACGACTGTTACCTCATACCCAAAAACCGGTTGAGGTCATCGAACAGAAAATGCTAAACCAAGTGTGCGCTCAAGCATTTAACCAGCGCAGAAAAACCATCCGTAATAGTTTAAAAAAATTAATTGAAGAAAAACAGCTTGAAGACCTAGGTATCAATCCTGAGTTAAGAGCAGAAAACCTAAGTCTTGCAGACTTCGCAACCGTGGCCAACTTCCTTTCTCAACAAGAGTCTTAAAAAATAATGGATGCTAATGATATTTGCATTGATGTGCACACTCAATATCTTGAAGATAGATTTCCTGAAACCGAGGAAAAATATGCGTTTGCGTACAAAATAACGATCACTAATAACAGTAAAGATGAAGTTACCCTACTAAATCGCTACTGGTTAATTACTGATGGAAATGGGGATATATCGGAAGTTTCAGGCAAAGGTGTTGTCGGAGAACAACCGGTAATAAAACCAGGCGAACATTATCAATACACCAGCGGTGCTATTTTAGACACGCCAGTGGGCACTATGCAAGGGCACTACGAATTTAAAGATGCACAGAATGAATTGGTTAAAGTACCTATAGACGTATTTAGATTAGCTGATTCAAACGTTCTTAATTAATAGTCAAACAGGCTCTTCGCAAAACTTATGTCTAATTACGTAGTTGGTGATATTCAAGGTTGTTACTCTGGTCTTCGGCAACTGCTTGATAAAGTAAAGTTTGACCCTGCCAATGACAAACTTTGGGCGGTAGGCGATCTTGTTGCTAGAGGACCCGACTCTCTTGACACCTTAATGTTTCTCAACTCTCTTGGTGAAGCATTCGATACGGTTTTAGGCAATCACGACTTACATTTCCTTGCGATTTTAGGACAATTAAAAGTAGCTAAGCGGAGTGACTTTTTAGGTCCCCTACTACGCTCTGACAAAGCACAGGAACTCGCTAACTGGTTAAGAACAAAACCATTGGCCTTGCGCATCAATAAAGAGACATTAATAAGTCATGCCGGTTTATATCCTGAGTGGTCTTTTAAAAAAGCTGTAGAGTTAAGTGATGAGGTTTCTGCTGTTCTCGCCGGTCCTGACTACTTACATATGCTAGCATCTATGTATGGCGCTGAACCAAATCGTTGGAATGAGCAATTATTGGGCATGGATAGACTAAGGTTTATCATCAATGCTTTTACTCGTATGCGCTATCTTAAAAAACTTAACACCTTAGAATTTGAAGCTAAGTGCGCGCCTAACAAATTCAACACATCATTAAAACCTTGGTTTGCAGTAGATAATCAAAAACTCAAAAAAAGTCAGCGTGTTATTTTTGGACATTGGGCAACGTTAATGGGACAAACCCAATCGAAACAATTTATCGGTTTAGACACAGGCTTCGTATGGGGAAACACCATGACATTATATTGTCTGGAGAGCGAACAAAGAATTAGTGTTCAAAATACAAATCGTTAACTCTGCCGACTCATGCACAAATTTCCTTTCTAAAGAATCATATACAAATGTCGATAATTTAAGACAGCATCAGATTTAGTTAATAACATGGAGTTTGGTTGAGATATCAATATCTTTGCAAAGGCTTTTAAGCCGCCGATGACTGGCGAGAATACCAAACTCAACAACAAAAAAAGTGTGCAGATTATACTTAATAATCATTTGATGTACGTATCAAATCATTTAGTCATTATGTTTGTGGAAAACCAGTGATAAACTGATTTTACTTGTTAAAAAGTTGTGTAACTAAATTTATGACATTTCTGTCAAAATTTGACACACTTAATGCAGAATTGTTAACAATTTGATCTTCACGAATATTAGAATAAAAAGATCAATAAAACAGAGGAATTACTAAATGAAAATATCAGTCGCAATGAGGGTAATAGGCGGATTTACGCTTATTTCTGTTTTACTACTGGTGATAGGTGTTTCCTCGCTATTTAATTTTAATTCGATTGATTCTGCAACTGATGAAGTAAACACCTTAGCCATCCCCACTTTAAACGCCAGTAATCAACTTAAAATTTCGTTTCTAAATATGGGTAGACTGACGGTTGCTGGTTATTACGAAACCAATTCCGAAGCCTTAAACACACAACTAGAAAATTTGCGTACAAGTGAATCTAATTTCCAAAACGAAGTGACGATGATCAAAGGTAAAGTCAGTAAAGACCCAATTTTTAGTCAAGCATTGCAAAACGTAGAAGGCATTTACCAACAATATACTAGCAATGTCAGTAATATGTTTGAAAGCCGAAAAGCCTATTTAGACGAAGGGGCAAGACTTGGCGATATCGTAGAAAGTGTTGAAGACAATTCAGATGACTCTTCCATGTTATTGCTAGATTTTGCTGATTTAGATAGTGTGCAATCCAACGCTCAATTAAGCGAAGCTGCTGAGATTGGCAGTAAATTAGAAACCTCATTATTATCACTTCTAACGGTGAGTGCAGATTATATCAAAACCGAAAATTTGGTTCGCGCCGACACTATTGGTAATGAAGTAGAGTTAGTCATAGGCCAAATTTCAGACCAGTTAGCAGAAATGCAATCACTAGCAGGAAACCGAGATGACAGCGGCACTATGCAAGAAATCACCAACCTGGTTAATTCTGTTATTAGCTCAGTCACTGCTTCAGACGGTTTACTTAACACCCAAGTCACTCGATTAAACAGTCAGTTAGCGGCATCTGAGGCGTTAGCGTCTTCAGAAGAAAATATTCAGCAAGCAATTGCAGAATTAGATGCGCTGCTGAAAGTAGCTGAAGAAAAAACCAACGAGATGAAAGATCAAGTTGCAAATCGTGTGGCCCTGGGTACAACTGTGATTATTGTGCTAATAATCGTTTCTGCCGTTTTAGCAGCATGGATAGGATGGGCCAGCGTAAGAGCCATAACAGTGCCACTTAGAAAGGTCAATGAAGTTCTACATGTCGTCTCTTCAGGTGACTTAACCCGCAAGTTAGACGATAGTTCAGATGACGAATTTGGAGAATTGGCCACCAGCGTCAACAACCTAATCGATAGCCTAAAAACGTTAATCACTGGAATAAGTACACGCGCATCTCAATTGGCCGCAGCATCAGAAGAAACGTCGACAGTGACCGCACAAACCACGCACTCGATTCAGAATCAGAAATCTCAAGTTGCTCAAGTGGCCGCAGCAACCACAGAAATGCACAGCACATCTCAAATGGTTACGCAAAGCGCTGAAGATACCTTGAATCAAATTCGCCATGCCGATGTTGAAGCTGAAAAAGTAAAAGGTATTTCGTTAAACAATAAAATGACCATTGAAAAGCTTGCAGTTGATGTCGACGATGCTGCCAATGTAATTAATAAACTTCATCAAGATAGCGCGAGCATAGGTGGTATCTTAGACGTAATTCGCGGTGTAGCTGACCAAACTAACCTACTAGCATTGAACGCGGCGATAGAGGCAGCTAGAGCCGGAGAGCATGGTAGAGGTTTTGCGGTAGTGGCTGACGAAGTTCGTACGTTAGCGAGTCGTACGCAAAAGTCTACGCAAGAAATTAACGACATGATTGAAGTTCTGCAAGCAGGCGCTGAAAAAGCGGTGATGGTAATGAACCAAGGCAAAGAACAAACAACTGTCTGTGTAGAGGAAACAGAAAAAGCGACCCAAGCTCTTGATCTAATTACCGAAGCTGTGCATAGAGCACATGATGTAAGTAGCCAAATTGAGCAATCTGCTAGAGAACAGAACGTGGTATCTCAAGAAATTAGTGAGAAGCTGGAAAATATTGTTGGGATTGCTGAAGAAACCTCGATTGGCGCACAGCAAACCGCAGATTCAAGTGAAGAAGTTGCACGTTTAGCTGAAGAATTGCAGGCTTCTATTCAACAATTTAGAGTCTAAAATGGCAAACTAAAACCAGACGATACAAAAATAAAAACGCTGCATAAAATGCAGCGTTTTTTTTATTTCAGTTTATTAATTGCTAAACCATCATTCGAATAGCGAACGATGCAATTCCTTGACAATTTCAGTACTGTCATCCTGATGCACTAGGAATGACATATTGTGGGGGTTAGCACCGTAGCAAATCATCCGTAAATTATAATCTCTAACCGAAGAAAATATTTTTGCTGATACGCCAGCGGCACTATGCATATTGTTACCCACCACTGTTACTAAATCATAATCGCTTTCAACCACCACCTCACAGAAGTCACGCAATTCATCAAGTGTTTCGCGATTAAGTCTTTCCGCAACGGAGTTAGTTGGATTATCTAAGGTAAAGGATACTGCTATTTCAGAAGTAGTTACCAAATCGACACTTAAGCTGTGCTTAGCAATAATAGTGAATACCTGCTGCAAGAAACCTTGAGCATGCATCATTTTAGGTGTTTTCACAGTCACCATCACTTGTTGCTTACGACGTGTAATAGCGCGATAAGGCGGCTCATTTACACAATCTCGTACTATCCAAGTTCCGCCTTTCTCTGGTTCTTTGCTCGAGCCTACAAACACCTTAATGTTTTTACGCAGCGCTGGCTCCATGGTAGCAGGATGCAGCACTTTGGCACCGAAGTTGGCCATTTCGGCCGCTTCATCGAAACTCAATTCTGGAAGTGGTCTGGCTGCATCAGTAATTCGCGGATCTGTTGTGAACACACCAACAACATCTGTCCAAATTTCGCAACTAACCGCATCCAAAGCTTCAGCTAATAAAGCCGCAGTGAAATCACTTCCTCCGCGACCTAAAGTGGTAGTTCGGCCTTGCTCATCAGCACCAATAAACCCCTGAGTGACATAAACTTTTTCAGCTAACTCAGACTTCATTACTTGGCTTGCTAAAGATTTAATTTCATCGATTTGTGGAACAGCTTCACCAAATACGGAATTGGTTCGCAGAACATTGCGGGCATCAAAGTTTTCCGCATTCACGCCCTGCTCTTTTAATACTTCGGTAATCAATAAAGATGACATACGTTCGCCAAATGATAACAAACCATCTTTCAGATCATCGCGATGCAACAACTCTTCGTGAAAAGCTAATTCTTCCATAGCGTCAAATAAAGAGCTTAATTTTTCAGTTACTTCATCTGGTTTAGCAAGCTGAGCAACAATTCCATTTTCAATCGTTTTGATCTGCTCAAGAATTTGCGCTATCTGTGCATGAGTCAATGCTGTATTTGATAAGCTAACTAGATGATTGGTTACACCAGCAGACGCACTAACAACTACCACGCGAGTAGAAGGGTTAGCAGCGATAATCTTTGCGCAGTTTTGCATTGCGGCATAATTTGCCACACTAGTGCCACCAAACTTGGCGATGTTAAGGTCAGGAATTGTCACGCTAGATCCTCTTTGAAAATAATCGCAGTAAATTAACAGATATAAACTTATTTAAAAGTAATAAATAGCAATTTCCTTCGATTAGTTTTGAATTGACTATGCATTTTTCAACTGAATAATTATCTACATTTTCTATATAACAATTCAAAATGGATATTTAGGAATTACCTTTAGATGAAATGATAGAACTGTTTAGTAAAAACCGAATATGCTTGCTGCTTAATTCAATTTACTCTTATGGGCAAGTTTAGCGGCATTATCTTCCCAATTTTGTCCATCGAAAGGAACGATTGTGATTTCAGCAGGTTTAGTGTCTAAGCATCGAACATTCACATCAACGCCATCTGGGTTTGAGCGTGGAATATAAAATGGCTTAGCGCCACAAACTTTGCAAAAGGTGTGCTTTGCAACACCAGTATTGAACCTGTATTCAGTTAGGAACTGTTCACCGCAGATTAAATTGAAGTGCTGCTTAGGAACAATCAGATGCAAAAAACCGAACTTACTGCATACGGAACAATTGCAATCCTCTACTTCGACTTGCTCTTCAGACTCCACTTCAAACTGAACTGCTTTACAGTGACAACTGCCAGTGTATTTCATCAACCATACTCCGGATTAACTTCATTTACGGCAACATTAAATAACAAAGTCACTAGCTTTTGCTTTACTAGGGTGTCTGAATTTGTACAAAGTGCCCTACTTTAACATTGTGTTTTGCAAACCAACCTATATTCATCTCTAACGCGTAAAGCACTTTAGTTGAAGAATTGATTGAGGTTAAATCATGTGGTTGCATACCTCTAATGTCCGTTATCTTGCCTTTTTCATCAATAAAGGCGACATCAAGGGGAATGAAGGTGTTTTTCATCCACATACCCGCGATACGTGGTTGGGAATATTTGAATAACATGCCGCAACTTTCGCACAGTTCTTCTCTATACATTAAACCTGTGGCACGTTGCTCAAAAGACTTGGCGTACTCCACAGTTAATACTGTGTCAGCAACTTGCACTGTTGCTTCTTCAAATTCGACCGCTGTGGCAGCCAATGATAGAACGGAAGCGGCAATAAATAATACTGCCGCATATACATTTTTAATCATAAATTTTTGCATGAACACCCTTCAACGCCATCACTTGTTTGCCAGGTTTCATAATGCCCCTGAACACATTGGTTTTTTACTGTAAAACACTGTTGTTGGTTATAGCCTACTTGAGTATCTGCAGCATTTGCTGCCGCATGCCCCAAAAATTCTTTGGTCGAACTTGCTGTGCACGCGTTTAGGCTTACTAATACTAACATTAACAATAAGGTCTTCATTAATAGTCTCTAATTTTTTCGATTAAAATTGCACTAATTGGAGCTTATCGGCAGTATTTAGTTCCCTTTCCCTAAGCTTGGCAAAATAGATAGAAAACAGATATTAGTGTTCACTTAAACTTCTTCAGTGTCAGCCAATTCAATCAACTAATAAATAGCATGCATAAAAAAACCGAACGAATCAAAGATTACGTTCGGTTTTTGCATTTACATAAACCTTGCTTAGTATTGCATGGCTTATTTACGCAATATTTAGCGCAGGGATGATTTTCTCTTTAGCTGCATCTTCGGCTTTCTTAAACTCTTCGATACGGTCGAAGTTCAAGTAGCGGAACACGTCACCTGACATAGATTCAATCTTGTTCGCGTATTCCATGTACTCAGCAGTTGTCGGAATACGGCCAACAATGGCACCTACAGCAGCAAGCTCAGCAGAACACAAATATACATCAGCGCCATCACCTAAACGGTTAGGGAAATTACGAGTCGATGTAGATAGTACTGTTGAATTAGCAAGTACACGCGCTTGGTTACCCATACACAAAGAACAACCAGGCATTTCAGTACGTACGCCCACTCGACCATATATATTGTAGTAACCTTCATCCATCAATACTGCTTTGTCCATCTTCGTTGGTGGAGATATCCACAAACGTGTAGGCAAGGTTTTATTGAATTGCTCAAGTAACTTACCTGCAGCGCGGAAGTGACCGATGTTGGTCATACAAGAACCGATGAATACTTCATCAATTTTTGCGCCAGCAACGTCAGATAAGGTTTTAGCATCATCAGGATCGTTCGGGCAGCATAGGATTGGCTCATTGATCTCATCAAGATCAATTTCAATGGTTTCAACATACTCAGCGTCTTTGTCAGCTTCCATAAGTTCTGGATTAGCTAGCCACTCTTCCATCTTACGTGCGCGACGCTCAAGAGTACGAGGGTCACCATAACCTTCATTGATCATCCAACGTAGCATAGTGATGTTAGACGTTAGGTATTCAGCGATAGATTCTTTAGACAGCTTGATAGTACAGCCTGCAGCAGAACGCTCCGCAGACGCATCTGACAATTCGAACGCTTGCTCAACTGTTAGTCCATCAAGACCTTCAATTTCAAGAATACGACCAGAGAATGCGTTTACCTTGCCTTTCTTAGCAACGGTCAATAGACCTTGCTTGATACCGTATAAAGGAATTGCATGAACCAAATCACGTAACGTGATGCCTGGCTTCATTTTACCTTTAAAACGAACCAAAACAGACTCTGGCATATCAAGCGGCATTACACCTGTAGCAGCTGCGAAAGCAACCAAACCAGAACCGGCTGGGAATGAAATACCCATTGGGAAACGTGTATGAGAATCACCACCAGTACCTACAGTATCTGGCAATAACATGCGGTTTAACCAAGAGTGAATGATACCGTCACCTGGACGCAGTGATACGCCGCCACGATTCATAATGAAGTCTGGAAGAGTGTGCTGAGTGTCGATATCTACTGGCTTAGGATAAGCCGCAGTGTGACAGAAAGACTGCATAGTTAAATCTGCAGAAAAACCTAAACAAGCCAGATCTTTAAGTTCATCACGGGTCATAGGACCTGTGGTGTCTTGAGATCCCACTGTTGTCATTTTAGGTTCGCAATATGTGCCTGGACGTATGCCTTCTACGCCACATGCTTTACCAACCATTTTTTGTGCAAGTGTATAACCTTTACCGGTATCAGTTGGTTGAACAGGCTTGCGGAACAAGTCTGAAGTACCAAGTCCAAGGGATTCACGAGCTTTATCCGTTAAACCACGACCGATTATCAAGTTAATACGACCGCCAGCACGAACTTCATCTAACAAGACGTCAGATTTATATTCGTACTTGGCAAGTTCTTCACCGGTTTCAGCGTTAGTGATACGACCTTCTAGTGGGTAGATATCAATAACATCGCCCATGTTCATTTTGTCAACGTCAGCTTCAAACACTAGCGCGCCAGCATCTTCCATTGTGTTGAAGAAAATAGGTGCAACTTTACCGCCGATACAAACACCGCCACCACGTTTATTTGGTACGCCAGGTAAATCTTCACCGAAGAACCAAAGAACCGAGTTGGTTGCTGATTTACGAGAAGAACCCGTACCTACAACGTCACCGACGAAAGCAACAGGGTGACCTTTTGCTTTAACTTCTTCAATTTGTTTAAGTGGACCGATTTCGCCATGCACTTCAGGCGTTAAACCATCGCGAGTCATCTTATATGCAGCGCGTGCGTGCAAAGGAATATCAGGACGAGACCATGCATCTGGTGCTGGTGACAAGTCATCGGTATTGGTTTCACCGGTAACTTTAAATACTGAGTAAGTGATCTTTTCAGGTAAGTCTGGACGAGATGTGAACCACTCTGCATCAGCCCAAGATTGAATCACGTCTTTGGCATATTTGTTTCCAGCTTTTGATTTTTCTTCAACATCGTGAAATGCATCAAACATCAACAAAGTGTGTTTCAACTCTTCAGCCGCCAACTCTGCTAAATCTTCGTTATCCAAAGCTTCAACCAAAGTTACGATGTTATAACCACCGTGCATGTTGCCCAACAATTGAATTGCAGCATCTTTTGATATCAACGGAGAAGTCGCTTCATCATTGATTATAGCGGCTAAGAAACCAGCTTTCACATAAGCGGCTTCATCAACACCAGGAGGAACTCGTTCAGATAATAACTCTAACAAGAACTCTTCTTCGCCAGCAGGAGGATTTTTCAATAATTCAACTAAACCAGCAACTTGCTCTGCATTTAATGGTTTAGGGGGGATACCCTCAGCGGCACGCTCTTCTACGTGTTTACGATAAGCTTCTAACACTTTATGGTCCTTTTAAATTATGAATATAGAGAAATATTGGCGACAGTATAAAGGTAAACGTTGAAAAATTGAATCATTCACAATGATTATTTAATGATAGTCAGCATACACAGAATCTATATACATTTATCATAATTAATTATTTCCGAACTACCTCAAATCAGCCTCTAGCGATTTGCAGTCACCCGTAATATTTTACCTTTTTGACTGTCTACCAGTATATACAAAGAGCCGTCTGGATGCACTTTGACATCTCTGAACCGGTAACCTAGCTCAGAGAGTAGAGATTGCTGTCCAACCACTTTGTTCTGTTGCATTTGAATCCAAAGAATCTCTTTCGACTTCAAACTACTAACCAAAAAATCGCCGCGCATTTGTGGAAACATCATGCCATCGTAGACAGTTATGCTCGATGGCGCGATAGAAGGAGTCCAATCCACTAATGGTTGTCGCATTCCTTGATATTTTTTAAATGGCGTAATTAACGCACCTGAATAATCTTTACCGTTGGTAATAATCGGCCAGCCATAGTTTTCACCTTTTCTAATGATATTTATTTCATCGCCGCCTGCAGGGCCATGTTCATTTGAAAAAACGAGATTTCGAATGGGATCATAGACTAAACCTTGTGGGTTGCGATGCCCTAACGAATATACAGAGTAGGCAAGATTCTTTTCAGTTTCGCCGATATATGGATTGTCATCTGGTATCTGACCATCATCCAAAATTCGTAGAATTTTTCCCATCTGATTATTCACACGTTGTGCATTTTCGCGAAAGTCAAAGCCATCGCCAGAAGAAATCAACAACGAATTGTCGTCTAAGAAAGCCAATCGGCCACCGTAATGTACAGGGGTATTTCGATAAGGTTTTACAGTGAAAATAACTTGGCTATCAACTAATTGATTATTTTTAAGTTTGGCGCGCATTACTTTGAGGGTGTTGCGTTCATCACTGCCTGCTGAATAAGACAGATAGATCCAACCATTTTGAGCATAGTCAGGATGAAGCACCACATCTAACAGGCCACCTTGACCCTTCACATAGATGTCTTTCGGTAAACCCTCGATAGGTTTACTGAGAGTAAAGTTGACTACTTGTCGCAAACTTCCGGTTCTTTGAGTAACCAGAAATTGACTTTCAGAAATAAATGCAAGCGACCAAGGATAATCCAAATCAGTGACAACTTCCTCTACCGAAAATAAATCCGACTTTGCATTCACCGGAATGCTAATGAATAAGAAATAAAATAACAACAGCGTTAAATATTTAATCTTCACAAACAATTCCTTGGGGTTAAAAACAATTAATTGATTAGGGTCTTAAAGCATAAATATACCCATATTGAGAAAAAATGCGAATTAAGCTGACGATATCCGTTTACTACTGCTATTCAAAAGATTGTTATTTTTCTAACTAAAATGGCAGACTAGTTAATGTTGACTACGTCAAGGTTATCCTATGAAAGCAACCATTAAACTAATTTTCGATTTTATTGCAGCAACACTGAGCTGTTTTGTTTTAGCTAGCCTTTTACATACTCAATTCGTTCTGCACGAATTAATTAAGCTTGATGTGATTATCAGTTGGCAAACAAGATTATCCGCCTCAGGCAAAGATTTACTCGGCCTACTGCCCACCTACGGCGCGATTATTTTAGTTGGATTACTTATCGCCTTTGTGTGTGTCTTTTTGATAAACAAGGTTTGGCCAAAACCAATATTATGGCTTTATCCCATTGCTGGCGCAGTTGCTCTGTTTACCATGCTAACAGCCATGCAACCTATTATGGATATTACCCTTATCGCGGGTGCGAGAACGCCACTAGGTATTTTTGCTCAGTGCCTGGCTGGTTTGTTTGGAGGCTGGGTATTTATGTATCAACGTCAACGAAGACCGAGTAAATTATAAATTTCTAATATAATTTTCTGCGGTGATTGAGTGGAATCAATTTCAACCACATCTGATTCCGCAGAGGTGTCTTCAAGTGCAGCAAATTGACTGGCAATCAAACTGCTTGGCATAAAATGGTTTTGTCTGTGTTCAAGCCTAGATGCTAATTCTTTGGGCTGTGTAATAAGATGGATGAATAAACAGGGTAATCCTAAATGGCGAAAACGCGCTCGATGTTGTCTCCTCAAGCCAGAATAAGCCATCACTTTACTAGACTGTTTGTTTTTACTTAAATGCTCGACTAGCCCTTGAATCCAAGGTTCACGCATTTCATCAGTGAGCGGGATACCTTTAGCCATTTGAGTTTTTGCCTCAAGACTATGAAAATCATCAGCTTCGACCAGCTCTATGGATAACTGCTGTGAGAGCAAATTGGCAATAGTCGATTTCCCACAGCCGCTTACTCCCATAATGATCAATACATAGGGTTTGGACAAATCTAATAAAACAGAATCAGTCACTAAACTTTTCCTCTAACTGCCATTAGTGGGTGAAATCTGAATGGGCATTTCGGTTTAAATGCAAGTCGGTTTCAACCAAGTGGCCGTCCATTCCCCATTCTCGCATTTTGTCTACTGCCCACTGCGGCGATTGCTTAGTATGGCATTCGTTACATGCATTGGGTGAATTTTCCAGCCCCATTTTAACCGACAACAGTGGATTGGGTATTGTCCCCACATTGTGACTACGAACGAAGTAGTCTATGCCAGATACTTGGTTCAACATGTTCTTTGGCATGTGACAGTCATAACAATAAGAACCTTTAGTGTCTGGTGCATGTCTGGTATGGGCAGTCAAATTTTGTTGTATAGGTTGGTGACATTCTAAGCAAAACTGATTACTCACTTCAGTTGGTTCTAAAATACCAAATTGAGCAGGTTGTTTGTTATTGTGCGGATCATGACAGTCGTAACAACGCATATCAGTTTGTTCATAATGTGCAGAATCAGCAAAGGTTCGAAATAAAGTGCCAAGCCCTTTGGGCCGTCCATCAGGCCAAACTTGCAGCGTGGGAAATGTGCGACCAGGAACACTTTCTGCCTCAGTAAAATACTCAGACAAGTCATTCAAATTGCCCGCATGATCATAACCTGGAGAGTAGGTCCGATAAGCGTCCATACGTTTACGTAAAATATCTGAACCGTGACAACGGGCACAAACACTCAACGCAACCCCTTGAGAATGGTCAGCTGCATTCATGATGTACGGAACTGGTTCATCGAACAATTTAAGGTTAACCAAAGACATCATGCGGTTAACAGGTTTGTCTTGCATATAATCAACATGTTCACTGCCAGGGCCATGACATACTTCGCAGCCAACGCCATCTTCAGTCCATTTTACATTAGCCACTGTATGAGCGCGGTCTTTGCTTATTTGTTGTAAATTAGTGGTGTGACAGCGAGCGCAATATAAATTCCATGCCGAGTTTAATGGCTTCATCTGTTCCCATAAATCGTCAACAGTTTCCGGGCTTTGCTCTTGCTCATTCCAATAAGCAAAAAACTCTCCTCTGGCCACCGACCATTGCACAGGTAATCGCCGCAATACCCCGCCTTCTTCTTGGGTAAGATAAGTTTGTCGATATTGGTAACCGATAACCTTATCGATTTTAAAAGGCGTGTACTGCTCAGAATTAATATCCTTGAGGGCTAAATAAAATTCATCACCTTCACGGAAGGACTTTACAGCTGGGCTGGTTTTATTGGGGTCAGTATTTAAGAAGAATGACCCGTTATTGAAATTACCAACCACAGTATTTTCGCTGGGTGCGTGAGTAATATTGTGATGAGGGGATTTTAACCAAGCGTCGTAATTAATAATATGACAGTCACCACACACTTCGCTTCCCACATATTCAGCGTGAAAAACCTGGTCATAGTTATCCTGACTAAACCAAACCATCGCAACCGCGGCAACAATTAATCCAATAAAGATATAAACAAATGATTTAAGTCCCATAATTCCTAATTACTTATCCAAATCGTTAAAAATTAAAACTGCTGTGTCAGTTTAGTTATTAATGTAAATGCCAGATTATTGTATTCATTCGGCGTGTTAGCGTAGCGCGACTTATCTGATATTTCGTTTTTATATTTACATAAATGCAAAACTTTTTTGCGAAAATGCAATCAAAAGCCCTGACAAAAACGTTTTAAAACGCGCAACTTGGTTAAATATCGTCAACCTTGATCTTAAGTATTTTCGCCTTTTTTGAAAATAAGTTACATCCGCCAAAAATTTTTTGCGCAATACACCATTGGCTTACACGTCTACTTCAACCTTTTGAAACATACCCTCAATATTGCATTAGGTCATCTTTTTAATCACTGCAAACCTTATCATTTTTATTTTTACTAATATCAGCTTTTAGATTGTGATATTTTAAGCTGTTTTTTATTAATAATTAATGAGTTAGAGGAAGTTATGAAAAGGATAGTATTTGTTTCTGCTGTTATATCCATTGGGTTGGCACTAAATGGCTGTACAAGCTCAACACGAGGGACGGTAAACAAAATCGAAGCCTCCTCCCCGGTTATTAGCCAATCGATTGTAGAGCCTGATAGCAAAGGACTAAAAAGAGTAGTGGCAATATCTCGATTTTCAGATGAAACCAAACGTACTAATAGTTTTTTGATTGATAATTCCGGCGACCGTTTAGGTAAACAAGCTGCAGATATTTTGTCTAGCCGTTTAACAGAAACGCAAAAATTCATAATGTTAGAACGCCAAGAATTAGATGAATTAGAAGAAGAAAGCCAAATAAATCAGACCCAACTCGAAAAAGTGGGTGCTGATTATCTAATTGTCGGATCGGTTTCCGAATTCGGTCGTGCAACAAACAGTGAAGTTGGTGTTTTCAGCCGCAACAAAATACAGATTGCAAACGCGACCGTTAATGTCCGACTTATCAATACTAAAACCGGACAAATTGTTTATTCAGAGGAAGCTTCTGGCGAGACGAGAACAGAGGCTAACCGAGTTTTTGGCGTTGGCGAAACAGCCGGATACGACACAAGTTTAGATGATAGAGCCATATCTGCTGCCATTTCCAAGCTGGTTAGTAATATTGTTGAGAATCTAATGGATGCCCCATGGCAGGCGTATATAGTCGCACAGCAAGATGGTATGTACTTAATGACGGGTGGCGAAGACCAAGGAATTCAAACTGGTGATAAATTTGTTGTAAAAACCAAGGGGAAGCAAGTGAAAAATCCCCAGAGTGGAATGATGATTGAGCTACCAGGAAAACAAGTTGCCACTATCAAAGTTATTGATTTCATTGGAACTGGACAAAACGCACTCTCACTTACCGAGGTAGTATCAGGAAGCATAGATGCATCAACTTTGGATCAAATTGTCGTGTTAGAAGGTGAGGAGTAAGAAATGAAATTATTAGTAGCATTCATATTTGCAGTTTTTTTAGCGGGTTGTAGCAGCAGCTTTAGCGAAGTAAAACAATTAGACGACAAAGCTTATCTGCAACTGACTGGCAATATTGCTTCGGGGTCACTGTCGATTGATGGAAAACAGATTAGTCTGCAACAAGCAGATAAATTTAAAATTGATGGGAATTTAGTGACCAAGTTTGAAATAAGCTCAGGTACGCATCTAATCGAAATAGTTAGAAATGATAAAACGGTAGTAAAACGTAAAATTTACGTCACCAATGGAAATGTATTCGAGGTAAATGTTCCGTGAGAAAAATAATTAGAAACACTTGCGTGGGAGTTTTAGTCGTATTTTTAGGTGCTTGTGCGGCACCTAAAACAATTTATTACTGGGGAGACTATTCTGAAACTGCGTACGACTATAAACATGAACCCTCTACTGATAGTTTAAGTCAACATAAAGCAGCTCTGATAGATATCATCGAAAATGCGGCTCGCAAGAATAAAAAAATACCTCCTGGTATCTACGCTGAGTTGGCAAAATTAGAATTAGACGCTAACAATCTCAACGGCGCGAAACAGTTTTTAAAACAGGAAGAAGCTTTGTTTCCAGAATCGGCGATAATGGTGAGAACAATGTTAACCATGATTGAAAAGATGGAGGTCAATAATGCGTCAACTAACTAGACTTTTTTCATTATTCATTATCGCCCATTTAGTTGGTTGTGCGACACCTACCATTTTAACGAAAAGCGAAGCTTATCCAAAGATGTACCAACAGGATACAAATTCAATCATTGTAGTACCAGCAATCAATCGTTCAACGGCAGCAGACGCTCCAGAACTCTATTCGACCACTATCGCTCAGCCACTAGCTGAGGCGGGATACTATGTTATGCCTATCCCCATGATCGAAATGATGTTGGCTGTAGAAGGCGTCGTTGATGGCGAGCAATTGAAAGGCGTTGAACCTGCAAAGTTTAAAACTATGTTCGGGGCTGATGCGGTACTTTTTGTTACTATCAATCAATGGGACACGAACTATTATGTGACGGGTGGAAACGTTACAGTTGGAGCCGATTTCGAGCTTATATCAACCTCAACCAACGAATCTTTGTGGAACTACAAAAACGTTGTGGTGATCAATACCTCGGGAAATAGTGGAAATTTGTTGGCTGATATTATTAGCACAGCAATAAGCACAGCCATAACTGATTATGTGCCCATCGCAAGACAGGTAAACTACTCAGTTGTAACGACCCTACCGGTCGGTAAATATCACTCTAGGCATAGTTTAGATGGGCAAGATAAAGTGGTTAACGAAACTTTAGCTAGTAAAAACACTGTAAATTAATTGAAAGAGTATTAAAATTAAGGCCTGAAAATCATTATAATTTCAGGCCTTTTTTAAACATCATTCAACGTATTAGTTACAAGCGACTTTGCCGCAACTCAGTACATTTACGAACCAAACATAACAACTAAAATTGCAAACACTGCACCTGCAGCCGCTATTTTAACGCCGCTTTTAAACATCGGTAACTTAGGCATAAACATCAGAAACGCCGAAACTACAAAGAATAACAACCCTATGCCAAAACTAATGTTGAGAAAGAAAAGCGGGCTACCCGTTGTGGCTTTATGCAATTTAACTAATTTAGCTAACGGCGCTGGGTAATCTTTTTTATTAATAACAACCTCTCCGGTTAGTTTGTTATATTGCCCTTGATTAAACACAACCATATCGTCAACTTCGCTTTCAACAGCAAAGCCTTTGAGAGCAATTTGTTTACCCAAAGATTTGCCATTTAATCCCTTATCTAACTGGCGTTCTTCAACTTGTGGGTATTTTAGAAAATCGGTTTTACGAAAAATCAATAAAGTCCCGCTGACTGCATAGATCCCCATGATCCCCGCCAAAAAAAAGCCTAACCATCTGTGATACTTACGTACGGCATTATGAAATTTAGGAGAAGCCATTTAATCCTCTATAATTAAAACTGAATTAGTGAAAGCCATAAGCTTTAATTGATTATTTTAAACTTATTTATTTGGCAGGTAATTTTTGCTGAAATATAGCATTTTAGTACTGAGGTTTCACCTCTATTAAGCGTGCTAGATACTAAAATAAATAATAAATACAGCCATTTAAGCTCAAATAAATTAGTGCAGTAAGCTATTTTCACAAGTAATTTGCTAAATTGATGTTTATCTAATGAAGTAATTTAGCGCATTCAATTGGCTTAAACCGTTAGATTTCGAAGTGTGAATACGCATTGGAACATCATGCAACGTTAACAGTGGTATATACTAAGTATTTGTTTTAAAATACAAAGGCTTTTCCACTTAATTTAGCAAAATTTGTTTCAAATTTAAGTCTGAATTTTTAGCATTTAGAGTACTTGGTAGTATGCCATCTAGTCTGAACTCAGACATAACTTAAGCAATTATTCAATTAGCTTGTTTAAACTTTGAAAAGGCAGGGAATCAGCTAGATGTTTCATAGTATTAGATACAAGTTTGTTATCATCATTATTTTATCTATTTTGATTAGCTCGGGCTCAGTTTTCTTTTTAGCCATAAACGAACATGAAAACCTATACCGGAAATCCGTAGAACAAAATTTAGATGCAATGGCATCAAATATTGCCGATAACCTATTATCGACCCTTTCCGAGGAGCCGGATCCCTTCTCGATAATAACAGAACTAATTGGGCTCGACCGCTACGAACATATTAAGTTTGTGAATGTATTCGATGCTGATTGGAATTTAATCCATTATTATGTACACCCAAACTACCTCAATTTAGAAAACTTCTCTCCTGAATTAACCTCAATTTCACCACAAGACTTACCCCCTGATGTAACCATAACCGATGAAGGTTTAGCTGTTTCAAAAACCATAGGTGAAGAAAAGTTTCCGGTTGGCCATTTATTAGTCGTTCAAGACTACCAACGACCATTGAATGAGAGTAAGAATAGTCTATTTTTCAGCGCTATCCCACTAGTGATGTTAGTTGTTGTCTTAGCAATGATGATTTCTTTTTGGATATATCAGCGTTTATTTGAACCTCTTTTGAGTCTCACTAAGTTTACTAAAAAAGTGGAGTCAACCACCGATTATGATTTGAAATACAGAGTTTCAGGTAATGACGAGGTATCGGAATTAGGTCGTAATATCAATAAACTATTGAGCACGATAAATGCGGAAATTAAGACCAATCAATTAAACACGGAAAAATTGATTGAGCAACAGAATTCAATGCAACACTTGGCTAACTACGATACTTTGACGGGGTTACCAAATCGTATGTTTTTTATGGAACTGCTTAGATTAGAGTTAGCCAGAAGCCAGCGAGAAAACGAAGATTTAGCGATTATGTTTTTCGATGTAGATGGGTTTAAAGGGGTTAATGACACCTTGGGACACGAGACCGGCGATTTACTGCTCAAAGCTGTTGCCAGCAAAGTTAAAAGCTTTCTGCGTCCAGGCGACATCCTAGCGCGATTGGGTGGAGACGAGTTTTTAATCATGATCCCAAATCTTAGCAGTTCACTACTAGCCGTTAATATAGCGAATCGAATAATTGAGGGTTTGTTGACCCCATTTGAGATTAACAGTTGGGATATTCAAACCGGTGTAAGTATTGGTATTGCGAAAGCAACCGATGCTGAATTTGATATCAACACATTCATCAGTAATGCAGATATTGCAATGTATGCATCGAAAGAAAAAGGCAAAGGTTCTTACACGGTTTTCCATAAAAAAATGCTAGAAGAAAATCGCAGAAAAGTGCAAATAGCCAACCTAATCACCAATGCAATAGCCAAAAACGAATTCGAAATTCACTACCAACTTAAAATATCATCGAAAGGCTTTGTAACTGGTTTAGAAGCTCTTTTACGTTGGAATAACGATGAGTTAGGAAGTATATCTCCAGGTGAATTCATTCCTATCGCTGAACAAAGCGGCAAAGTTAAATCCATTACGCGGTGGTTGGTCGAGCGAGTTTTCAAAGACATGAATGTTCTAGAAAAAATGGTTGAACAAAACCTCGTTGTTTCTTTGAATATTTCTAGTCATGATTTACAAGATCGCAGTTTCATACATTTTATTAAGAAAAATCTGAATCTCTATCAGGTTAATATTCAGAATATTCAATTTGAAATGACTGAATCTAGTTATCTAGAAAATTTCGACAGTGCTAATGATTTTTTCAATAACATACGACAAATGGGCGGCTCTATTGCTCTAGATGATTTTGGTACAGGTTATTCGTTCCTTAGTTACCTAACTAAAATTCAAATAGATACCCTCAAAATTGATCGAATGTTTGTAATGCAGCACGATAGCTCTGGAAAGGACACTGTCGTTTTGCAAACCATTTTGGATTTAGGCCATAGATTAGGACTGCAGATATGCAGTGAAGGAGTGGAAACTGCAGAACAAGCTAATTATTTGATTTCCAATGGAAGTGATGAAATGCAGGGATATTATTTTGCTAAACCGCTACCTTTAGCTAAACTACCTGAAGCGATTGAAAAAGCGCAAAAGCTATATCAAGAATTATATTATGGTCAACGCCAATAGTTAGGCGACAATATCTGTATAGAATTAGATTTCCGACTAGAATCTAATACATTCATACATGAGATTTTAAATAAATGTGTAAATTACTTGATCTTAATCAACTTAGATTAACTGAGTTAAGTAGTACTTTATAAATTATGGATAATACTCCCGTATAGAAAAAGCTACTGATAAAAAGGCGCATTTCAACTACCATCAAACTGCATTTACAACATCATCAACTTAACAGCGGTAACATTGAAAAAAGATACTAGGGATAGAACTTGTTAATACGACATACTTTTTTAAAATTTTTAATAATTTCAACTGCATTGTGCCACTTATCGCTATCCGCCAAAGATCTAGAGTTCTCCGGCTATGCAAGAGTAATTGGCGGTTATTTGGATGAAGATAACGTCGACTATAAAGGCTATGACGACAGTCTTAGTTTTGAGCCATCTAGTTTAATAGCATTGCAAGCCGAATATAAATTTAGTGAAAAATGGTCAGGGACTACACAACTCATCGCTAGAGCGGATCGGTCGAAAGATTCTGGTATTGAATGGCTATACCTAACCTATCAAGCAACAGACAATTTACAAATTAAATTCGGCAAGTTACGTGCCCCATTCTTTTCAATGAGTGACTACACAGATGTCGGTTTTGCCTATCCATGGATAAACCTACCACAGCAAGTTTACGATAATTTTCTATTTCGAACTTTTGAAGGCGCTGACTTAATCTATAAATTCACCAATAGCAACTTTGAAGCGAGTATAGAAGCTTATATAGGTCAAGAAGATGGTGACGTAAATTTTAGTAATACGCCCACAGGTTTTACGGCTCGTAATCTGCGAGGTTTAATCGGAAAAATTAATAAAAACAATTTCGAATTAAGATTGGCACACTATGAAGGTAATTTAAGTCTAAATATTACTGAAATTCATCAATTTCAACGTTATTTATCCAATCTTAACTTTGGCCGAAGTGCTGATTCATTGAGCACAAAAGGCGTAGCTAAAGTAGAACAGATAGGAATTGTCTACGACAATTTAGACTATTTCTTTAGATCTGAGTGGGTAAATATTGAGACAGATCTTGATTTCATACCAGAGATCCAGAGCTATTATGTGACAGCAGGTTTTAATTACGCTCCTTTTACCTTTCATATTACTTTTGCAGATAGCGACGGAGACAGTAAAACACCAGTCCAAGAAATACCCGTGGGCTTCGATCCTAACCTAGATCA
This sequence comes from Aliiglaciecola sp. NS0011-25, assembly GCF_040370605.1. Classification (NCBI taxonomy): domain Bacteria; kingdom Pseudomonadati; phylum Pseudomonadota; class Gammaproteobacteria; order Alteromonadales; family Alteromonadaceae; genus Aliiglaciecola; species Aliiglaciecola sp. NS0011-25. Next base: position 81,296 of record NZ_BAABWR010000023.1, read on the forward strand.
ATTAGCTCAAGCTTACAATAGTATATTTTTAGATGCAGCTGCTACAGATATGCAAAGCTGGACTTTGGGAGCACGCTGGGACGTATTATCTAATCTCGCTCTTAAAGTTGAATACTCAGCAATAGAGGAAGATAACGGGTCCAATTCATTTTTCGATTTTGATGAAAATACTACTTTCGACGGAAAATCGAATTTGTACCTTGTTGGTCTAGAGTGGGTGTTTTAAATGAATAATTTAATTACATCACAAATCATTAGAATATTATGGCTTACATTTTTAATCTTTGCTTTTATGGTGCCTGACTCCTACGCAGAAGATAAAGATTCTGACTTTATTGTCGTCCTAAATCCGTTAGATGAACAACAAATTTTGAGTAAACAACAAATTAGACACATATTTATGGGAGGTGCACTAAGTCATAAATATAAAGCGGTTAACCTGCCGTCAGGCAATCAATTAAGAGTTGAATTCAACACGAAAATTGTAGGCCTAACCGAATCCAGAATCCAAGCTTATTGGGCGCAGATGAAATTTACAGGAAGAAGCAAGCCGCCAATAGAATTAAATTCAACACAAGAAACCCTGCAGTTTTTAGCTGAAACAGAAGGGGCAATTGCGTATCTGCCTTCTGACTTAGAAATACCAAATAACCTTAGTATTATATACCCTTAAACTGCACAACCTTAGTTAGCAGTTTAAGGGAAGTGAAACAATTCCACGCTATATAGTTTAAAACAAACTTACCTCGACACAGATTAAGATGATTAAACCAAAACGCTGAATTTACTTAGAGAATCATTGTCGAGATTAAAACCCTAAATAGATCTTCCCCACTAACCTCGTTACCTTTCTAATATTCTAGTTATTCCACGGGCTAAACCCCGCGCTATATGTTTGTGCGTCTCTTTGTTCTTTCATGGGGTGAAAACGGGTCTCTGTTGGAGCACAGCTCCAGCCGTTTGAACGACCGACATGGATGTCGAGCTGGGCAGCTATACATGGATGTGTAACACCTAACGGTATCCCACGAGTATGAATTTAATGTTTTGAAAGCCCTTCGTTAAGTTAATTAGCATTCCACGGGCTTCAGCCCGTGCTACAGGTTTGCGCGTTTCTTTGTTCTCACATGGGGGTAAGCGAGGATGTTTTAGGAACGCAGTTCCGCCCGAGTGCACGACCGACATGGTTGTCGGGCTGGAGGTAGCCACATGGAGGTGTAACACCTAGCAGTTTATTACAGGGACAGGTATTGCATAACACACC
>NZ_BAABWR010000024.1:0-70508 GCF_040370605.1 Aliiglaciecola sp. NS0011-25
TCGGACGCACCAATTTATTCGAATCATCTATTTTATATTGATCCTTTTATATGGCTGCAATTTGCGTATTCGTGCTCAGCACTACCGCTTTCTATGGCCCGGTCCACAGGTAGGTAGTTCGAGTCTACTCGGACGCACCAATTTATTCGAATCATCTTTTTATATTGATCCTTTTATATGGCACCAATTTATTCGAATCATCTACTTTATATTGATCCTTTTATATGGCTCCAATTTGCGTATTCGTGCTCAGCGCTATCACTTTTTTGACTCGGTGTATAAGTTGCTCACAATTTAAAACTGCAATATTAAAATTCTCATCGAAATAAAAAATCACATATTTTCAGTGTATTAGAATCTGTGAGTAAAATTACACTAATTAATTTACGTTTTAGCGTTGACCTTATATGTCTTATCACTTAACCTAAATGATAATGATTATCAATAAGGTTTGTGGGTATGTATTGTTTTACTTTTTCGTGTTTAGAAATGGCAGTGACAAAACCTTCTGAAGACGCAGAGTTTGAAATTATAAATCGATATGTTCATGCAGGATTGGAAAGGGCGAAAACAATGTCTGATAGCAAGGAGACTAAAGCTGCGCATTTACGCATTGTTGATACTTTATTAAATGTGGTTTGTGACAGTTTGCTAAGCATAGCATGGCGTAAATATTGTTTTCGTATGATCCAACGTCTCAAACCTTTGTTATTCGAGATATTAGAAAAGCAGCAATATCAGCGGAAAATGGCGGATATTTCTACGCTTTATCATTATTTTATTGAGTATACGCACAACACTGACCCAAGCATTTCGAAAGCCAGTGGTTATCAAATCTTTTCTTTTAATCCATCACGAAAATAAGCAAAATCCAGAGGGGTTTTAGTATGTCAAATTTCCAATTTGTTTGTCCGAGTCACCAAATATGGGTGGAAGATCATCCTAAAGAAGCGTTTCAAAAGGTGAATGAATTAACCGATTACGCGGAGAGTCTATTTCACCGAGGACAATATCAGAACGTGATTCCATTTTTAGGCACAGCCCTAGAAACAACGGAAATTATTTTTGATAGCCGATTAGAGTCTCCACAATTGACTACAAAAATGACCGCTATTGCCATTATGTTAGCTTCTTCATATTCCGCTTTAGGGGAAACCGATAAGGCTTGTGTATTTTTACGTAAAATTCGACAAAAGCTCAATCGAGCAATTGCTTGTGCAGAAGGTTACGGGGCAAAAGTGGCCTTTTTCAAACATTGTGAAACGGCATTATTAGAGGCCAACTCGAACTTAGTCGAGAATCATAGTTATTTTTCAAGTATGTCAGCTTCTCAATTACATTAATTTAATAACCTTTTAGGTTTCAACGTGTTGAAGATAAATAATGTGCTTTCAATGAATTTTGCAGGCACTTTTATTCACTAAAACGCAATTCTTCGATTCTACATAACACTTTGCTTTGTTTAAATTTTATCTAGATTTTCAACGCTAAAGGATATCCTTTTGTCATTGATAGTGACTGCTGCATTATGCTCTGTGGGATTGCTATTCTTAGTCATGCGGGTTCTAATACTCGGCTATCGATATTGTACTAAAATTGAATATTCAGTTTAGGTTGAAGTTATATCTAGGACACTTTTTTGAAAACATTTACATGCCAATGTGGTAATACTTTGCATTTCGCGAACGTTCAGTGCGTATCGTGCGGGTTAATGCTAGGTTTTATTCCACAAGACAACAGACTTAGCGCTTTTACAACTAACCAGTATGGTAATTTGCAGGCCTCCAGTAATGGTTTGTTATTTAAAAAGTGTAAAAATTATTCAGAGCACAATGTTTGCAACTGGATGGTTCCCCTTGAAGATTCGCATGATTATTGTGTTTCATGCCGACTTAATGAAGTGATTCCAGATCTGGATGATGTAGAAAATAGAGTGCTATGGGCAAAAATGGAGCTCGCAAAAAGGCGTTTGTTATATACCTTGCTGAAACTTAATTTACCCCTCGTTGATCGTACAAAAGACCCAATAAATGGATTGGGGTTTGCGTTTTTGCGTGATAAAACTCAAGATTCATTTGGCAATGAATTAACCGTGAAGAGTTTTGTTACTACAGGTCATGCCAATGGTTTGATTACGATTAATCTTAATGAAGCCGATGATAGTGCGCGTGTAGATATGCGTGAAAAAATGAACGAACGCTATCGCACTTTGCTTGGTCACTTCCGACATGAATCAGGCCACTATTATTGGGATAGATTGATATCAGGCAGCGATAAAATAGATGAATTTCGAAGATTATTTGGTGATGAACGTCTAGATTATGTGAAGTCGATGGAAACCTATTATGCAAAGGGGCCTAACGAAAACTGGCAAAATGTTTGGATAAGTGCTTATGCAAGTATGCATCCTTGGGAAGATTGGGCTGAAACATGGGCGCACTATTTACATATGTTAGATACGTTGGAAACCGCTAACGATTATGACTTCTCAATTTCTGGCAACAAAATTGCCAGTCCAATTCCAAACATGGATAGCGTGATTGATCAAATTTATACTTCTACCTCATTCACCCATCTTTTCAACGATTGGTGCCAATTGACCAAGGTATTAAACGCCTTGAATAGAAGCATGGGTCTTGATGATGCTTATCCTTTTGTGATTTCCATTTCAGCATTGGATAAATTACGCTTCATCCATGAAGTCGTATTAGATTCTGAGATGACCAGTTTGAGCAAGGGTGCTGCGTAATCAATCGTGGTCTGTCTCTTAGTTGGTTAAAAGCCTAGTTAAACGCAGTTAACCTTCGCTTGAAAGATTAATTGAGCCTTTTGATGGTTATTTTTCCCAGTCGAAGCGAGGAAGATTTTCGAACGCTCTTTTTAAACCTTCATTCCACTGCTTTTGTACGGATCTGTACATGTTACTATTTGTCGTCAATACGTTGTGATAAGGCTCTTCTATCTGGTCTGTTCGATGAATCGCTAATTCAATTGGTGGTCCAACGGATATGTTACTGCGAATCGTTGAATCTAGTGAAACGATAGCGCATCTAGCGGCATCTTCTAATGATGTTGAGGGCGTAATAATACGATCTAATATTGGCTTCCCATATTTATTCTCGCCAATTTGTAAAAAGGGGGTTTCGTCAGATGCCGAAATATAATTGCCTTGGGGATATATCAAAAATATTTCACTCTTTTTACCTTTGATTTGACCACCGAGTAAAAAGCTTGATTCATTACTGGTTTTTGACTTTTCCATGGCATCAGCATGTCGTTTTTGTTCTTGTTGACTTAAATCTCCAATGTACTGAGCTACTTCATGGAGGTAGTTCCCTTGACTGATATCAAAATCAGCGTTGGGATCTGATAAGTCACGTTTTATGGCATTTATTACCGCTTGAGAGGTGGCTAAGCTACCTGAAGTTAATAGTACGATTGTTCGATTGTCAGGAAATACGAAGCTGGACATCTTACTGTAAGTGGCAACATAATCGACGCCAGCATTGGTACGGGAGTCCGAGGCGAATACTAAACCTTTATTCAGGGCAATAGCTAAACAGTAAGTCAATTGGCTTCTCTTTGATTTATTTAACGTTAAAACATCTTGTTATTGAGAAAAAACTTGCTCATATAATGCAGCGCAGTTATTTTGAACTGTGGCGAATTTAAAAACAATAAAATTTTAAATTTACACCTGAGAAAAGCTTAATTATGTGAGTAAACTAAGATTAAACAACAATAATAAGTAAGTCTGGAGGATCTATGGCGATTAGATGGGGAAACTATGCAATAGGTCAATTTTATGACGAGCTGATTCAGGGGCGATCTAAACCGAGAGAGTATGCGAAAGATTTGTGTGACTACCTCAAGGGGTTGTCTGATAACGAACTAAAAGAATATAAAGCCGCATCCGATTCTGCCATTCAGGTTATGGGCATAACGTTTAGAATCTATAACGATGAAGAGGGTTCCATAGACCGCGCATGGCCTTTCGACATTATACCTCGCCTAATTGAACTCAAAGAATGGCAGCAAATTGAACTAGGCCTTAAACAGCGTGTAAAAGCACTAAATATGTTTATTGATGACTTATACAATGATCAAAACATTATCAAAGACGGTGTTTTTCCGGCGAACTTATTAAAAAAATCTAAAAACTTTTTGAAAGATTGTATTGGTGTGAAGCCACCGCAGGGCATTTGGGCGCATATTTGTGGCTCAGACCTGGTGCGAGATCACAACGGAACCGTATATGTGTTAGAAGACAACCTTCGTGTTCCCTCTGGTGTTTCCTATATGTTGGAAAATCGACAAGTTATGAAGCGCGTTTTTCCAGAAATGTTCGAAAAATACAATATTCTTCCCATTGATAATTACCCTTCAGATTTATATGACATGTTGGCCAGTCTGTCACCACGAGATGTGAAAGAGCCAGAAATAGTGGTGTTAACTCCCGGTATATATAATTCAGCCTATTTTGAACATGCTTATTTGGCGCAACAAATGGGTGCTGAATTGGTAACAGGTGATGATTTAGTTGTGAAAGAAGATGATTGCGTCTATATGCGAACCATCAATGGATTAAATCGTGTGGACGTAATATATCGCCGAATTGACGACTGGTATATTGACCCAGAAGTATTCCATCCTGACTCAACGTTAGGTATTCCTGGGATCATGCGAGCTTGGAAAAAAGGCAATGTTGGTTTGGCCAACGCACCGGGTTCAGGGGTCGCTGATGATAAAGTTGTCTACAGTTATGTACCTGAAATTATTAAATATTATCTTAATGAAGACGCTCTGCTACCGAATGTGCCAACCTATCGCTGCGTTAATCCAGAAGAACGTGAATATGTGTTAGAAAATATTGAAAAAATGGTTGTAAAACCGGCCAATGAATCTGGTGGATATGGCATGTTGATTGGTCCACATGCATCTAAACGAGAACATCAAAAATTCCGACAATTAATCAAAAAAGATCCGCGTAATTATGTAGCTCAGCCAATGCTGTTGTTATCCACTGCGCCTACTTTGATAGATAACAAAGCAGAAGGACGTCATTTAGATTTAAGACCCTTTATATTAAGTGGGCAAGATATCAAAGTAACCATGGGGGGCTTGACCAGAGTCGCCATGATTAAAGGCTCTACTGTGGTGAACTCATCACAAGGTGGTGGTAGTAAAGATACATGGATTGTTGATATGGAGGGCAATTAATATGTTGTCACGTGTCGCGAGTAATTTATGCTGGATGGGGCGTTATCTGGAGCGAGCAGAAAACACCGCACGATTAATTAATGTTAATTTTAACCTACTTTTAGATCTTCCCAAAAGCATTGTTTTAGGCTGGGAACCGCTTGTTGATATTGTCTCGAACCGAGAAGAGTTTTACGCAAAGTACCAAGAAGCGAACGAACGAAACGTTTTGAACTTTATGGTAGGTGATAGCAAAAATTTGGGCTCAATTGTAAACTCGTTAAGTGCCGCCAGAGAGAATGCAAGAACGATTCGTGAAATTATTCCTAGAGAGGCTTGGGAGCAGATTAACGAACTTTACTTGTTCGCCTATGCTAATCGTCAAAAAGCCATAGCTCGACGCTCTCGATATGAGTATTTAACGGAAATAATTGAATCCAATCAAAAGATCACGGGGATTCTTGTTAGTACGATGACACGAGATGAGGCATATCAATTTTTACGTATTGGACGTAATTTGGAGCGAGCTGATATGACCACTCGAATTATTGATGTTCGTTCTGCGTCTTTAGTTCAGGATATGGAAACTGAGCAATCAGCACTGGAGAATTTACAGTGGATGAGTGTATTAAAGTCGCTTACTGCTTATCAAATGTATCGTCGAGAGGTTCGACTCAAAATTCGACGACCTGATGTGCTGAAATTCCTGATGTTGGAAAATCGTTTCCCCAGAGCCTTGATTCATACCTTAAATCAAGTCGAATATTGTTTGCGAGAATTACCTAATTACGAGCAATGTGTGGAGATGATATCCAAGGTTGAAAAGCAATTATTGGAAGCTAATCCGCAATTGTTAATTCAGGATAAATTACATGAATTTATTGATGAAATGCAATTAGGCTTGATTAATGTGTATAACAAAATTGATGAAACTTATTTTTAAGCATTGAAGTTAAAGCACTACTGCATTAGTGATGTTGCAAGGTTATATTTAAAAACGGCTCAACATTGATAAAATGTTGAGCCGTTTGTATCGGTAATTTTAATTGGCGGCCTCTTGTATGGCATCACCCGCACTTTCTATATCTTTGCCTGCACCTTCAACAGTTGCACAACCTGTTAGCATCACTAGCATTAACGTCAAGGTAAGAATAATTTTAATTTTTGATTGTAAAGTCATAATGTTGCCTCACTGTGTTTTGATAACAAGTCTATAAATGGGATTTAAAGCACTACGTTATACTGAACTAAGCGAGTTTAATGCCAATTTGTAAGTTTTTGAATTTAATGTTATTTACTCAATTTTATTTAGGTTGGGAGAGTTGCTTTTAGCCAAATATTCTTATTCTATGGAATAATTTACACAGGCTTATTATGAAAAATGAGATCGAAATTCAGTCTAAAACGATGATCTGCCAGTAGTTGATTGGGGTAAATTCTTAAAATCGTAATTGGTTGTAGCAGTGATAAATTTTACCCCACCGCCAAGACAGTTCTAAGCTACACAGTTTGGCATGAATATCAGATGGTCGATCATCACTATTCACTGGTAAATCTGCCGATAAATAAGTCACTCTCCAAATCCCGATTTTTGCATCTCGCTGAAATTGAATTTTACCAAGCAACTGATTCTGTTTATAAATAAAGCAAGTGCGTTTTGAGTATCGAATATTATGAGTCATCATAACTGTGATTATATACAGTTGTTTGTGTTGGGCTAGACTTTTTGATTGGTACTATTGCATTTGATCAATAAATTTTGCCAGACTTTCTCGTGTTTATGCTGTGCATTGAGATAATTTTCTGATTCTAATTTTCTTTGTATTAAAAATTTTTTGAAAGGCTCCAATAATACTGGGTTATTACGTAAAGTCTTGAAGTTAGGTTCTAACATGTGGTGAACCTCCGCTAAACGACCTATAACGGGGAGGATATCTGCGATGAAGTTTTGCTCGTAGATTAGCTTCAGATTTGCTATCTGTTCAGCAGAGGAAGCGGATTGACAAGATATCTTAGCAAACTCACTTTGTAATCTATCAGCCAGATTGTTAAGCCAAAAGCTCAGTTGATTTTGTGTATACCAAATTTGTGCAGGCAGTGGTTGTTGTCGTAGCGTATTTAATGCTGCTTCTAATCCATCAATGTCTGTCATCGTAGGGGAGTATAAGTTAACGATTAAACTTAGCGAAGCTTGATATGATCGCAGTTGCTCGTTACTTATTTGTGTAAATAGCGTTGAATTGGTACTCAACGAGCGTCTGATTTCAGCACTGCTAAGGACCATTTGCGCCCACACTTTTGGTAGTGTTTGATATTTGTCCTCAAGCCACTGGGTTAACTGCTGCTGTTGTTGTTCGTCATCAGTTTGCTGAAGACATTCATTAAGCCCTTGAATTAATTTAACTTCGTAAGCGAAGCGTTGGGATGGCAATTGAACCTTACCTAGTGCTGTGTTTCGTTGTGCAATTAAGGTGGATACAGGACAATGCTTCAAAGCATAAAAGTCTCGTAAATTCATTGTCGTCTCAGGAATATCTAATTTCATCTGTTGCGATGATGGATAATGAAGACTAGGGTTTTCAGTGTTTAATAGAATTGAAATGTTCAGCTCTTCGCCAACTTGGTTTTGATATTCAGTAAAACTCGATTGAATCGATGACTGGCCGCATGCATTTACCAAAATGAGGCTACAAAATAGCGGCAGCAAGGGTATTGATGACAAATAAACCACCTTTTGCTGTTTGTTTGTATATTTAAGCCCAGCAAATTTGATGGGCCTCTAAAAAATTAAAACCTCAACCTAATTTAATAATTGAGGTCAATACAACTGCTCATCATCTGAATTGATATTGATTTGAAGTTTGCGATTAAGCTCATCAATATGGAGCTTAACGTGAAACTCGTGACAGCAGTTGGGGCACTCTTCAAAGAAGTCCTGATCACCATTGCTGTAATCTACACTTATATGCAAGTGATGACCGCACTCTGGACAAGCAATAGTTTGTTCAGTTTCAAACACTTCAGTAGTCATTCATTCTCCTATGCGACACTAGGGTTCGCGATACTTCGACCTCCGTCAACTGCCAATATCTGGCCTGTAATATAAGGAGCCGAAATTAGAAATGCGATTGCTTCAGAAATGTCTTTTTCACAACCTAAACGGCATAATGGGATCTGAGACAGTATCGCATTTTTTTCGTTTTCTGGGAGGGCCGTGTCCGGCCACAAAATTGCCCCAGGGGCTACACCGTTAATACGAACATCAGGTGCTAATTCTTGTGCAAGTGATTGGGTTAGCGTCACCAAAGCCGCTTTCGCCATGCAGTATATAGTATGGCCTGACAATGGACGTTGTGCATGAATATCCACCATATTGATCACAACACCTTGATTTTGTGCAAGTTGTTTTTGTAATTTTTGAATTAGGAATAGCGGGGCTTGAGCGTTACTGCCCATTAGAGCTTGCCAATCTTGTGCTACAAAGTCTCCTAGGGGAGTAGGGTAGAAGGCGGATGCGTTGTTAATCAACACATCAATGCGACCAAAAGCGTCGACAGCTGACTGGGCAATTTTGTTTAACGCTTCCAGTTCACACAAATTACCTTGTACCCATTTTACTGAATCTGCTCGTTTGCCATTCAATTGCTTAGACAATGCTTCAACTTGTTCCACAGAATGATGGCAGTGCAGCACAATTCGATAGCCTAAATTATGCAGAAATTTAGCCGTGTAAGCCCCAAGACGTTTGGCACTGCCAGTGATAAATACTACTTTGTTTTCCATGATACCTAGTTTAATCGTTTATGAAGATAACAAAGACTAGCTGGGATAGATTTTTGACACAAGTCCGGTTTTAGTTCTGAGTTTAAGCAAGTACTTCATCCTTGCATATTCCTAAGCAGTGATTTTGCGGTTTGCAAATAATTTCCCCCAAACAACAATGCATGGTTGAGAATATGATACAACTGGTAAACCTGCTTTCTGTAAGCATAATGCTCCGTAAGCGGCCAAATCGAGTTATAGCCTTGATAAAAGGTAACTGGAAATTTATTAAATAATTCTGTCATCGCAATATCTGTCTCCCTATCGCCAAAATAGAACGCTGGGTCAAATACCACCGGTGAATCATGCTGGAAGCCTGTGTTACCAATCCACAGGTCGCCGTGCAGCATAGAGGCTGGAGGATTATGTCCGTGTAACAATTTTTCGACAGATTCAACCACATCATCGATGGCTGCAATGTGATGACCGTTTTCTGCTAAAAGTTGAAGCATATAACCGATACGTTGTTCGGCAAAAAATTGCGCCCACTTTTTCGACCAACGATTCGGTTGAGGAGTTAAACCTATAAAGTTATCTTCCTGCCAACCATACATTTTTTGTGTTTGAGTTTGATGCATGGTGGCTAATTTTGAACCTAAATCGAACCAGTTTTTTTCATTGCCTGCGACTAACCGAAGATACTCTAAAACCAGATAACTTTTATTTTCACAAACACCAAAACAGATGACTTTCGGCACCTTAATAATATTGGCTTGTGCAAGGTGCTCTAGCCCTTCAGCTTCGGCACTGAAATTCGATATTTTGTCCTCATCATTGAGCTTAACAAAAAAACGTTTGTGTCCATCTGTAATGCGGTAAGCGCTATGAGAGTCTCCTTCAGTGATCTCTCGGATATCGTCACAAATAAATTCTTGATTTAATATTTGACTAATTTGATCGCTAACAAAATGCCACATAAGTTTGACTTAATTTAGCTATAAAACCTGAGTATGGATCACTTGCAAATAATTGAAGGTATTTTTCATTATTAAAAAGTACACGTTATAACTTTTTGTAATGTTAAAACCTTGTAGGCGCACCGAATATTTCCCCCAGATTATGAAAAGTTTTAAACATCGAAGATACAACTAACTTATTTGCTCGCCAGATAGGGAGATTTCCAGAGGGTTCACCATATCCGATGTATTCAATTTGCATAGTATTTTTTGATGTTGCGGTTATTCGCCAATTACCGCGCACATTTTGTATCCGAACAAGTGTGTTGTTGGGCGGATAATATTCAGAGTAGTCTTGTACTTGAATCCTTATTGTGTGAGTTGCTGAATCAATTTCGGTAAATGACTTGGTTATCATTTCACGGTCTTTGGCTGGCCAAGGTGCGTTGAAAGTCGTTTTGACGATTTTCTCTACAGGCGAGGGGGAGGCAAGAAGTTCGACTTTTTCGCAATTATCAATCCAGCTAGCGGCGATTGCGGTATTATCCAGAAGTGTTAAAAAATCTTCGGGCACGCCCTTGACTGTAATCGTTGCTTTGAGCCAAACGTAACCGCTGACATCTTCAACAGTGTGAATCTTGATATGCTCTGTTTGTTTTGCTAACAACCAATTTTCCCTTGATGGCTTGGCAAAGGTTTGAACATGCAGCAACAATGATAAACACAGTAATGCGTATTTTATACATGCATTATATGTCCGTACTGATTGCATCGGCAGTAACATTTTAGGTATCATGTGTTCCTTCTCCCTGATCGTAGCAGGGTTGATTTTTTATTAACTTATTCATTTTTCGGTTTAAGTTGTTTAAACACCCTCCGCTGGGTGTTTTTTATTGTTTATACACTTAGAACCGAAAAATAACTTTATAATTCACACGTGGCGCTTGGTAGGTGTCACCACTGTGTAAAGGATTATTCAATGCTAACAATTACTCTTCCTGATGGCAGTCAACGCCAGTTCGAAAATTCCGTTTCTGTATTAGATGTAGCCAATGATATTGGACCAGGGCTAGCGAAAGCTACTATTGCTGGAAAAATAAATGGCGAGCTGGTGGACGCCGTCGACATGATCACTGAAGATGCCAGTCTACAGATTATTACTGCCAGAGACGAAGAGGGATTAGAAATCATCCGTCACTCTTGTGCACATTTGATTGGTCACGCCATCAAACAGCTCTATCCTGACGTCAAAATGGCCATAGGTCCAACAATCGATAACGGTTTTTATTACGATATCGACATGGAACATTCATTAAATGATGACGATCTAGTCAAGCTGGAAAAGCGTATGTTAGAGCTGGCGAAAACCAGTTATGACGTGGTTAAGAAGAAAGTAAGTTGGCAGCAAGCAAGAGATACCTTTGAAGCTCGTGGTGAGACTTATAAAATAGAAATCTTGGATGAAAACATCAGCAAAGATGACAGTCCAGGACTATACCATCACGAAGAATATGTCGATATGTGTCGCGGTCCTCATGTACCTAACATGCGTTTTTGTCAACATTTCAAGTTAATGAAAGTGGCTGGAGCTTATTGGCGTGGCAATAGTGACAATAAAATGTTGCAGCGCATTTATGGCACAGCTTGGGCTGATAAAAAACAACTGAAAGCTTACCTCAATCGTTTAGAAGAAGCTGAAAAGCGTGATCACCGTAAAATTGGTAAAGCATTAGATTTGTTCCATTGGCAAGAAGAAGCGCCTGGAATGGTGTTCTGGCACAACGATGGTTGGAGTATTTACACTGAGCTAGAAAAATATATTCGCATAAAACAACGTGAATATGGTTTTGGTGAAGTAAAAGGCCCACTGATGATGGACCGCGTTTTGTGGGAAAAATCTGGTCATTGGGAAAAATACTCTGAGCATATGTTTACCACAGAGTCTGAGAAGCGTGAATATGCTATCAAGCCGATGAACTGCCCCGGACACGTACAAATATTTAATCAAGGTTTGAAATCATACCGTGACCTACCTTTGCGTATGGCTGAATTTGGTTGTTGTCACCGTAACGAACCATCTGGTGCTTTACACGGCCTGATGCGCGTACGTGGATTCACCCAAGATGACGCACATATTTTCTGTACCGAAGATCAGATACAGGCCGAAGTGGCAAGTTGTATTGATATGATTTACGAAGTTTACAAAGTTTTTGGCTTTGAGAAAATTGTAGTGAAATTATCCACACGTCCTGAAAAACGCGTGGGCTCAGACGAAGTTTGGGATAAAGCCGAACAAAAGCTTGCCGATGCATTGACCTCAAAGAATATCGATTTTCAGTATTTACCAGGTGAAGGTGCTTTTTACGGCCCCAAAATTGAATTTACCTTACATGATTGCTTAGACCGTGCTTGGCAATGTGGTACCGTGCAACTTGATTTCTCAATGCCTGGTCGTTTAGGTGCTACTTATGTTGCCGAAGATGGGGAACGTAAAGTGCCTGTCATGATTCACCGTGCAACATTAGGTTCACTTGAACGTTTTATCGGTATTTTGACTGAAGAGTATGCTGGCTTGTATCCGACTTGGTTAGCTCCAACTCAGGTTGTGGTGATGAATATCACCGATAAACAGGGTGAATATGCTGCAAATGTAGCGAAAAAATTACAACAAAATGGAATTAGATCGAAGTCGGACTTGAGAAATGAGAAGATAGGCTTTAAAATCCGCGAGCACACTCTTAGACGTGTTCCATTTTTATTAGTCGTAGGCGACAAAGAAATGGAAGCAAACGAAGTAGCGGTGCGCTCTCGCAAGGGTGATGACCTCGGTAAATTCTCAATAGAAGGGTTTATGGAGTTGATTAATCAACAGGTCACATCTAAGCAATTAGATTAATTTCGTGGAGGAACGACATATTAAAGGCGCTAATAATAAGGCTCAAGGCGATAAAGCCAACATCAATGAAGAAATCACAGCGACAGAAGTTCGCTTAATTGGTAAAGAAGGTGAACAGCTAGGGATAGTATCTCTAGGAGAAGCTCAAACTCTCGCCGACCAAGCTAGTTTGGATCTAGTAGAGATAAGTCCGAACGCTGAGCCGCCTGTATGTAAGGTAATGGATTACGGAAAGTTCCTTTTCGAGAAGAGTAAAGCTCAAAAAGAGCAGAAGAAAAAACAAAAGCAAATTCAGGTCAAGGAGATTAAATTTCGCCCTGGCACTGATGAAGGCGACTACCAGGTAAAACTGCGCAACCTGCGTCGCTTTCTAGAAGGAGGTGATAAGGCCAAGGTAACGATTCGTTTTCGCGGACGTGAAATGGCCCACCAAGAGATCGGCATTGAACAACTAAAACGCGTGCGCGCGGATTTAGAAGACATTGCTAATTGCGAATCTTTCCCTCATAGAGTGGAAGGTCGTCAAATGATCATGGTGCTCGCCCCAATTAAGAAGTAGTAAAGGTTTACAAGTAACTAAGGACCGTAAAATCGGATCTGCACCTTAAGTTCACCTTGCTGCTATGTTGAAACAACGACCCCAGAGTAGTCATGCAATGCATGTCCTCAAGTGTGGTCTTAACAATGCGGAGTTTTAGCAATGCCTAAAATGAAATCCAATAGTGGAGCAGCCAAGCGTTTTAAAAAAACCGCTTCAGGTCGTTTCAAAAGTAAGCAGTCTCACTTGCGTCACATTTTGACCAAGAAGAGCTCTAAGCGTAAACGTCACTTGCGTGGCAAGAAATTAGCCCATTCAGCTGACACTGCGTTGATTCAACGCATGTTACCTTACGTTTAAAGCACAGGAGACTAAAAAATGGCAAGAGTAAAACGTGGTGTAGTTGCCCGTGCCCGTCATAAGAAGGTACTAAAGCAAGCCAAAGGTTATTACGGAGCTCGTAGTCGAGTTTATCGCGTTGCTGTCCAGGCAGTAACAAAAGCAGGTCAATATGCATACCGTGACCGTCGTCAGCGTAAGCGTCAATTCCGTCAATTATGGATTGCACGTATTAATGCTGCGGCACGTCAAAATGGCATGTCTTACAGCCGTTTCATTAACGGTCTGAAGAAAGCGTCTGTCGAAATCGATCGTAAGATCCTTGCTGACATCGCTGTGCATGATAAAGGCGCATTTACTGCATTGGTTGATGCAGCAAAAGGCGCATTGGCTTAATTTTTAACAATTAAGTTTAAGTTCTTTCGGGAAAAGGCGAACCAGGATGGTTCGCCTTTTTTCGTTTTGGCTGAATATAAATTGTACTGATTATTCGGGTTAATAATTAGATATGCACTTTATCGCTTAAAAAATCTCAAAGCAGGCTATTCAAACCTTGCCTTTTACTAGTACTTTATAAGATAATAAATGAAAATAATTCTCATTTGTGGTCAGTAAGTCATGTTGCAAAATACAGTGTGGGAACTTCCTACTAAAAAAACCGCCGAAATCGTTGGATTACAAAGTGGTCTTTCGGTTGCTATGAGTAATAGGCTTAAAGAAATGGGCTTTTGTGACGGTGAGATAATCGTATGTTTAAAGCAATGTCCATTTAACGGTCCAAAAGTTGTGGAATTGGGTGGTGCAATCTTGTCAATTGATAAAGAAATAGCGCAAAATATTAAAATTAAAATATAGCTCAATTTCGTCTAACTCGTTAGCTCGTTATTTTCTACTTTACTAAATTCTCACTAAACAGGTACCCGTAGTGTCTTCAACTGTTTCAGATAATATTAATAATGCTCAACAGAAAGTTGTTTTAATTGGACGACCAAATAGCGGTAAAAGCTTACTGTTCAACCAATTAACGGGATTGCAGCAAAAAGTGGCTAACTTTCCTGGCGTCACAGTAGAGCTGAAATCAGGTAAGATGAAAGATCTAACGATTGTAGATTTCCCTGGAACTTATTCACTGCATAGTTTCTCTCAAGACGAGCAAGTGGCAGTAGACGCTATTTATAAAGCTCTCGATAGCGATGAAACCGGTTTAATTGTGTGTGTTTTGGATGCCTCTAGACTTGAGCGCAGCTTGGTATTTGGACTGCAAATTCAAGCTTTAGCAAAAAAGCACAACAAAGGTTTTGTGTTTGTCATCAACATGATCGACGACGCATTGCGTTTTGGACATGAAATCGATGTGCAAGGTCTATCAACAGAGCTAGGCTCACCGGTTTTTGCATTATCTGCGAAAACGCTGATTGGACTGTCAGAGTTTCAGCAAGCGTTACCAGAACTAGTTGAAAAACAACAAAGCACGATACCAAAAATAGTAAATGATAATCATGATGACGTTATCAAGCAAAGCCGTCAGCTAGCTTATAAGTTCGGAATGAATGCAAATGTAGTGCTGAAACAACAGAACCGGATAGATCAATTTTTATTACATAATTGGTTAGGCGGTGTTGCTTTCATGGCTATTATGTTTTTGTTATTCCAAAGTATCTTTACTTGGGCAACACCACTTATGGACGCGGTTGAAAGTGGTATAGGAATCCTTGCCAGTTTTGTCAGTAAGATGCTGCCTGAAGGTATTTTTAATGACTTCTTAAATGACGCTATATTTGGTGGGGTAGGCTCTTTCTTAGTTTTTGTTCCACAAATTATGGTGTTAACCTTTATTATTGGGTTGTTAGAAGACAGTGGATATTTAGCCCGTGCGGCATTGATTTGTCATAAACCCTTAAGCTTCTTTGGTTTATCAGGTCGAAGTTTTATTCCTTACTTATCGGGACATGCCTGTGCCATCCCTGCAATAATGGCCGCTCGAACAATTGAGTCACCACGTAAGCGTCTAATTACGATGATGACCATTCCTTTAATGTCCTGTTCAGCTCGTTTGCCCGTGTATGCTTTATTAATCGCAGTATTTATCCCGCAAGTCCAATATCTTGGCGGATTGGTAAATACTCAAGGGATGGTGTTCTTTGGTCTTTACATGACTGGCATAGTGACGGCATTAATCGTAAGTTTTGTGATGGATAAAATGCATTTCGCCGACAGTGATAAAAGCGAAATGCCTTTTATCTTGGAGTTACCAAGTTATCGTTTGCCGCACTGGAAACCACTGATGTATCGCGTGCTAAATAGCGCTAAGTATTTTATTCGACGCGCAGCACCCGTGATTTTCATGGTTTCGGTGGGGATTTGGATTTTGGGGTATTTCCCTATTCATGAGGGCGGTTTAGAAAATTCATACTTAGGCCATATAGGTCATTTTATTGAGCCTTTATTTGAACCTCTTGGTATCGATTGGCGATATGGCGTGGCTATTTTGATGTCATTTCTTGCCCGTGAAGTATTTGTTGGTACCTTAGGAACATTGTTTGGTATTGAAGGGGCAGATGAGAATATTGCTGGCTTAGCTGCCAACATCCAAAACGATGGGCTAACCTTTGCCGCAGGCATGGGGCTGTTAATGTTTTACGTTATTGCACTGCAATGTGTTGCCACTGTTGCAACGATTAAAGCCGAAACTGGCAGTCAAAAGATCGCTTGGGGTTTAGTTGTGGGTTATGGCGCCCTCGCATATTTGATGGCGTTTATCGTATATAACATTTTCTAAAACTGTAAATTTACATTACCTCACAAAGTGACGCTTATTTAGTGAATCTTTGTGGGGTTTAGAAGGTAAAAGAGTCTGACTACTAGTCACTTATTAGCAACATTTTCCCATTCAAAACTCTTTCATTGCCCCAACGGGCTTCTCTGATGCATATTTACTTAGCATTTTTCAAAATTAATAAAAATTTGTTGATCAATCACAGCCAGACTCTAGCTATAAGGGGCTGATTTCGTGTAGAATTGCCGGTTCTTTTTTTGAAGTACCATTAGCAGGTTTGTGAAGATAGGCCTTTAATTTATTAAGTAAAATTCCAATTCGAGGAAGCTATGGATCTCGACGCCATAATTGAACAGGCACAAATTAAAATTAACGATGCACAAGATGCGGCAACATTAGACGCGGTGCGAGTAGAGTTTATGGGTAAAAAAGGTCATATGACCGATTTGCTTAAAGGACTTGGTAAGTTATCAGCTGAAGAGCGTCCAATTGCCGGACAAAAAATAAACTTAGCTAAGCAAAAGATTCAAGGGCTTATTTCAGTTCGCGGCGAATACTTGCGAGATGCTGAGCTGAACGCTAAATTAGCCGGTGAAACAATTGATGTCACTCTACCAGGCAGAACTGAAAATCTCGGCGGGCTGCACCCAGTAAGCAGAACTATACGCCGAATTGAAAGTTTCTTT
The DNA here is from genome assembly GCF_040370605.1 of Aliiglaciecola sp. NS0011-25. Lineage (NCBI taxonomy): Bacteria > Pseudomonadati > Pseudomonadota > Gammaproteobacteria > Alteromonadales > Alteromonadaceae > Aliiglaciecola > Aliiglaciecola sp. NS0011-25. The sequence goes on from NZ_BAABWR010000024.1 coordinate 17,153, forward strand.
GGAGAACTAGGTTTCACCGTGAAATCAGGGCCCGAAGTGGAAGACGGTTTCCATAATTTTGATGCTTTGAATATACCCGCTAATCATCCAGCTCGTGCTGATCATGATACCTTCTATTTTAATCCTGATGTAATGCTGCGTACGCAAACATCAGGTGTGCAAATTCGTACCATGGAAGTAGAAAAGCCACCGCTACGTATTATCTCTCCAGGTCGTGTATATCGTAATGATTACGATCAAACTCATACGCCTATGTTTCATCAGGTGGAAGGGTTAATGGTGGATAAAAATGTCAGTTTTGCGGAACTTAAAGGTGTACTTCATGACTTTTTAAATAATTTCTTTGAAGCCGATTTACAGGTGCGTTTCCGTCCTTCTTATTTTCCTTTTACAGAGCCTTCAGCGGAAGTTGATGTGATGGGACAAAACGGCAAATGGTTAGAAGTACTGGGTTGCGGCATGGTCCATCCAAATGTACTTAGAGCGGTTAACATAGACCCAGAAGAATACACTGGATTTGCTTTTGGCATGGGAGTCGAACGTCTTACCATGTTGCGTTACGGTGTGAACGATCTTCGTGCCTTTTTTGAGAACGATCTTCGTTTCCTCAAGCAGTTTAATTAAGGGGACTCGATAAAATGAAATTCAGTGAAAAGTGGTTGAGAGAGTGGGTTAATCCAGCAATATCAACACAACAATTATCAGAACAACTTAGTATGGCCGGTTTAGAAGTTGATGCAGTTGATCCGGTTGCAGGCGAGTTTTCAGGTGTATTAGTGGGCGAAGTTGTTGAGTGTGGACAACACCCTAATGCAGACAAGTTACGAGTGACAAAAATTAACATCGGAGAAGACGAGTTAATTGATATCGTTTGTGGTGCACCGAATTGTCGACAGGGCATCAAAGTTGCTGTAGCAACTGTTGGCGCTGTACTACCAGGTAACTTTAAAATTAAAAAGGCGAAATTACGAGGTGAGCCTTCGTTTGGTATGCTTTGTAGTTTTTCTGAGTTAGGTATTAGCGATGATCATGACGGTATTGTAGAGCTTCCTAGTGATGCGCCAATTGGTCAGGATATTCGTGACTATCTACAATTGGACGATGTCACTATTGAAGTCGATTTAACACCTAACCGAGCGGATTGCCTTGGTATCAGAGGGGTAGCGCGGGAAGTAGGTGTGTTGAATCAGGTTGAAGTGAACGCACCAAAAATAGAAAGCGTTGATAGTAAAATTGAGGATACTCGAGAAATCCAACTTGTCGCACCTGAAGCGTGCCCAAGATATTTAGGCCGGGTATTAAAAAACATAAACCTTGCAGCAAAGTCACCTTTGTGGATGCAAGAGAAACTTAGACGTAGCGGTATTCGTAGTATTGATCCCGTGGTAGACGTAACAAATTACGTTTTACTTGAACTGGGTCACCCAATGCACGCGTTTGATTTGGATAAATTGGATGGTGATATTGTTGTCCGTTTTGCCAGTGAAAATGAAAAATTAACGCTTCTGGATGGCAACGAAACTAAGCTAAAAACCAATACACTGGTGATTGCTGATCAACGTAAAGCATTAGCAATGGCTGGGATTTTCGGTGGTTTAGAATCCGGTGTCACAAATGAGTCTAAGAATATATTTTTAGAAAGTGCATTTTTTGCGCCTGACGCGATTATGGGCAAAGCCCGTCAATACGGTTTGCATACTGATGCATCACACCGCTACGAGCGTGGCGTAGATCCACAGCTACAAAGAGTGGCAATGGAGCGAGCGACCCAACTTCTTTTGGATATTGTTGGTGGTGAAGCTGGACCAATAACTGAGTCTGTTAGCCAAGAGCATCTTCCAACAGAAAAGACTATTCAACTGCGAGCATCGCGTCTGACGCGTATTCTTGGAATCCATGTAGAAGACGCGAAGGTGACCGATATCCTAACTCGTTTAGGTTTAGACGTTAGCTTCTCCGATAATAAGTGGACGGTTGTTGTACCTGCTTATCGATTTGATATCAGCATCGAAGAAGATCTGATTGAAGAGATTGCCAGAGTCTATGGATACAATAGTATTCCAACAATAGCGCCTACTGCTAAGTTAAAAATGTCGGTCCATAAGGAACAAAACCTTACTTTAGACAGACTAAAACAAACGTTGGTAGAGCGAGATTACCAAGAAGCGATAACCTATTCATTCGTGGATCCTAAAGTGCAAAGTGCTTTATTCCCTGACGCCTTAGGTATGCAGTTGCCTCATCCTATTTCTGCTGATATGTCTGCAATGCGTGTTAGTTTGTGGACAGGACTATTGCAGTCTGTGTCTTACAATCAAAAACGTCAACAAAGTCGTGTCAGATTATTTGAAACAGGTTTGAGATTCGTACCTGATGAGAATGAGAAAACCGGTGTAAGACAAGAAGTTGTTGTTGGTGGTGTGATATGTGGTAATCGCAACAATGAACATTGGAATATGGAAGACCGTGCTGTTGACTTCTACGATGTTAAAGCGGATGTAGAAGCTTTGTTGCAAACTACAGCTAATCTTTCTGAGTTTAGTTTTAAAGCGGCTCAGCATTCAGCTCTTCACCCAGGCCAATGTGCACAAATTTATCGTGATCAAGAGTTGGTCGGATATGTCGGTGCTGTGCATCCTAAATTTACCAAAATATTGGGGTTAAACGGCAAAACGTTCGTTTTCGAGCTTGATTTCAATGCAATTGGAGGCAAAAAACTGCCATTAGCTGAAGAAATTTCAAAATTTCCTGCTAATAGGCGTGACATTGCTATCGTTGTAGAGGAAGATAAAGTTGTAGGTGAAATAATTTCTTACATCGAAAAATTTGGCGGAAATCAACTAGTTGGCCTAAACTTATTCGATGTGTACAGAGGCAAGGGAATAGAGGCCGGTTATAAAAGCTTGGCAATCTCTCTTACTCTACAGGACCAAACAAGAACGCTTGAAGAAAATGATATTCAAGCGGTAGTTGAAGACATTCTGTCCCAGTTAGCAGAAAAGTTCGGGGCATCATTGAGGGATTGACTTTATGGCGTTAACCAAAGCTGAAATGGCTGAGCATTTGTTCGAAAAATTGGGAATTAATAAGCGGGATGCTAAAGATCTTGTTGAATCATTTTTTGAGGAAGTAAGAGAAGCACTTGAAGACGGAGAGCAAGTAAAATTGTCCGGCTTCGGTAACTTTGATTTACGTGAAAAAAATGAACGTCCTGGTAGAAACCCTAAAACCGGGGAAGATATTCCCATTAAAGCACGCAGAGTAGTGACCTTCAGACCGGGTCAAAAACTCAAAAGTCGTGTGGAAAATACGGAACCTTCAAACTCTTAAATCGAGTATTTCACACCCTTATTTTTATAAGGGTGTGAGACAGTTTCATTACCGGATAAACCTCCTAAAAAGCTGGTTAAAATCTGGACTTTACTGAATCCGCTCACTTAATCTAAATAGTAATTTAAATGGCCAAAAAACTCTTACTGGTTGCAACGTTAATTGTTGCGGCAGTTATCGCCTTAACGCAGTTAAATCAACCTGAAACTGTTTTAAGCGCTGATTTACCTAATCATCCATCCCAGAATCAGTCGGATGATATTAAACAATACTCATACAAAGATATTTTAAACAATGATGAGTTTAAACTGGGGATGCAACAAGCTGTTGAAAATAATGACATTGAGCTTGCTAAAACGCTACAGGAAAAAGCCATTGAAATCGCAGTAGCCGCTAATTTGCCTGCCACTGAAGTATCCTTAATCTCTGGTGATAATGGATTGCGATTTATGCAGTTTTTAGCCAGTAGACAAATTTTTGTGAAAAAATTCCAACAACATTATCTTTCATTTCAAGATATCCAACAGTTGAAACTCGATTACCCAGAAGCGCAAGACTTGTTTGAGCGTTCAGATAATCTGATTGAAACTCGAGATAGTCAAATTCATGCATTAGCTGAACAGTTAGCAGGCGAGAGAGGGGATGTTGAATTGTATTTACAATTGGCTAAAGAACAGTGGATTGCCCGGCAATAAGCGCAGAAAACCATTGCTTAATTAGCGTGATGGAAGAATGCTAGTTAACTTTAAGATGCCAAGCGTTTTCTGATTGCCATTTTGAAATCCAATCCGGTATCTTTTCAGCTACCATGGGTTTAGCTATACCGTAACCTTGAGCTAGTTCGCAACCCAGTTTTACAAGGGCCTTTCCATGCTCAATGCTTTCTACACCTTCGGCGATCACTTTTCGTTGGAAAGCATTCGCTAAACCTACCACGCCTTGAACAATCGCTAAGTCATCAGTATCCTCCAACATATCTCGTACAAAACTTTGATCTATTTTGATTAAATATGCTGGTAATCGTTTGAGATAGGTAAGTGAAGAGTATCCAGTGCCAAAGTCGTCAATCGCAAATCGGACGCCTAGTTCTTGGCATGTATTCATTGTTGTGGACACGAGGCTAGTATCGTGTAAAGCGCTGGTTTCAAGTATCTCCAGTTCTAATCGATTTGGATTGACTTCTGGGTGAGCGCTCAACAATGCAGCTAAACGAGTTGTGAAATTATTTTGTTGTAATTGATAAGCACTAATGTTTACACTTATCGGAATATCTAAGCCTATTTTTTGCCATTGGTGTATTTGCGACAAAGCGCTGTCGATAACCCATTCCCCCAATTTTAAACTAATTACATGACCTTCTATTAAAGGTAAGAATGCTAAAGGCGGTATCAAACCATTCACTCGGTGTTGCCAACGTATTAATGCTTCAGCTCCAATAACCTCACCGGTTCGCATGTTTACCTTTGGTTGATAATGCAGTACAAATTCGTCTTTTTGCAAAGCGATATTTACATTTTCAATACTTTCACGTTGTGTATTGAGTGCAATATCTTCTGCGGTATCAAACAAATGAAATCGATTTTTACCTGCTTGTTTGGCGATATACATAGCTTGGTCAGCATGACGAATGAGTTGATCGGAATCTACGTTATCGTGGGGATAAAGAGTGACGCCAATACTGGCTGAAACTTGCATCAACGCATCGCCAACATTTACTGGATCTGATGCCGCTTTCAATAATCTTTTTAATACTTGTTTAGTATCTTCAAATTTTTGTAAATCAACCATCACTGCAATAAATTCATCTCCTCCGATTCGAGCCAGAGTATCTCCCTCGCGCAAGGCTTCTTTCATTCGCTGGGAAACGGCGATAAGCAGTTCATCTCCAACATTGTGTCCATAGGTGTCATTGATGGCTTTGAAACCATCTAAGTCCATAAATGCTACGGCTAACGATTGGTTGCGTCGTTCGCACTGCATGGTCGCTTGGCTCAATCTATCTGCAAGTAATACGCGATTTGGAAGTTTCGTCAAAGCATCATAGTGGGCAATACGTTCTAGTTGACCTTGATATGCTTTCATTGGCGTAATATCGGTGGATAAAGATACGTAATGCTTAACATTGCCTGTGGTGTTTTTTACCGCATTAATGGTCACTAATTCTGGATATATGTCACCATTTTTACGTTGATTCCAAATTTCGCCACGCCAATGACCTTGAGTTTCAATGGTTTCCCAGATTTCATCGTAAAACTCCGTAGAGTGGCGATTAGATCGCAAAATACTGGGCTCCTTTCCTTGCACATCCTGAAGTGTATATCCGGTTATGTGCGTAAATGCTTCGTTAATTTCAATAATTTTAACATTGGCATCGGTGATCATTATGCCTTCTTGGGCATGGGTAAATACGCTGGCTGCTCGTTCCAGCTTTTCTTCGGCTTGTTTTTTCTCAATGGCGATACTTGCCAAACTCGCGGTTTGCTCAATGAGTAAAAGATCTGCGTCAGTCGGTTGGTGTGGAGCATGATGATAAATGGCAAATGTACCTAGCACTGTTCCAGTAGTTGAACGTATGGGCTCTGACCAACATGCGCCTAATCCAGCTTCTTTTGCGAGTTCTTTATAGGGAGCCCAATATGGATGGCAATTAATATCATCTACTACCACTCGTTTGTTGGTAAACGCTGCGGTTCCACAAGAACCCACTCCAATACCTATCTCTATGCCGTTAATAGCGTCATTGTAAAATTGAGGTAGGCCACCTGCAGTGCCAATAATTAAATGTTTTTGTGATTCATCTAGTAACAATACGCTACACAGCATATCGGGGTTTTCTTGTTCAACGACTTTTACAATAGCGTGGAGAATTTCGCTTAAAGGCTTGCCTCGAGAAATTAGCTCTAACACATGACGACTTGACTTGACCCGCAGCTCAGCCTGTTTTCGTTGACTAATATCGTGAATGATACCGACTAAAAAATGTTTCCCCTGAGAGTCGGTAAATCGGTTTTTTTTAGTAAGTACGGTTTTTTCTTCGGCCCCCAATATTGTTAACGTTTCTTCGCATAGAATTTCATCCCCAGTTAGTAATACTTTTTTGTCGACGGCTAAAAAGTGTTGGCGTTCTTTTACTGTTACTTTTTCTGCAAGGGTTTTACCCAAAGCTTCTTTTCTTGTTACCCCGAATATTTTACAAAATGCATCATTCACAAGTAACAATCTGCACTCTTCATCTTTAACGAAAATGGGATCTCCAGTGATATTGAAAGCAGCATTAAAATACTTTTCAATCTCACTGGGTTTTTCAAAAAATTTACTTAAAGGAGGTGCATTTTTACTATTTTTCGATGTCATGTTACAAACTCCTAGTCAGACAATTTTAACAAGAGATGCCTGTTTAGTTCTGCTGACCTGTATAACGATTTAACAATAGTTTTGGCTTCGATTGCTCAATTTGAATTTGATTTGAGTCTTTCTCAATAATTTCGAAGTGATATTGTCCGTGAGCATATTTATAAAGTTAAAAATAAGTCGACAGGGTTTACGAATAATTGATTCTCTTTACAATTATAACTGCCATCGAAATTTTAGTAATTATACATTGGTTCTATAAAAATTAGCATAAGCGATAGGAAATAGATATTCTCGAACTCTACTTGATAGAAAAATCACGTTCGCGAGGTCGAGATTCAGGCGATTGAGGATACCTCTCTCAAGAGCAAGGGCATTAGTTCCATTAAGGTTTTTTAATTTACTTTATCTTTAAATCTTGGGGTAAATCGTCCTTAATAAATAGCCAAGCTAAAGCGGAAATTAGAAGACAAACACCGCAAATCACAAATAGTGAGTCTTTGTTGTCCACTTGATTTATATATTTTCCTATTCCTAAACTGGAAACTAATTGAGGGAGAACCACTGATAGATTAAATAAACCCATGAACAAGCCCATTTTTGCAGCATGTACTTTTTGCGACATTATTGCGAAAGGCAGGCTGATAGTTGCGGCCCATCCGATCCCTAAAAACGCCATCATTATATAAATGCTTAATTTGCTTTCGCCAACTTGAGACAGCACAAAATATGCTAAAGACATCGATGCAATGCAGTAAGTATGTATTTTCACTCGGCCTAATTTTTTAGCCAATGGCTCTAACAATAACGCCGGTAAAATTGCTGAAACCACACTTAAAATAAGAAAGCCTGCGCTGATAACCTGACCTGTTTGGTTATCTGTTAATTCCGGTAGGTTCTGTTTAATAAAGCCAATAATATAGATAAACATCGACTGTACCCCCAGCCATGTGAACGCATGAGCGGCCAACACTTTTTTAAATCCCTGTTCACTGGTGCCATCGGGATTCTGGACTTCTTTACTGATGAGGGTTTTTAAAATTAATGCCAAGGTTATCACTAAGCAGATTGCTTCTATCCAATAGTGATGAATATCTATATTAGCGATTTTTACTGTAAACGCGTACACCGAGTAAAAAATAAACCCCCATAGCGGCTCAATCACTTTACAGCCATTCCAAAAGCCTAATTTTGGGTGAGGAGTGGCTGATTCAGTTTGCTGTAAAGAACGGGATTCGGTAACAAACAGCGGTGGCAAAATAGACATCACTAATACTAAGCCAACGCCCACATAAATTAGCGCGTAATTATTCCAAAATGTACCTATCACATAGGCCAAAACACCGAATGAACCGGATACGGTTTGCATCCATGTATAGCCTTTAGTGCGCTCATGTCCTTTAGGAGTTACGTCCGCGATTATAGAGCGAGTAGGGTTGAAGCTTATGTTGATTGATAAATCTAGTGTCAACGCTATAAGAACGGCAATACCTAAAATGGCTTCAATATTGAGTGCAGCAGAAATAATACCGATATTGGGTAAAGCTAATAAACTTAAAGAGGCAAGTACACCACCAATGATGATAAATGGCCGTCTTCGGCCTCCCCAGAACCATATGTTATCGCTAATTGCGCCAACGACTACTTGCCCTAGGATCCCTGCAATTGGCCCTGCTGCCCAGACAAATCCAACATCGTGTAAATCTAAACCATACTGGGTTGTTAATATCCAACTTAACGCGGCTATTTGCACTGATAGTGCAAACCCCATAGCACTTGCTGGTAAACTAAGGAGGGTGTAAAAACCATTACTAAGATTTTTTTGTGCCGCTAGCATACTATTCTCTTATTTTTATTATTTGAGATAAAACTCTGCTGTTAACATTATTGTAACCTAAGCGTTTGCTTTTGATAGAAACATACGTATGCAAAACTCAAAATAGCGGCATAATACAAGAAAAGTGATTTTCACTTTAGTTATGTCATTCATTCTTATATAGTTTTGTTCATCCAATTGAATTATTAATGAGAGCCCAATGGGACCAATAATGCTGGATGTCAGTGGGTATGAAATATCACCCGAAGAAAAAGACATCTTAGATCATCCGCTGGTAGGCGGAATCATACTATTTTCACGAAATTACCATGATCAGAAACAACTTAAAGAGTTGGTTAGTGAGCTACGAAAAAATGCGCGTAACGACCTGTTAATTGCTGTTGATCATGAAGGGGGCAGGGTACAACGCTTTCGTGAAGGTTTCAGTGCGATACCGGCAATGGGGAGCTTTTGTGCGGCTGACGCCAAGATCTCTGAGTTGATGCTGACACAAGCAAATACCTTTGGTTGGCTAATGGCTGCTGAGTTACTTGCATTTGATATCGATATTAGTTTTGCACCAGTTTTAGATATTCATGGCGTATCTGATGTCATCGGAAATCGCAGTTTTCATCAAGATCCAACACATATTGTCTCACTTGCCAGCGCCTTTATTCATGGCATGCACAGTGCTGGTATGAAGTGCACTGGAAAACATTTTCCAGGCCATGGCAATGTTAAGGAAGATTCACATATTGCAATGCCGGTAGATAAACGCAGTAAAGAACAGATATTTCAGCTTGATATGACTGTTTTTGATAAGTTACATCAACAAGGTTTGCTAGATGCGGTGATGCCAGCCCACGTTATCTATCCTGCGGTAGATGCTTTACCTGCTGGCTTTTCTCCTATTTGGGTTGGGCAAATTTTACGTCAACAACTTGGCTTTAACGGCGTAGTGTTCACTGATGATTTATCGATGCAAGGTGCGGTGCAATTGGGCTCAATCGTAGAGCGTGCGCAAGCCGGTTTAAATGCAGGCTGTGATATGACATTGGTGTGTAACAGTCCCAATGACGCAGCCCAAGTCATCGATGGTTTACCCAGTGATTACCAATCAACAGGGCGAGTGAAAAGTATGCGCAAGGGGCCTTTTCCAGGTTTTTCTGAGTTACAAAAAACGGCGAAATACCAAATGGCATTAAAAACCTTAGGTCAATTTAATGAAAGTTAATTATCCGGTTATTGGTGCTGCATTTGTTGTATCTATTGCAGTCTATGCGGGTTTATATTTTTCATTACAACAAAGCCACATTATTGCCATTACTGCATCTATAACCTTATTCATTGCTACTTTGTGGGTATCAGAGGCACTGCCAATTCCGGCAACATCACTTATTCCTTTTTTTGCTTTCCCTATGGCGGGGGTGATTACCCATAAAGACGCTGCATCTGCTCTGGGCAGCCATGTCATTTTATTATTGATGGGAGCATTCATGTTGTCTAAATCGTTAGAGCGATCTAACGTTCATAGCCGACTTGCACTGTATATGTTGAGGATGACGGGCAGTCAAAGTCCGCGACGTTTAGTTCTTGGTTTTATGCTAACGGCAGCTATTCTAAGTATGTGGATTTCAAACACGGCCACAACCTTAATGTTGTTACCCATTGTATTAGCCATCGTTCCCCATATTAAACAACAAAAGATTGTTGTCGCCTTGTTGTTGGGAATTGCCTATTCCGCAAGTTTGGGAGGGGTAGGCACGCCGATTGGTACACCCCCTAATATTATTTTCATGAGTGTCTATTCAGAAGTACAAGGACATGAAATTGATTTCCTTCAATGGATGAAGACTGGGGTGCCTGTTGTAATAATCGCTATACCCTTGATGGCTTTATGGTTAACTCGAGGCCTTAAGACCATGGATGATTGCCATTTACCTAAAGTAGGAAGCTGGCAGGTAGCCGAAAAACGCGTGTTAATTGTATTTTCGATTGTTGCTCTGGCTTGGGTCTTAAGACCTTATTGGACAGATTGGTTTAATATGCCTTATGTTGGCGATAGCAGTATTGCCCTTTTTGGCGTTGTATTAATGTTCCTCGTTCCTAATGGCAACTTGGATAAACAAGGTAAAAAAGAAACACTTTTGGATTGGCCCACAGCGAATGATATTCCATGGGGAATGTTACTGTTGTTTGCTGGCGGGATTTGTATTGCTAAAGCATTTTCCGCATCAGGATTGAGTGAGGTTATGGGCGGCTGGTTGAATGGTTTGTCACAATTGCCAGTTCCATTGTTGGTTCTGTCGGTGTGTCTTTTTGTGACATTTTTAACCGAGATAACCTCGAATACAGCTACGGCAACACTATTGATGCCTATTTTAGCTACCGCAGGAGTAGCTGCAGGCATAGATCCAGCATTATTGATGATGCCAGCTGCAATGAGTGCAAGTTGCGCATTTATGCTTCCGGTGGCCACAGCTCCCAATGCTATTGTTTATGGTACCGGAAAGTTCAGTATTAAAACCATGGCCAGAGAAGGAGTGATGCTAAATATTATTGCTGCTTTGGTCATCACGGGTGTAACTGTTTTTACTTTCTAAGTTAACCTGACTAAACCTTTATTTCGTCTATTACATAGTGGTGGTTGACGGCCCTGGCCAGGACAAATAAATAGTCAGATAAGCGATTCAGATATTGCAAGCACGCTTCAGGTACGGGGTAATTTGAAAGTAACCCAACCATGCGTCTTTCTGCTCTTCTGGTCACCGTTCGACATATTTGAGCTTGTGCAGCGACTGGATGACCACCTGGCAAAATAAAGTGGGTTTGAGGGGGGAGTTCAGCTTGCAAACTGTCAATATTGGTTTCTATTGCCTGCACATCTTTATCTGTTAAAGTTGCATTGGCTGAAATAGCGAAACCGATTTGAAACAGGTTTTTCTGAATATCCGTTAACAGCTCAGTTTGCGCAGTGATGACAGGGCACATAGTGTTGCTTATCAACATCCCTATATGCGCATTCAGCTCATCTAAAGTGCCGTAACATTCTAATACCTCATCACTCTTATCTAAACGAACCACTTTGTCTGCATAAATTTGGGTTTTACCGGTGTCACCTGTTTTAGTATATATTTTCAAGTTTATTGCTCTGTAGTTTTTTGCTTATCAAAAGAAGCGGGTAAATCATAACGTCTTATTTGAATAATCATTCCGAACATTGGATGGTCAAAATAGTGCACTTGATTACTAATCACACGACGTAATTGGTTAAACGGATAACTTTGTAAACGATCCGGTTTTGGTGACGATTCTTGTACCTGTTTTGCGGCCGCTTGTTCTCTAAGGTAAGCAGGAGAATCAAAGACGGGAGCACGAAAATCTATATTGCTATCGATATGCAGATACGGAGTACGCTGAATATAGCGTAAAAACACTTTTACCGTGCCATCTAGTTCCCAGATATCGTTCACATTAGTTGGCGTATTTATATCTTCAACTGAAGGCTCGTCGAGGATGTCAATAGTCGGCTCGTTAAATTCAAAATTTTCATTATTTAACGCTAGTTTTATTTGTTCAATTAAGTCTGCTTGCTGACTCGTTTGTGCAAGATCAATGGAGGTTAAATCAGCAGTGCTTAGATTGCTGTCTTGCTCTGTTAGTGATGATGTCAGCATATTGATTGAAGATGCGTCTAAATTTTCATCCGGAAGTCGATTTCCCGTTGAAGGATCATATTCTTTGCCGTAATTTTTGCCAGCAAATAGGTGAAGTGCAAGTCCATTATCTTGGCCAAAAAGCGTTTGTTGCCGCCATCCCATATGCAACAAAGTGGTTAATCCTCTCTGTCGGTTTATGTCTCTTGCCAGCTCATTTAATTGAAAACTGTCCGCAGACAATAATTGGGTATGGCGTAAACTGGGATCTTCAATATTACTGATTAGGGTAGGTACTTTTTCAATAAAAGGTTTAAGCGGTTTTTCATCAGGCAATCGACACAATAGTTTTTCTGGTAAATGTATCGGCTCTAACTGGAAATCTAATTGCCAAACATCCAAATAAGCTAAAGAGCCAGTGACATTTGAGCCGTCTAACCCTGGGTTTGCAACCTCTTGGTTTGCATAAACCACAGTATCATTTGCAGTCTCGTCGCTGGAAAGTGTGAACTGAGTTTTATCAAATGCTTCGAATTGTCCAAAACTATCATCCATTATGATTTTTGAACTAATTTCTTGCTGTTGCTGCGAATCAGAGAAGCATAAGGGAAGACCAGTAAAAATTCCTTCTAAATCAGGATATAAATAGTCATACAAGTTTTCAAACCCGTGATTAGATGTTCCTTTTAGCAACTTGCCTGGAAATTTTTCAACAATGGATGCTGGGTCTATATTGCGTTTATAGATGATGACTTCAACGTCGAACCACCATTCTTTTTCTTGGCTATTGGCGACAAAACTCATCGACATAAAAAGCCAAGTTAAGATTACTAGACGCCCAGAAGATTTGCCTAGATTAAAACGCTTTTGTACAGAGAACAGATTTAGTTTACCTTTCATGCGGCTTTTACCTGACGGCTAAAATCATTCAGTAGGTTTTCGATAACGTCTATTCGGCTTTTGGCCGAATCATTGTTAATTATCACTTTCAATTTATCCGGACCTTCTAATTTAAACTTATTGGGTTTGGTTTGGATCATTCGGATAATGTATCCAGGTTCGATTTTGGTGGAGTCTGAAAATTCAATTACTGCGCCTTTTATTGTCGCATCAATTTTGTTAATACCAACAGATTTAGCTTGTAATTTTAATTCTGCGACTCGGACTAAATTTTTAGCCGCGTCAGGTAATAAGCCAAACCGATCAATTAATTCAATTTGAAATTCTTTTATTTCAGTTAGATTTGTACATCCTGCCAGCTTTTTGTACAAGGATAAACGGGTATTTACGTCACCGATATAATCCTCAGGTAACAATGCGGGGATGCGTAAATCTATTTCAGTGTGAGCTGATAGAGCATCATCTAAGGATGGTTCTTTGCCAGCCTTCAGCGCTTCTACCGCTTGTTCTAACATATCCATATATAACGAGAATCCAACAGTGGCGATTTGTCCAGACTGATCGTCGCCTAATAACTCGCCTGCGCCGCGAATTTCTAGATCGTGGGTGGCTAACGCAAATCCAGCCCCCAGATCTTCTAAATTCGCAATGGCGTCTAAGCGCTTTTGAGCGTCCTTTGTCATACGTTTAGGTGGTGGAGTAAGCAAATATGCATAGGCTTGGTGATGGGAGCGTCCCACACGTCCACGTAATTGGTGCAATTGGGCTAATCCTAGATGATCGGCCCTATCCATTATAATCGTATTTGCTGATGGCACATCTATACCGGTTTCAATAATGGTGGTGCACACCAACACATTGAAGCGTTGATGATAAAATTCACTCATTACTCGCTCAAGTTCACGTTCTCGCATCTGGCCATGACCAATTGCAATACGAGCTTCTGGTACTATTTCTGCAATTTCAGCTGCTGTTTTTTCAATCGTATCCACTTCGTTATGAAGGAAGTAGACCTGACCACCGCGTAAAATTTCGCGCATTATTGCTTCTCGTAATAATTCTTTACTACGCTGATGTACAAAGGTTTTGATAGCCAAACGTTTAGCAGGGGGAGTGGCAATAATGGATAAATCGCGCATACCACTCAATGCCATATTTAATGTTCTGGGTATTGGTGTCGCTGTGAGAGTTAAAATATCCACGTCAGATCTTAAGGCTTTAAATTTCTCTTTCTGACGTACTCCAAACCTGTGCTCTTCATCGATGATAACTAACCCTAAATCACTAAACTTCAAATCATCTTGCAATAACTTATGAGTGCCTACAACAATATCTACTTTGCCATTACCGATGCCTTCAATCACTTGTTTTTGGTCTTTACCGGTTACAAAACGCGAAAGCACCTCTATTCTGAAAGGACAGTTAGCAAATCGATCTTTAAAATTCTCAAAATGCTGTTGCGCTAACAAGGTTGTGGGTACAAGAATGGCGACTTGTTTGCCTTGATTCGCAGCTAAAAAAGCGGCTCGCATCGCTACTTCAGTTTTACCAAAGCCGACATCACCACAAACAAGCCGATCCATTGCGTTAGGACTGCCCATATCTTGAATAACAGCATTAATGGCTTGCAATTGGTCATCTGTTTCTTCAAAAGGGAAACTGTCAGCAAAAGATTGGTATTCTGGCCAGTCAATTTTATAGGCGAAGCCTGGTTTAGCGGCCCTTCGTGCATACACATCCAATAACTGCGCTGCCACATCTCGTACTTTTTCTGCTGCTTTTTTGCGTGCTTTACTCCACGCATCGGAACCTAAGTTATGCAATGGTGCATGGTCTAAATCACCACCACTATAGCGACTGATTAGATGCAATGAAGCCACAGGCACATAAAGTTTGGCTTCTTTAGCGTATTGAATGGTCAAATATTCTGTGGTCAATCCGCCAGCATCAAGGGTTTGTAAGCCTAAGAAGCGTCCTACACCGTGTTCTAAATGAACCACAGGTTGGCCTTGCGTCAATTCAGCAAGGTTACGAATAATCGCACTTTCATCGGTAGCTTGACGTTTTTCACGTAAGCGGCGTTGACTAACTTTATGCCCTAACAATTGAGTTTCGGTGATAAAGGCTAGTTCGCCGTCAGCTTCCAATAACTGAAAACTGTGTTCTGCCAAACCTATCGCGATGCCAATAGGTTCATGACTGGCCAAAAAAGCATGAATATTTTCAAACGCTTTTACGGGAATTTGTGCTTTATGTAAAAGATCTAAAAGGCTTTCTCTTCGCCCTTGAGATTCTGCACAAAAAAGCACTTTTTGTCCTTTTTCTTGCCAGTTTTTAACGGATTCTTTTATGCTCGTCCAGGGCACTTTATTTTGATGCTTAATGGCTATCTCGCCAATATCATCGGTGGCTAAATTAATCCTTCCTGCTTTTTCTTCTAACTTTTGTCTTGAAAGATTTATTCGTGGCCATTGTTTGAAGCCTGCAAAAAGCTCTTCGTAGCGTTGGAATATCTGTTGCGGCGGCAATAAGGGGCGCGCCGGATTGTAACGGTGCTGTTCATAGCGTTCGTTAAGGTCGGCCCAGTAGAAATCGCAAGCAGATGACAAATCACCGTAAGTCATGATTAAGGTGTTTGGGTGCAGGTAATCGAATAACGTGGCTGTATCATCAAAAAATAACGGTAAATAGTATTCAATACCACCAGGCATAATGCCTTTGCCTACTTGATAGTAGATTGAATCTTTGCTGTTATTTGCTTCAAAGGTATCTAAATAATTTTCACGAAAGCGTTTTAACGCATCTTTATCTGTCGGGAACTCTCTAGCAGGCAATAAATTAATGCCCTCTACCTTATCGCCAGAGCGTTGATTGTCCGGATCGAAGTGACGAATCGAATCTACCTCATCATCGAACATGTCTATTCTAAAGGGTTCATTGCTGCCCATGGGAAACAAGTCAATAATGCTGCCGCGAATACTAAATTCACCATGCCCCATTACTTGATTAACGTGTTGATAACCTGATTTATTTAGATTGAGTCTAAACTCGTCAATATCTAAGGTCTGACCGGTTTTTAATATCAATAGATAACGCCCGAGAAAATCCACAGGCGGCATTCTGAGCAACAAGGTGTTCACCGGCACAATAAAAATGCAGCGTTTATTTTGAGTCAGTTCAAACAATGTTTCTAAACGCTGAGAAATAATATCTTGGTGTGGAGAAAAATTATCGTACGGTAAGGTTTCCCAATAGGGTAGTAATTTAACGTCTAATTCATCATCGCCAGCACCGGCAAGAAAAAAATGTAGCTCTTTTTCTAGTTTTAAAGCCGTAGGAGTGTCTGCTGTCACCAATAGGGTAGAACCGGGGTTTCGTTTCGCTCCGTTAGCAATTGCTAGGGATAAACTACTGCCATGCATATTGCCCCATTGGATAATATTGCCGGCTTTTTGAGGTAACTCAGGGGTAAAAATACTTGTTATCATTAATTTGAATCATTGTTTTGTTGTTTCGAGCGGGCGCGAAGCTGTAATGTCTGCATATGTAAACTAGCTCTAACCAGTAATTCTTGGTCTTCTTCGCGGATACGACTAAAAAGTAGATAAATATGGTAATCATCACCAACAGGCTCTGCTTTGATTACTTCTGAATAACAGTAAACAGCGGCGGATTCTTCGGTTAAAAATATTTTAAGTTCAACTAAAGTCCCTTCTGCTAAAGGCGCATTGCGTTTTAATATAATACCTCCGCCACCAAATTCTACTGACACATAGCGGTGTTGCGGATCATCTTGTTGCTGCAGAATATAGGACATCATCAAATCTAATTTTTTGTTTTGATGATTTAGAAAGTCAGTTAAATCTTTCGCGTGTTCGCTGAGGTTGCGCAGCGGTCTAAGCGCTTGGGTGTCAATATTTGACATCTCTGCTGCAATTTTAAACGCATAGGGCATTTGACTCACTAATTCATCTAAACTTGGAAGTTGAAATCCGTCATTTACTGGGGTCATATTCACACTGAGCTGATGCTTTATGGTAAAAAACTCATGAAATTGAGCCATTTTTTGTTCCAAACTAATTGGATCCATGGTTTCCCCGTTTGATTAGGTTTCAACGCCATTATGGCAATTATTAAATTCTTTCAATTAAACCACAAAGACTCAGTAAGTCTTTGATTGTAGTTTAACAAAGTGATGCTATTTTGTTTCTTGTTTAGCTGATCTCAAACACGTATTATGCCAGTTTATCGTCCACAATGAATAGCCAAAGGGTAATTATTGTGTTCAATAGATATTGGTTTAATTAATTCCCCAAAAGGCTTAATACTCATATATGTCTTATCCAGTTTCCACTTTTATCGGCCTTAGATACGCAAGAGCCAGTAAAAGTAGTCATTTTATTGCCTTCATTAACTTATTTTCAGTGGTAGGAATCGCACTAGGGTTAATTGCGCTAATCACCGTGTCTTCGGTAATGAACGGTTTTGAATTGCAGTTGAAAAATCGCATGTTAGGAATTACCCCTCACATAGTGGCAGATACCCGTGCGTCAACTCCTACTGAAATACAACAGTTGGCTGAAATTGAAGGTGTTGAGTCCATAACATCTATTATTGAAAGTGAAGGTATAGTGCAATCACGCCGAGGGATACAAGGAGTGCTGCTGCATGGAGTAGACGCTGAATTTATGCAACAGCATTCTATTGTCGCTGAAAATATGATTTTTGGGCAGTTTAGTCAATTAAAGACGGGCCAATACAATATTATCATGGGCAGAGCTTTAGCCAGCAAATTGAGTATTCGCCCTGGTGATCAGATACGTTTGATATCGGCAGGAGCAAGTTCATATTCTCCAATGGGAAGAATGCCTAGTCAGCGGTTGTTTAGTGTCGTTGGACTGTTTGATTTGGCCTCACAATTGGACGATAAAGTGGTGTATATCGATATTCAAGATAATGCCAAACTATTGCGCAAATCAGTGGATAAATTGCAACAAACTCGTTTATTTCTAGATGATGCTTTTCAATATCAAAAAGTTGAGCAACAAATTGATCTGCCAACGGTTGATTGGAGGGTTCGACAAGGGCCCTTATTTGACGCCGTAAAAATGGAAAAAAACATGATGTCATTGATGTTGTTGCTAATTATTGCAGTGGCTGCATTTAACATAGTTTCAGCACTTGTGATGGTGGTCACAGAGAAAAGGGGGGATATCGCTATTTTGCGTACCCAAGGAATGCGCGGAACTAGCATCATTACTATCTTTTTGATCAATGGGTTGTACAACGGAGTTAAAGGTACGGTCATCGGTTTGATTTGTGGGATCCTGTTGGTGACACAATTAAATACTATTTTAAATGTTTTAGGGATGCCGATAGCTGTGGGGGATGGGCAAGGTTTGCCAGTTGATATTCGATGGCAGCAAATCGTTTCTCTGGTATTGCTATCCATTGGTTTATGTTTTGTTGCTACCCTTTATCCGGCATATAAAGCGTTAAGGGTGCAACCCGCTGAGGCACTGAAATACGAGTAAGGTATAAATTGAAATGGATTTCTCAACACTTTATCGAATGCTTTCGCTATAATTGGCAAAACATAGAAAAATCATATTCAAAAACACATAGGTTTTAACAGAAGTGCTTTTTGAGTATTTGTAAATTAAGGTTAATTAATGCAAAAAACGTATATTACTGCACAGAAATTGTTGGAAGACTCTTTTCGTTTGGCTGCAAAGGTGTATCAAGACGGATTTCGTCCGCAATTTATTGTAGGTATTTGGCGTGGGGGAGCTCCCATAGGTATCGCCGTTCAAGAATATTTTGATTATAAAAAAGTTGAAACAGACCATATTGCGGTGCGCACATCGTCATATTATGGAATCGATAAACAATCTAAAGAAATCAAGGTACATGGTCTGCATTACTTGATTGAAAATGCTAATGCCAGCGATGGCTTACTGATTGTGGATGACGTTTTTGATTCTGGGCGCAGTGTAAATGCGCTAATAGAACAAATTAAAAAGCTTTCTAGGCTGAATATGCCAGAAGATATTCGTGTTGCTTGTCCGTATTACAAACCGGAAAATAACAAAACTCAAATGGTACCTGATTACTTTATTCACGAAAGTGATGAATGGTTGGTTTTCCCGCATGAAATCTCAGGACTGACTCCTGATGAGATCATTGAAGGCAAAACTGATTTGAAGAATGTTCACGACATATTGTTCGACAAATAAGTCTGAAATTATATTTAAAAGGGCGGATAAATGTATCCGCCCTTTTTTAATCCTACTGAATTATTTACCTAGTAAGTAATGTTTATCATAAAAAGTATACACCCAGGTTGGTTTATAAATAACCAATATGGTCATTGTCCAACCATTGAGCATACCTTCAGACATTAGTAATAAAGGAATTAACAGTAAGTAAGAGTCATAAAGTGTGTCTGCGTCATAAATGCCATCCACATAATAATAGCCAGATAGTAGCAACATTTTTACAGCGATCATCGCCGCACCAGCAATAAATGAACAGACAAACACATAGACAAAAAAGTGCCTAGGTAATTTGTGAAACGAAAAGTTATAAATCAAATAACTGGTGACAATGGGAATACTGATCCCCAATACACCATTGATTCCAAACATCTGCCAACTATCGTATCCGGCTACGGTAGACACTAGCAGGGTACAAAACCCTGCTAATAAAGCCCAACGCAAGCCTAACAGCAAGGTCATTGCTGTGAGCCACAAAAAATGTACATCCAATCCTGGCTCTACGCCTACACGGAAAAGCCATAAACCGAATACTGAAACGGACGAGCCCAGCACTAAATGTTGGAGCTTTTTATTATGCTTAAATTGCACAAAAGATACTCGTGTTAGAACAAACACTATACCGAGTAAATAGATCAGCCATGCTGAGATTTGAAGGAAAGTTAATTCAAACATTTAAAACTCGTAAGTTGCCCAAATAGGTGCATGATCAGAAGGCTTTTCAATTCCTCTAAGTTCATAGTCGATTCCCGCTTCTTTTAGGTTTTCGTGTAACTTAGATGTGGATAAAATTAAATCTATGCGTAAACCACGATTATCATTGAATCCCTTAGAACGATAGTCAAACCAGCTATATTGCTCGCCGCCGTCAGGGTTTAATGTTCTGAAGCCATCCTCGAAACCCCAGTCAAACAGTGTATTTAACCATTCACGCTCCTCAGGTAAGAAGCTACATTTTTTCGTTCTTAACCAACGTTTACGGTTTTCTTCACCAATTCCTATATCCAAATCTGTATGCGAAATATTCACATCGCCCATGACAATGACATTTTCATCAGGTGAGTGATTATCATTTAAGTAACCCATTAAATCTTGGTAAAATTTACGTTTTGCTGGGTATTTGGTCTCGTGGGTTTGATTTTCACCTTGCGGGAAGTATCCATTCAGTACGCGCACACTTTCGCCGTTGGGTAATGGGTATGTCACCATAATCATTCGTCGTTGCGCTTCTTCATCATCTGTAGGGAATCCGTACTGCACGTCGCTAGGCTGTTCTTTACACAACATTGCCACACCGTAATGACCTTTTTGTCCGTGAAAATAAACGTGATACCCCATAGCGGCAACATCCTCTAAAGGAAATTGATCGTTATGCACCTTTATTTCCTGTAGTCCAATAACATCTGGTTGATGTTTTTCGATAAGCGCTTGCAATTGATGCAGCCTCGCTCGAATACCGTTTATATTAAATGATATAAATTTCATGTTTTTCTCATCGACTAAATTTTGCCGGTGATTCTAACAAACAAAGCTACTTAGTTGAAAATAAAGATAATCAGTAGTTTCGATAAAGCTGATATTTGTGTTTGCTGGAACTGGATTAAACGCGCTACCATGATCCTAATAAACATGAAAAAGTAAGGAAGAGGGTGTTGAGTGCTGCATTTAATTCAGTCAAATAAAATGGAAGTGTTACAGGCTGATTTGTTAGACAAGTTATCACCAAAGCCTTCTCAAAATTCACCTCAAGCACAAGGCAATTTGTCGGCGTTACTCGTCCCAGAAACTATTATTGTGCAAAGCCCAGGAATGGCGCAATGGATTAAAATTGCCATTGCCGAAACCTTAGGGGTAGCAGCCAACATCGAATTTCCACTGCCATCAAGCTATATTTGGCAGCAATATAAATACTTTTTTAATGATTTACCTGAAACTTCTGCATTCACTAAGCCTAATATGGTTTGGAAGTTAATGAGTATTCTCGAGGGCTTTTTAGACACGCCTGAATTTACTGAGATAAAGCTATATCTCAACGGGGACCGCGAGTTAAAGTTCTATCAGCTATGTCAAAAAATTGCAGATGTGTTCGATCAATATCAAGTCTATCGTCCTGAGTGGATTAATCTTTGGGAAACGGGTGAAAATAGCGTTGATGGTAGACTCATCACGTCACATCTTTGGCAACCAATATTATGGCGAGCGCTGGTGGCGCAAACTCGTAAGCTGGGCGAATCTGTCTATCATCGAGCGAACTTGCATGCCCAGTTACTGCAAAAAATAGCAGAAAGTGAGCCAGCTAAGGAGCAAAAACCGCTATACGTGTTTGGCATTTCTACTTTGCCACAGCAGCAATTAGACGTATTTGAAGCATTGGCTGCGCATCGCGATGTATTTTTATTCTGGTGTAATCCGAGTCAACACTTCTGGGGTGACATTGTGGATGAAAATACCTTGAGCCGGCATAAATTGAAAGAAGGCGATACCCAATCTGAGCGCAGTGCATTGTTCGACGTTGGCAATCCTTTATTGGCGAGTTGGGGGAAACCAGGGCGTGATTACTTGGAAATGCTGTTGGCTAGCAGTGCAGAATCGAGTGATATATTTGTCGAGGTGCAACCTGATACGCTATTAAGTTGGTTACAACATGAAATGTATGAGTTAACAATGCGCGATACTCAACCGCCGTTGTCAGCCGATGAACTGTTAACCAATGGTGTGGAATTTCCAAAAATAGAGATATCAGAAGATGACAAATCGGTGCAAATTCATAGTTGTCACTCGAAAGTCAGAGAATTGGAAGTGTTACATGATCATTTGCTGAGCCATTTCTCGCAAGATGCACAACTAAAGCCGTCAGATATAGTGGTGATGATGCCCGATGTCGCAGCCTATGCACCCTATATCGATGGGGTGTTTGGTAGTGCGGAGTCGGATCTCTTTATTCCTTATGGAATTTCAGACCGTAATGCAGCGCAAGAATCACATATTATTGAAAGCTTTATTAATCTACTCAATTTACATCAGAGTCGAATAAGCCTATCTGAAATATTAGTATTTTTAGAAATCCCCGCAATTCAAAAATGCTTTGATATTTCTGCCAGCGAATACAAAGATATTCGAGATTGGTTAATTGAAGTTGGTTTTCGTTGGGGATTAAGCGGCGATGATAAAACTCGTTGGGCAGTACCTGAAGAATCTCAAAATACGCTAATTTTTGCGCTCGAACGATTGTTATCTGGCTACGCCATGAGCGGTGAATTTTTGTTCACAGGTAGAGTGTCTGAAGATCTTCCAATTGCCCCCTATAAAGATATCGAAGGGCAAAGAGCTATTGCGTTAGGTAAGTTGTACCAATTTGCTTTGCTTCTGCAAAAGGTGCTGAAATTTTGCTTACAAAGCGACACCTTAGATAACAAGGTACAACAAAGTTTGTCGTTCATAGAATTAATTTATTCAGTTGATGAAAACGAACAAGTCTATTTAAACCAATTGCGTCAAGCATTGGAAAGTATGCAAGATCATATAAACCAGTTTAATCAAAACGTTTGTCAGGATGTATTTGTTGCGGAATTGACACAGCGCTTGCAAGACAAAGGAGTAGGGCAGCGGTTTTTAGCCGGTAAAGTTAATTTTTGTACTTTAATGCCGATGCGCAGTATTCCCTTCAAAATAGTTTGTTTGTTGGGGATGAATGACCAGGACTACCCGCGGCAGACTGTGCCAATTGGCTTCGATTTAATGCGTGAAACCCAGAATCGCAGAGGCGATCGATCCCGCAGAATGGATGATCGTTATCTATTTTTAGAAGCCATTTTATCAGCACGTAAAGAGTTATATGTCAGCTTTCTTGGTAATAGTAGTCGTGATAATTCAGAGCGTAATCCGTCTATTTTAGTAACCGAATTATTGGATTACTGCCAACAGGTATTTTGTGTAGCCGACACATTAAGCCTGCCGGTTGAACAGACCCAGCAACAACTAAGCAAGCATTTAATGCAACCCCATGGACTGCAGCCATTTTCAAAACAGTATTTTGATAAATCCAACAATTTACAGAGTTATCAACCAATTTGGTTAAAAGTACTGAATGCACAAATGTCTGAAAATCTAGATGCCCATTTTTTTACTGAAACCTTGCCAAGTCAACTGGAAGATAATGAACTCATTGTAGAATTGAACGATTTAATCGCCTTTTTCCAGAATCCGCCCAAATTTTTCTTTCGCCAACGTTGGCGCACCAGTTTGTCACTTTACTTTAATGAGTTAGTCGATGAAGAACCTTTTGATATAGATTCATTAACTCGGTTTCAATTAAACGACACTATTTTAGATAGTATGTTAAAACTTCAAATGGACGAAGAAGCCTTCCAACAACAGTTCTATCAGGATTATTTGGCACAAGGCAAGTTGCCCACCGGTGCTGCTGGCCCATTAAGTTTCAATCAAATTTGGCGCTCATCTGAGAGTCTACGTAATCAATTGATAGAGAATATTAAAGCCAAAAAAGCAAGCTTGGTAGAGGTTGACCAAGCCCTAGAAAACGGCTCTATACAAGGTTGGCTAAAACAGATCTACGGTACAGATTTAGTGTTATATCGAGCCGGTAAAATACGTGGTAAAGATATGATTGAATTATGGTTGAAATGGCTATGTTATTGCGCATCATCGGAGCGAAAAAGTGGTGTCGCTCGATATCTTAATATTGAGAAACCATTAGAATTGACTGTTGTACCTCAAGCCCAAGCAATAGAATATTTAAATATTCTATTCGATGTATTTGCCTCTGGTCTTAATAAACCCCCTTTGTTTTTCGCCAATAGCGCAAAAAAATGGCTGGAAACTCAAGATATAGATAAAACCTTAGCTGAGTTTAATGGCACTATTTTTAGCTCAGGAGAAGGTCAAGAGACCAATATTCATCGGGTGTGCCCTGATTTGTCAGCTAACTTTGCCGAATTTAAACAATTGAGCGAAATGATTTTTGCGCCAATATTCGATTATAAGGTATCTAAATGAAGCAACTTGATACCTACAGCTACCCACTTTTAGGCGCTTCGCTAATCGAAGCTAGCGCCGGCACAGGTAAGACTTATACCATTGTTAATTTGTATTTACGCTTGTTGCTTGGGCATCAAAGTGAGGGCTTGAATTTAACTAAATCCGACCAGCGTCAAGGGTTGGGAGTAGAACAGATTTTAGTTGTGACCTTTACAAATGCAGCCACGGCAGAGCTAAAACAACGAATTCAACGACGTTTGCACAGTGCTTATTTGGACTTTTATCAAGGCCACAGTAGCGATGGTTTTATTCAAAAGTTAATCGATGATACGGCTGATATGGCTCTGGCTTGCGAAACCTTGTTGTTGGCCTCACGACAAATGGACGAAGCAGCAATTTTTACTATTCACGGCTTTAGTCAACGGATGTTGTCTGAACACGCATTTGCCAGTGGCAGTGTTTTTGACGAACAGCTAGAGTTAGACCAATCTACTTGGATACAACAAGCAGTTGAAGATTTTTGGCGCAGTGAAATCGTGCCTTTATCGGAAACTATGGTTCAGTATGTGCGTAGTATTTGGTCAGGCCCCGAACCTTTAATAAAGTCGTTGAGGGGGATTTTAGAGCGGGAATTCATTCCCAGTAAACAGCTTACGTTGAGCCATGCGAATCAATTATTAGAACAACTAATCGACAGTACAAACAGCCTAAAAAGCTGGTGGCTGCAGCATAATGTGTCGGCCCAATTGCAACAAGCTAAGCTCAAGGGCAATACTAAACTGGGTAAGCCAGATATCTACCGGGTAATGGATGATTTCTGTCAAAGTGATTCAGTTATCTGCCCGTTTGATAAAGGTTGGATCGACTTTTTTCCTGAAAAAGTGGAAAAAGCACGTTCTAAAACCAGTCCAGATTTAAGCGATTTAAATTTTAAGCGTTTTGAATTAACAGAGATGTTACGACATTCATTTGTGACAGCACTGCGTAATGCAGTTCAAAACACGGCACTTTTGCAAGTACGGAAAAATCTAGAAGCGTTTAAAGCGCGCACCAGCAAATTGTCACCCAATGATTTGCTAACTCGTTTAAATGATGGCTTGATGGGAGAAAATGGCAAAACCTTAGCCGATCTGATCCGCAAACAATATCCAGCCGCAATGATTGATGAGTTTCAAGATACCGATCATTGCCAATTGAATGTGTTTAGCCAAGTTTATCCACTGCAAGAAAATCCTGATTTATCCTATTCGTTAATCATGATTGGTGATCCTAAACAGGCTATTTATGGGTTTCGTGGTGCTGACATATACACCTATATTCAAGCTAAGCAGCAAATCGGCAGTGAAAAGCAGTTTACGTTAGCGACAAACTGGCGCTCACAGCAATCTTTGGTCGAAGCGGTAAACCAATTGTTTGCAAAAAGCGATAAGGGCTTTTTGTTTGAGCAAGCGATTCCATTTTTTCCCGTAGAGGCTGCATCTAAGTCCACTTTTTTGGAAGCGAATGAAAATCGGTATGCCAGTTTAAATTTCTATCATCTACATGGTGCTAAAGATGTTATTGGGAATAAAGATGCAAAGACTGATTTGGCCGGCCATACGGCAAATATTATTGTTGACCTATTGCAGCACGGTCAATTAAATGTACAAACAGAATTAGAGCAACTAAAACGCGACGTTGTAGCCAAAGATTGCTGTGTACTCGTTAGAGATCGTAATGAAGCAAACTTAATCAAGCAGGCATTGGCATCTCGAGGTGTAGACAGTGTGTTTTTGGTTCGCCATAGCGTGTACGCCACAGAAACAGCCATGGACTTGTATCGTGTACTAGATGCATTGGTCAACCCTTCTGACGAAAGGCGGATTAAAGCAGCATTGACCAGTGAACTAATGTGCTTCAATAGCGTAGAGTTGGATCAGTTATTTACCAGTGAATCAGCTTGGCAGCAAATAGTCGAGCTGTTTGTTACTTGGCAGCAACACTGGCAACGCTTTGGTATTATGATGGCGCTCAATCGAGTTATGCAGCATTTTCACGTGTTTACTGGATTAATGACGCATTTTAGCGATGGCATGCGACGTTTAACTGATCTAAGGCATTTAGTTGAAATGTTGCAGCAACAAAGTGTTATCACTCCAGGTGATAATCAATTGTTGTATTGGTTGGGGCAACAAATACAGCAGCCAGATCATAATAATGAAGCCCATCAACTACGTTTAGAAACCGACGGCAATTTAGTTCAAATTATTACCATTCATGCATCCAAGGGGCTAGAGTTTCCCTATGTCTTTGTGCCTTTCGGGTGTTCTTATAAAGCCGCATCGGAAGCGCTATTTCATGATCAAGATTTTCACTTGACCATGGATTTTGAAAACACTCCTGAAAATTTAGAAAAAGCAGATTTTGAACGTTTAGCCGAAGATACAAGGTTGTTATATGTGGCACTTACTCGCGCTGTTTACAACTGTTTTGTTGGGATTTGGAATCCTGCTTTGGGAAAAAGCCAATCTGTTTCTGGATTATTTCACACTGCTTTAGGGAAATTGCTTTCGCTAGAAAATATTGAACCAACCAATAGTTTTATCGGCCAGCGAATTCAGAGCTTGGCAGAGTATGGGGATATCGGATACACCGCAGTGCATATTGAACCGGAGATATTACCGTACCGACCTGATAAATTAACTTTAGATACCTCCTTGGCAGTCAATATCATTGAAACGCCAATCGATGCTAACTGGCGGATAACGAGCTATTCAGCGATTGCTCGCAATCAATTTCATGTTGAGCATGAGCAACCTGGTACCGACGAAAGCGAAACCATAAATCAACTCGATTCAACTTTTTCAGCCCAAGAGGTGGAAGTGGAACTCGATTCTGCGCAAGATAATTTAAGTCGATTTGAGTTTACTCGAGGCGCGCAAGCCGGTTCTTTCCTACACGGCGTGTTAGAAAATATTGATTTTCAACAGCCTAGCCAGCTTTCTCAAGTGATTGAACAGCAACGCAGTTGGTTTGGTATTGATGAGCAGTGGAATGCAACAGTGGAAATCTGGCTAAAAGACGTGCTAAACACCAGTATTGTGCTCACTCATAGCAAAAATACTAACACGACTTTTACCTTGGCATCGTTAACCAAGGACCAAGTTTGTCCTGAAATGGAGTTCCATCTACCTTTAAATTCGGTGCAAGCAGCACCTTTTAATCAATTGATTAATAAGGTTTTTAAAACCAGTAAAAGGCAATATCAATTTACCCAATTGCACGGCATGCTAAAAGGCTATATCGACTTAACGTTTTGCTTAGATGGCCGTTTTTACGTTGCCGATTATAAATCTAATTACTTAGGTCCTGATTATGCTGACTATGCCGAAGATAAAATGCAAAAAGC
The DNA here is from genome assembly GCF_040370605.1 of Aliiglaciecola sp. NS0011-25. Taxonomy (NCBI): domain Bacteria; kingdom Pseudomonadati; phylum Pseudomonadota; class Gammaproteobacteria; order Alteromonadales; family Alteromonadaceae; genus Aliiglaciecola; species Aliiglaciecola sp. NS0011-25. The sequence goes on from NZ_BAABWR010000024.1 coordinate 44,867, forward strand.
CATGGTGGAGCACGATTATCATTTGCAGTCTTTGCTCTATGTTTTAGCCTTACATCGATTCTTGAAAAGTAAGTTAGCTGATTATGATTATGATCAGCATGTCGGTGGCGCATATTATTTGTTCTTACGGGGAATGTCAGAGCATTACCCAGGCAGCGGAATTTACTTCTATAAACCAGAGAAAGTCATAATTGAATCCCTTGATAAGTTGTTTCAAGGAGAGGAAATAGACTCTTTTGCTGCGCCACAAAGTACTAGTCAGGAGCAAATGGATTTATGGTAAATGGTCTTCTCGATACGCACTTTTATACTAATTGTGAGCGTCAAATTAGCGCTATGGGCCTTTCTAACCTCGATAGTGCTTTTGCGCATTTTATTTTTCAGCAGGAAAGCCATCTTAGCCAAAACATAGCGCTGCTTTCAGGTCTAGTGAGTCAACGTTTGAGTCAGCAACACAGTTGTTTAAATTTACATGAGCTTACTTTCAAGCAAATTAAATTACTCGGATTTTCGAGTATTAATGAGGTAATTGAGGCTATTCATGCAAGTTATTGTATTTCTTCGAACCCTGTTGAAGATCCTCGAAAACCATTAATATTCGCGCAAAATGCCATTTATTTGCAGCGATACTATCAATATGAGATGGGTTTAACCCAAATCATTCAACAAAAGTTAGCAGTAGAAACGACAGTGTCTAGCGACGTCGCAAGACCTATTGTTGATGAATTATTTAGTGCTCCTGAGGGGCAAAATCAAACCGAAATCGATTGGCAGAAAGTAGCGGTTGGGATTGCAGCGACACGTAATTTTAGCCTTATAACCGGAGGGCCCGGCACAGGTAAAACAACCACAGTTGCCAAGTTATTAGCCTTGTTGTTTGCCCTTCAACGCGCCAACGGAAAAGAGCTCAAAGTACAACTCGTTGCGCCAACGGGCAAGGCAGCAGCACGGCTGACTGAATCTATAGTGTCAGCGCGAGAATCATTGCCGGATAACTACAAAACGGGATTAAATCTACAAACCAGTACAATTCATCGACTATTAGGAAGTCAACCGGGACAAATTGAATTTAGGCACAATGCGGAAAATTTATTGCATGTGGATGCATTGATTGTTGATGAAGCGTCGATGGTAGATTTACCATTGATGTATAGGCTGCTTAGTGCGATTCCCATCAACACAAAAGTCGTGTTGTTAGGAGATCACAATCAACTCTCTTCGGTTGAGACTGGCAGTGTTTTATCCGATATTTGTCACTCCGCGTTATTGGGTAAAGCATACCCTGAATATTCATTGCATACCGCGCAACAGATTATTCGCATATGTGACCAAAATATTCCCCAACGACCTGAAAGTCGTGGAACTAGTCCCATCGCGGACTGCTTAGTTAAATTGCGAAAAAGTCACAGATTCTCGTCAGAAAGTGGAATCGGTTTGTTGTCGGAACAAGTTATTGAAGGTGATGCCCATGCTGTTTTATCGATACTCACTGATACCGAACAAGCCACCTTAACTTGGCATCAAGATGGCAATGTACAAGTATTCGCGAGGCAATACGCTAGTCAATTAAAAGCCTATTTTTTGTCAGTAAATCAAGGGGATTTAAAACAAGGTTTCAGCTATTTATTAAATCAACAAATTTTATGCGCCCATAAATCCGGTGAGTGGGGAGTGGATAACATCAATTATCAAGTTACTCGGGAATTAGATCGTCAGGGTTTTATTTCAATGGATGAAAAAGACTACATAGGCCGACCAATAATGTTAACCCGTAACGATCATAATTTAGGATTATTTAACGGTGATGTGGGGATAGTAATGCCGGATCCTGAAAAACGAGAATTAAAAAAAGCGTGGTTCAAGACCGCAGAAGGTGGTTACAAAGGTGTATTGTTAAGTCGGTTGCCTGAACATCAACCTGTGTATGCCATGACCATTCACAAGAGCCAAGGTTCTGAATTTAATCAGGTATATCTGTGCTTGCCCGACGTAAACTTAAATCCGTCAGCCAAAGGATTAAGCCGAGAATTGTTTTATACTGGCCTTACCCGTGCACGGGAAAAGTTTGTGTTATACAGTCACAAAGAGAGCCTGCAAGCTTGTATAAACAATGTCTGTTTAAGAAGTAGTGGCTTGGCGCAACGCTTGTCAAGTTAGGTTTTTAGTGCTATTTCGGGCTAAGAGTTAGCACGATGAAGTTGTCCTAAATATCGCTAGGAGGAACTATCCATAAGGGGTTAGGTGTGCGCAATTGTGCTTTAATTTGCGATTGATACTTATCCCTTAGTTCAAGCATATCTTGTTGTTGGTTTTGAAATTCAGCAATACTTTTTATCTCATCAAAAATAGGATCGATAAAAGTCATTATATAGCCCAATGATCTCATCCGTTCTAACCATTTATAACTCTGTTGATGGTTGCCGGTAAGAGTGGCAAACAAAATACGTTGTTTTATTTCATTTAAGTTACTTACTTGTTGAGTGGGTTTGTTAGTTAAGTATTCTTTTAGCATACTTAACAGTTGCTCATTATTTTCTCCCAGTGCTTGACGAGTTTGCGCAAGTGCAATTATAAAGTCTGCACTTGCCGCACTTTCGATGGGCCTGTCGAGCAACTTATAGGCCTCAATATAAGCGTTCACAATTTGGTTGGTTTTCTCATAGTCACGTAAATAATATAAAAACCATGCAATATCTGTCATGTCTGTGACTTTTGCTAACTGCTCGGCCGCCAATGCTAGATTATCTGTGTAAATGCCGTGCCAGACTTGGCTAGTAGGACTAGCGTTATACCAAAGCGCATGCTGGTATAAGCCGACTAAATTATATAGCCTAGCTAGGTTTCTGTTGATACTCGTGCTTTGTTGGTTAAGGGTATAGGCATTTTGCAACATGCTATGAGCCTGCGAATAATTCCCACTTTTAAAAGCAAGATCGGCTAAAACACTGTAACCAAAAGGTTGGGTAGGGTGCAATCGCACTAAGTCGTCGCCAATGATTTTGCTGTTCACTCTATCGTCAACGGATAAATAAATACGCGCAAGATTACTTAAAATATTGTTAGAAAGTGGATCCAGTAGTCTCGCTTTTTTGTACTGCTCTATTGCTTCATCGAGCTTGCCTTGTTCCCACAAAATACCGCCTAAAAGAAAGTATGCATTAGCATAATTATGATTCGCCTCGATGGCTTGTGTCGCATATTGTTGGGCTTGTTTGATGGACGCGGCAGTATTCTTATCTTTTGCTAGGTATGCTGCACTTGCTAGCACTTCTGCAGAATTAGGCGCTAACTCAAGTGCTCTGGCAACTAATGGGGATGCTTTGTCTCGGGATGCTTGTTTATCTAAGCCGGCATAAGCTTCCATCAGCAAATAAGTGTCTGATAAACCTGAATAGGCATGTGCAAAATTTGGATCTAAATCAATGACCTTAATAAATTTTTGAACTGCTAGGGCTAGACTTTCTGGCGAGCGTAATTTCTGATTTTCGCGGGCTTGCAAATAAAGCTCGTAGGCTTCTAAAGACAAGGTTTTATCAGAATCTTTTAACGGCACTACGGTTAACTTACCCTTGAGTTGTTGGATTATTTTACTGGCTATTTCGTCTTGTACTGCAAATAAATTTTGCGCTGACAAAGGACGATCATAGGTTTCAGACCAGATATGTTCATCAGTTTGTGCATTGATCAGTTGAGCTGTGATGCGAATAGTATTGCCAGATTTACGTATACTTCCTTCTAAAATATGTGCGACTTTCAGTTCTTTAGCAATCTCACTTACGGTCGAATCTGTATCCACAAAGGCAAAAGATGAGGTGCGCGATACAACTCGTAAGCCTTTGATACGACTTAATAGGTTAAGTAATTCCTCAGAAATTCCATGCCCAAAATAACCCTGATCATTGCTTGCTGAAAAATCATCAAATGGCAAAACGGCAATCGACTGAGTCGCAGAGCTGGTAACGACTTCAACATTTGCGTTGCTTGTTTGCTGAGTGATTTCTCGGTTTTCATCGACTAATGTGTTTTTTCCTAAATGCATCCACATCAGCGTGATCAGTCCAGCGCTAATTACCCCAGTTAATGTAAAAATAGTAATCGTATTTTTAGAATTAGCCGCTTTACTTAATGCGGGGTTTTTTGCGGTACGAACCAAACCTTTAGGCGTAAATTGAAAAATCCAAGCGAGTAAAACCGCGATAGGAAAGCCAATTATCACTAGGATTGTTGCGATCGTGTCAAACCAAGTTGGTAAGTGTAATGCGCTTTCCAACACCACGGCTAATTGCATGACTAACCAGCCAATGACAGCGTAACCCGCTATGACATTGAATACATTGCGTCGTCTTAACTCAGCAATAAAGCTACTCATTCAGTTTCCTCTTAACGATGATGCCTTGCGGATCTTAAAAAAAACAGTTTTTTCAAAGTATAAACCAAGCTGTTTAAAAAATATGCAACTATAGATATTACGTGTAAAGTAATGATGTTCAAAGTGATTTATTGAAGTATTGGATAAGTATTCGACTAAATATTTCCGTTTATTTAAAAAACAAATAGATAAAGAAGGAATAGAAGGAAAACAACCATGACACTCAATACCGTCTTAAAAAATTTACACCCGATAATGCGACAAAAAATACAAAATTTGATTACGCATCTGACACAAAAAAATGTTCCGATTACACTCGTTGAAGGATATCGAACGCCAGTTCAGCAAAAAGAGCTGCACGATCAAGGAGCCCCCGAAAAACCTTGGATGTCCCTGTTCCAATATGGTGTTGCCTGCAAATTTGCATTATCTGTTACAAATGATAGCGCGCAGGGCGAGAACGCTGACAATAGCAATTACTGGGGGCAATTTACTGAATTTGCCAAAGCTGAAGGTCTTGAAACCAGTGATTCTGATAAATCCCAACTGCAACTTCCTAATATGAATGTGAAAACATTAATTAAGGGACAGTATCCCGAAGGGGGAGATGAAAGTTGGGCAAATAACCTAGAGCTTCATATCACTTATTGGACTGACTATCCTAAGCCACCTGTACCAAGGATGGGAGACGAACCTATTTCGCATTTAAGTGAACGGGATGAGAAATCAACCCAATAAAGAGCTGCAATCCACAGTAGACTGAAGTCGGCAGAGTTTGCGCGTTTTTCGTGTTTTATCGCTAACTTATGCCGCTCACCAGCCGTTAGTGGAGTGCGCACACAAAAGCTGTTGCTAGCCTTTATTTATCCATTGTTTCGATTTTTATATAGTGCTCAATTATTGGCTACATAGACATTAATCTTTCATTTGACCACGAAGCAGATTGGCACTATTGGTGACACTGGCAATAGTGCCTAGTACGCCAGCCATGGAAGCTGCAATGATGTAAATAGATTCGCCTGAGGTCAGTGCGATACCTCCAATAATTAAAATAATAATGACTCCCAACGGCAGTCGATAGCTTTTCCACAAACCTTCTTCACCGTGTTTAACCAATTGGTTTAGAGTCGCGTTAGTTTCTGCATGCAAGATGAAATGGCTAAAGCTACGATTAATAACATCGATATTGCCTTTGCGCACAGTAATCAGACCGTTAAGGGCAAGATGTTCAATCATTTGGGTATTTGCAGGGTTTAGTTTTTGACGTTTAGCCAAATTAAGCAGAGCGAGTTTCTCAGCGCTGGAGCAAGATTCCCATTTGAAGCGGTATAATGCCTCTGCATTAAGCAATATGTAATTGATGGTACTCCAGCGGCTTTCAATGTTGAGTTGTTCATCTCGTTTCCATATGTGCGCCCAAGATTCTAGTTGTTCTGATTGTTCAACTTCTTGTTGTAAAAATTGTAACTCTGGAAATGCATTCACTTCTTCCTTCAACATTTGCCAATCAATGCCTTGTTTAAAGCTTTCAGGAATTACCACAATGAAGTCCATTAAACATTCTGCCCAAGAAAGGTATTCGGCATGATCCAATACGCTGCTTTGTTCTAGCATTAAGGGGTCTTTCATTTTGACCCGTTGTAAGCTGTGAAAACCAGTGTAAATGGTAAAACTATCTAATTGACCGGATAACGTCAGTGATTTAATCTCCATGATTAAGTCGAGCAACAATTGTCTAAATTCACCTTTTTCTAAGCAGGTTTCAATGTCCCAAATTTCAACCGCGATCTTCTTAGGATCTTGATTGATAATATTCAGTTTTAAATTCGGTAAAAAGCTACTTTGTTCACTGAATTTTTGTAAACAGGGACTGAGCGAAAATAATTTTTCAAATCCTGCTAAAAGATGGTTTGCTTGCATGTCGTTTGCAGCAACCGCCGACTTAAGATTCATGCTGCGTAACAGAAGTGACAAGCCAATGCCGTTTAATTTTATCGTGTCACATTCAATTTTTAAGTTGTGACTGCGTTGTTCAAAATGCAATGTCTGCACTGAACTTGTCATTCTATTGATATGCTGCAAAAAACGCTCAGGGCAATACAGACGATTCCACAATAATTGGGTGTTGAATCTAAACCATGCCCAAATAATCACAGCAAATAGCGCAGTGTAAAATACAATTGAGCTGATCAGCCCGCCCGGCATTTTATGGGAATAGCTTCGAAAATCAGAGTCGGGTTGATAGCTGGCTGCAAGTTCTCTATCGAGAATATAAATATTTATCCATTGCCATAAATAGGTGGCGCCAAAAACAGAACTCAAACTAGGGTAATCGTCTGGGTGGATTTGCGCAGAGTGATTCTGACAATCCCCATCTTTACGGGTCAAACGTGCTCGCCACTTTGGATCTAAGGGCAGTAAATTAGTGGGCGTAATTCGAGTTGAAGTAATAGAGTTGGGGTAGCGACTTAAGCCAATTGAATTGACTTCCTGTCTTTCGTAATTAAGCCAATTACAAGCCAGTTGTTGATAGTGAAAATCTAACGTTTTTTCTGGGGTGCTAGCCGTTTTTTGTAGATATAAAAAGTGAATCCCTACCGCGATAAGAACCGCAATAATGAGTCGTTTAGAGCCACGTTTCGCTGAATCCAAAGTGCAATCGTTCAATTCTTTGTATGGAAAACAAAAATGATTGTAACAACCGCGATATACCAAGATAGTCGCAATCAGTAAACCAACTATGGGTAACCAAAGTGACCAATTCAAGCCATCCCCATGGCTGAACAGCGTGTCGATATTATGCCCTAAGAAGTAAAGACAATAACTTGTGCTAAAGAGCACCGAGCTAACCAACATGACTAACCTAACATTGAGTTTGGCAGGTAATTTGAGCTTTTCTTTTAAGGTACTTGTCCAAACAAAATGGCGTACCGAATATATTCCTATCACCATCAAACCAATGATGACTGCAAATGTGGTCATCACATAAAGAAATTGGTTCGTCATGAAAGTCTGCAAACTATCATTTGGATAAAATACGACTATTGCCCATTTATCTATCACCGTACTGGAAAGAGCAAATCGACCACTTTGTCCGTGATAGGTACCTTCAATGAGTTCCCTGCCTAATTCAGGATAATGGTCTAAGCCAGCTTTGAGCCATTTACTCAGTGCAGAGCGGTTATCACCAGAGAAATACAAATTTTCCACTAATGAGCGACTAGAATCATTATGAAATATAACGTCACCAGTGCTGCGATCTACCACCATGTAATTAAAATCGTATGGGGGAGATTGTCCCAGTGACATTGAAGGTAATAATACATCTGCGGCCAAAATGTAATCATAGGTTTTGTCACTATCAGCAGATGAAATCGGCATTGAGATCGTGCTACCACGAGTGCCATTAGTGACATTTAATAAACGCTGAATATATACATTCTTAAACGGGCTAGAAGATGCATTTTTTTCAAGGGGATTATCATCAAGATCGGATTTTCTTTTGGTCTCATTAGTTATCGTCGCGGAGGGGATTCTGTCAATATCCCAACCTTTTTGATCTCTGACTTTTTTATAATAGTTTCGGTGCGACAAATTAAAGGTTGCCGGTAGTGCGTTACTCTCTTGAAAGTTCAGAGAAGGAAGCACTGAGTTACCTTCTTTGTTGATCGCGAATGCCGATAATATGGTATGCGATTGATCTTGAATAAAATCAGGAGTAACCGAGGTGTTTAACGATTTCTCTGCAGTTAAGTCAAGTAGTTGATTATTAGAATAGAAATCCAATATGACATGATCGGCTTTGTTAGATCTATACGCATTCAACATCACATTTATCGCGTGATCATCGAATGTTACTTTTAGAAAATTGGGGTTTTCGGGGGCAACCGAGCAGTTATACGTTATCGGATAAGTCTTATTGGGGGTACTTGCACTACCTGGTAACCAATATGCTGGGCGGCCTTCAACACAGGGTGTTGCATTAAGACTTAAAATTGCTTTTTTCATGGATAAGTTGAAGGCTTCTAGATCTTCACTTTTGTAATTATCATAAGGTTGTGAATTTTCGGAAAATAACGAAAGTGTCGCTAACATCTCGCCATAAAACGTTTTGTATTGTTCTAAGCGGCTGAACACATGATTAATATCTTTACGCAGTTTTTGATCTAAATAATTAGCGTATTCTGAGGCTATTTGATCTTTTTCTAATTGTAATAAAGACTTCTGCATGTAACCTAAAGTTAAGGCTAAAATTACGATAAAAAAAGCATAACTCGATACAACGGTTAATGAGCGGTATGAGCGAGTAATAGATTGGTTTTTGGGCAGTAAATATAAACGTAGAAGACACCACATGAACAATAAACTGACCAGCGTGACAACCAGCAAAGAAAGGTTCCAATCATTGTTTTCTCGGTTGCTAAGTTTACTCTGTGGTAGCAGTCCAACTAAATATAGTTTGTCCAGTTCTACCATTTTATTCTGTGCACCGTCTTCTGAGGTTTCTGACAGTTTTTTTAATGGAATTTCCAGCGCGAATGGAAATACAAATACGCGGAAATCACCATAGGATATTTTCATGTCCACATGATTGCTGTAGCTTGGAAGGGGCGGGTTAGTGTCGCTTGCTGCCGATTTTTGAGATTCACTAAAATTAAATTGGAACTGTTTGTTTTTTTGTTGGATTTGTTGATTGATACTACGTAATTCTACGATGGAGATTGTGCTTTCATCACCAACGGTAGCAATGACTTTTCCTTCTTTATCTGCGAATAAATATTTGCTAAATCCTTTTTTCGGATTTGGAAGAATATCTTCAAAAGACAATTCCGCTTCGAACTTTTCATCATTAGCGTCTAGATCTGCACTGACGAGCAGAGTTTGCCCCGCAATTGAATATTTAAACCCATCTGCTTTCAAAAGGTTTTGTTCCGAATTGGCTTTTCGGGTATAACTCGGGAGTAGGGACCGTATGGAAGAAACACCTTCTTTATACCGGTGCATACTATCCAGTTTATTTAAATTTTCTTTAAATTCATTGGAAGCTTCGTAAAGCACTCTATAATAATCATGATTAGCAGTACGATCTTTTTGATTTAACAGAGCGTAATAACCCAGTGCTGCAAAGATCAGCAGAATCAAAACACCGTACACCCAGGTTTTTTTATTGGGGGCGGCAATAGTAGATTTCACAGTTTCCAGTGGCATAATATTTTTCCCTAATAGGATAATTAAGCTATCAAACTGTGTATTTTGCAAGCTAAATGGCTAAATTTTGTTCATTTGGCTTGCTGTGAATGAATTTTGGCGATGTAAAAAGGAAAACCTGATGCCTGAACTATCTACGGATGAATTTATCACTATTAGTAAATTACAGCCTGAAGCGCGTTTCGATTATGCGTTATCTAAAATTATAGAAAACAAAGAGTTGTGGGGGCTGTTCGGGGAAAATGGTTGGCTATTGCTGCAAGCTGAAGAAGATGCGTGCATGCCAATTTGGCCCAGTGAATCCTTCGCTAAAGCGTGGGAGAAAAATGATTTTCCTGACTGTAAGCCAAAACAAATACTTTTAGATGATTGGTTACAGCAGTGGTTACCAGGAATGGAAAAAAACGGAACTTTGATACTGGTATTTCCGCTGAGTGAGGATGAAGAGGGCATCATGCTTGAAGCAAAAGAACTGACTGAGTGTTTTGCCGAACTAATGGAATAATCCTATTTGCTAATGGCCACATATATATTTCTGTCCAACTAGCATCAATTGCGGACATCACCCACAAAAAATAGTTAGGTGGTGTCCAGTCGATTTTACAGATATCAACAGATTAAATGCCCCTATGAAAGATACTTCTCTACGTCATTTGTTTCCATTTTTTCAACATCCAGCGAATGCGGATTTAGTCTATTTTGATAATGCGGCAACTACTCAGAAACCGCAAAACGTGCTGACCAGTATTCAAGATTATTATCTGTTTAAAAATGCCAATGTACATAGGTCGTCATTTTCCTTAGCCAATCAAACCACGGCTGAGTTTGAGGATGCCAGAGGCTATGTTCAGCAGTTCATCGGCGCACAAAAAAAACAGCAAATAGTATTTACCAAAGGCGCAACTGAAAGTATCAACTTGGTTGCTAAGTCTTTGTCAGAAAGTGACTTTCCCTCTGGTGGACGGATTCTTCTGTCGGCCACAGAACATCACGCCAATATTGTTCCTTGGCAAATCTTAGCAAAAAAGAAAAACTTGCAAATCGACATTATTCCAATTGATGAGCTGGGTGTTTGGGAGCTCGAAAAGGGCCTGGCACTGCTTACCAATAATACGTGTATTGTGGCGCTGGCTTTAGTTTCGAATGCGCTAGGTAGCATTCAGCCTGTTGAGCCCTTTTTACGCAAAGCTAAAGCTGTAAACGCCATTTCTTTAGTCGATGCTGCACAAGCCATCGCCCATCTACCCATTGACGTGAACAACTTAGATTGTGATTTTTTAGTATTTAGTGGTCATAAGGCGTTTGCTCCAACCGGCACGGGCGTACTTTATGGCAAACAGAGTGCACTGGAGAGTCTTCCGGTATTCTTAACTGGCGGAGAGATGGTTAAAAATGTTGAATTCAATACGGCGACTTACCAAGCTAGCCCGTTAAAATTTGAGGCTGGCACACCGCATATTGAAGGCATACTCGCGTTAAAAGAAGCATTACATTTTATTGATGTTAACCGTGCGCAAATCATTCAACACGAAGCCGCTTTAATCAAGTATTTGCTCGACAAAATTCAAAATCTATCCGGGGTGACTATTTATGGCGACCCTGTAAACCGAATTGCTACATTGTCTTTTACTGTGCAAGGTCATGATAGTCAGGACATTGGTATTGTTCTGGCTGAAAAAGGCATTGCGGTTAGAGTAGGGCATCATTGTGCAATGCCATTGATGAAGGCATTGAACATCTTAGGAACCATAAGAGTTTCGTTAAGTTGTTACAATACCTTTGCTGAAATCGACTTTTTTGTGGCCCAGTTAAGCAGCGCTATTCAGCAATTAGGCTTCACAGGTTCAGCAAAATCTGCTGCCTTTGATAAAACCACTGATACTGCCAATCGCCAAGTTGATAATCTGGTGTTGAACATTCCAACACATAATTTGGTGTTGGCGGATAGTATTAAGTCGGCACGGGGATGGGATCAGGTTTTTCGGCAAATTATGTTGGCGGGGAAGTCCCTCAAACGCTTAGCTGAGGATAAAAAAACAGCTGATTCTGAAGTGTTTGGCTGTGAGTCTCAGGTATGGTTGTTGTGTAAAACCACATCGCCAAATCGCTTAGCATTTGAAGTGGATGCCAGCAGTAAAATAGTCCGTGGCTTGTTAGCGATTATTTTAGAACCCATTCAAAACCAAACGGCTGAATTTGTTTCAGCATTTGATTACAAATTATATTTGTCTGATATACAGTTAGACAAACATCTTAGTGAAACCCGCGGTAACGGTCTTGCTGCGGTAATTGAGAAAATCCAACATTATGCCAATCAAAATAGGTAAATGTTCGATTTAGTTGTGCTTAGCAATTCTAAAGCCTGATGATAGGAAACATATGTCTCAAGAAAATGAAGTCAAATTACTTGCTCGAAATCTAACTGAATCAGATTTTGACGTACTCAAAGTCATAATGAACAAGGTATACCCAAATTTGGGCGGCTCCATCACCAAAAAACGCTATTTGGCGATGTTAAAAATCTTCAGAGACGGGCAAATCTGTATTGAAGATGATGGCAAAGTGGTTGCCGCCGCTTTTTCAGTTATCGTTGATTATGATAAATTTGGTGACGAGCACACCTATGACGAAATTACCGGTAATTCCTATTTAACAACCCATGATCCCAATGGTGATGTGTTGTACGGTATTGAAGTTTTTGTCGATCCTGAATACCGCAACTTGCGACTCGGCAGAAGGCTTTACGAGGCTCGCAAGGAGCTGTGTCAAAGTTTGAATCTGCGCGCCATTATATTAGGTGGACGGATTCCCAATTATAAAAATCATAGTCATGAACTTTCGCCACAAAAATACATAGAAGCAGTAAAGCGCAGAGATCTCTACGATCCGATTTTGACCTTTCAATTGTCGAATGACTTTGAAGTTAAGCGCGTACTACGTGGATACATGCCTGAAGACAAAGAGTCTGAAGGATATGCAACGTTATTAGAGTGGTTCAATATTTATTATGAACCGAAAAAGCGCAAACTGTTTGGTCATCAAAAAGACTCTGTTCGTATTGGCTGTGTGCAATGGCAGATGCGTGAAATGGAAAGTGTCGGGGAGTTGCTGCAACAATTTGAGTACTTTGTGGATGCGTTGTCTGATTACCGTTGCGATGTTGCTCTGTTCCCTGAGTTTTTCAATGCTCCGCTTATGGGGCTTGGCGACCAGAGTTCTTCGATCGAAGCAATTAAACATCTATCTACCTATACCGAAGAAATCGTGAATGCGGTTTCGCATATGGCGGTGAGCTACAACATTAATATTATTGCCGGTTCTATGCCGCTAATTGAAGAGGATTTGTTGTACAACGTAGCCTACATTTGCAAACGAGACGGAACCATAGAGTCTCAATATAAATTGCACCCCACACCTTCTGAGAAAAAAGATTGGGCAATGGAAGGCGGAGATCGCCTTACTTTATTTGAGACAGATTTTGGTCGCATTGGTGTACTTATATGCTATGACGTTGAATTTCCGGAACTTGCACGTTTGCTTAGTGAAGAAGAGATGCAGATTCTATTTGTACCCTTTTGGACAGATACAAAAAATGGCTATCTGCGAGTGAAGCGTTGTGCGCAAGCACGTGCTATAGAAAATGAATGTTATGTGGCTATCGCCGGCAGTATCGGAAACTTGCCCAAAGTGGACAACGTGGATATTCAGTACGGACAAACAGCGGTATTTTCTCCGTCTGACTTTGCATTCCCCCATGATGCAGTGATGGCCGAAACCACGCCAAATACCGAAATGACGTTAATCGTTGACGTGGATTTGGATAAATTACAAATTTTACAAAATACCGGCTCAGTGCGTAACTTTTTAGATAAAAGACGAGACCTTTATCGGATTGAATGGTTGGGTGAAAAAAGCATCGTCAAACAGGTTAAATAACTCAGTCGATTATAGTTCATAGGTCACTTTGGATTGGCGTTTTTCGCTTCTATCCATTGTGACATATATTGGGTACTTTTATGGGAATGGTGTTGTAACATCATCCCAGTAAAATTATCTAATCTGAGTTGTGCCAGATGTGTCAGGCAGTAGTCGACTCTTTCTAGTAACTGCTGTTGGATCACTTGCAAATTGAAACGTTGCGCGAGTAATTGATATCCATAGTCAGAAGCAAGTTGCCATTGTTTGGCATCTTGATATAAAGCAACGGCTTGATCCGCTATCTCTTGCGGATCATCTGCAATCGCCCCTGGCCACATTGATGAGTCATTCATCCCTTGACTCCCAATGCTGGTTGTCACTGATGGTGTGCCTGTCCACATGGCATCAGCTAACTTGCCTTTCAAACCCGCACCGAAACGCAGTGGCGCTATGCACACTCTGCTTTGTTGCAATACTGAAAACGCATCTTCGGCCCATCCATCCACATAAAAGCCGCTCTTTGGGTTGTGTAAATCAGTGGCTTTAGGTGGCGGATATGCACCGTAGACATGTAATTGGGCAGACGGAATTTGTTTGCGAATTAATGGCCAAATTGTTTGCTTAAGATATAAAACCGCATCCCAATTTGGCGCGTGACGAAAATTTCCAATGCTTACGAAATGTTGTCGCTGGCTAAACTCGACCGGAGATCTCTTCAGTTGTTTAATATCCAGCATAAAAGGACAATAATGCAATAACGCTGAAGGCACGCTAAATTGCTGTTGCAAAACATTCATTTCATACTCTGAAATAATCAAACTTAGGTCACATCGATATATCGCGGCAATTTCACGCATCGCCATATCACTTTTTAAATCTGATTCAGATACTTGCCGCGATTGTTTATGGGCTTTATGACGGGCATCACGTAAAAAGTGTAAATCCTCTGTATCCAAAATACGCAATGCATTGGGACAATTTTGCGCAACACGCCAAGAGAATTGTTCTTCCATCATAAAACGGTCAAATAGAACGATTTGCGGATTTAAGTTGGCAACAAACTGATCAAAAGAGCTGTGATTCAACTCGATGCTGGCTTCTTCAATCCCCAATTCAGTTAGATCGATCTTGTGTTCAGTCTGAATTGCAGGACTTGCAAAGCACACTTGATAACCGGCAGCTATAAATGACTTTAATAAGCTCAACATGTGTTTTCCTGCAGCAGAAGAGTTTGGTTCTGGCCACACGTAACCAATGGCCAATAGCTGTTTAGGTAATTTTTCTGCTTGCTGAGTCATCTAAGTATCAATTTTGGGCATGTCAATGGAGGTCGTGGATGATAACCCTATGCAGTAAAGTGGGAAAGACTTAAGATAGCTTAAAGTTTAAATAATGGAACATATAATGGCGAAACATTTAGTCTTTGGAGCTGGACTTATTGGCAGCTATTTAGGCGCTAGTTTACTGCACAAAAACCAAAATGTGACGTTTTTGGCTCGATCACACAGCGTAAACAAATTATCTAAAGGAATCATTTTAACGGACTATTTAGAGCACCGGGTGGAAGTTAACAACATTACATTCTTATTACCTGGTTCAGAAACAGAGCATAGTTTTGATATTATCTGGTTAACCGTAAAATGCACCGCTGTGCAGGACTCTTTAGCGCAGTTGCAATTACTGGTTAATCATCAGACAACCATTATCTGCTGTCAAAATGGCTTGGGATCAGAGAGCGCGATTAAAACAGCCTTTCCTAATAACCGAGTGTTAAGAGCTATGGTGCCGTTCAATGTGGTGGAGATAGCCGATGGCCATTTTCATCGAGGGTCAGAAGGCAGGTTGACTATTGAGAGCTGTACTGATGATCGCAACTTTACTAAGCAGTTAATTGCCAGTATAGATTCGCCGATTTTAGCGTTTTCTATATGTACTCAAATGACTTGGTTATTATGGGCCAAGTTACAATTAAATTTAGGGAATAGTGTCAATGCATTAGCCAATATTCCAGTGAAACACATGTTGCAACAGCGAAAATATAGATTGGTTATAGCGCAAATGATGCGTGAATTACTTTTGGTCACCGATGCAAAAGGGATAGTGTTACCTAAAGTGACCTCCGTTTCTGCCCATTCTCTTCCCTTTGTTTTGAGTTTACCGGATTTTATATTCAAAATAGTTGCTAATCGCACGTTAGCTATTGATGAAAATGTTAGAACCTCAATGTGGTGGGATATCTCAAATGGAAAGCAAACGGAAATTGATTATTTAAATGGGGCAATAGTTGAGGAAGGGGCCAAATTAGGAATTGCCGCGCCAGTGAATAAAAAGGTAATAGAACTGATCTACCAGTTAACTAACAATCCACAAACGATAACAGAATTAATGTCGGCGGTAGAGTTGTACAATACAACCATGAAATCATGCTAAATTGGTTTTGGGATTATTTTTATCCTAAATTGTGAATAATAGTTCCACCTTTTAGGCAAATTTTGTTAAGTTAACTACACTAGTTACCATAAGGTTTAACGGAGTTTTAATGATGCACGCGTTGGATTATGCTTCTGAAGCAAAAGACATTTTTGTATTACCTGATTCAGTGCTTCAGATAAAAAGACTGATCGATGATGACTCTAGTGGTATGGATGACATTGCTAGCGTGATAAATTTCGACCCTGCGTTAACAGTACAAATTTTAAAAATAGCCAATAGTGCACTTTACAAATTTCCTAATAAAATCGAAACAGTGTCTAAAGCCATTCAAGTCATTGGTACTAACTCCGTTTATGACTTAGTGGTTGCGTGCAGTATATGCCGAACCTTTACACAGTTAGATTCTTCGGTAATTGATTTAGAGCGTTTTTGGGAAAATGCTGTTTGTTGCGCTTTGTTATGTAAGTATTTTGCAGAACGTAAAAAACTGAAAGAGTCTGAAAGATTATTTGTTTCTGGTCTACTACATAATGTGGGTGAGCTGGTTATGGTCAGATTCAACCCCGAAATTGCTAAAAAGTGCGCGCAAATTAACGAAACTGAAACCCCACTTGAGCTACAGTTAAAGTTATTAGGCGGTGCAACTTACGCAGATATTGGCTCTACACTAGTAAGAATGTGGGGAATACCTGATGCGATCGTTACGCCCATCAGTAAACAGCACTATAGCCAACATGAAGTCTCGGATGTTGAACAGCAAATTATGCAATTAAGCTATATTCTGGCTCTCGATAATTGTAATCCAGAAATTTATTCTGGACACGCTAACCTCGAAGTTGAGTTATATGAAAACTTAGGTTTAGAAGATAGTGACTTAGATGCTGCTTTAAGCCATGTGGGTATGCAGAGTCTTAGCGTCCTTGCTATGTTTAGTCCTGCGTCTGCGGCTATTGTGTGAGCGGCTTAAATCTTTAGTCGAAAATACCCACTGTTTGGCGACTAATGGCAATTAACTGGCCGCTTTGATCCCATACATTCCCTTCAGTATGAGCATAACCGTCTGCCGCTTGTCTGGTGATGGCTTTAAAAGCAAACCAATCCGCAGGTGAAAAATCTTGATGTGGATGAATGAATTCAATGTTCCAACTCATTGTGCTTGATGGCGCAGGTAACCGGAGCATTTGCAGGATAGTCGGCGGCCACGCATCAATTAAACTGATTAAGTGCGCATCGGTTATTTCTACAGGCGGTTTTTTGAATCGCATCCAGCCGCTAATTTCGCTTTTTTTGCTGCCCATAAATGGCATTCTGCCTTCCACAATTGACAGATCATAAAAACGCATAAACTTAGGCGTTATCTTAGGAATCTGCGGTAAAAACATGCCTTTTTTGGGAATTTCCATAGTGTGGGTATCGTTGTTTTTCACAACTATTTTTGAGGTTCTGGCTACTCCAAAACAGACTTGGCAAGTCACGCAAGTTTTTCCATCTTGGACAATTCGACCTAATGCTTGTGTTGCATTTTTACCCTGACGTAAAATTTCAACAACTATTTCGAAAGTCGTATCCACAAGTAAAGGACCAACAAAATTGCAATTAAAGGAGCGCATAACTCTGTCATCGTCAATTTTTACCTTTATCGCTGCATAAAGTATAGATGCGGATAATCCTCCAAATACAGTGCGTCCTTGACCCCATTCCTTTAGAATGGTCATTGTTGGTTGTTTGTTAGCATCTAGGCTGTGCTCTTTGGCCTGCGCTAATAACTCATCTAATGTCATATATTTGATCCCCTAAAAGAGATGCTTTTATAACTGTAAGCTGGTCGGATGTCCAGTTGGGTTTTGAATCATTTTATCGATCATGATGTAACCCAGAGGTGATTTAAAGTTTCTCTTGTTCGAAGCTCGCGAATCAACTGATCTATCAATCTCTATGATGATAATTATTTTATTTACAAATAGTTAACAGGTTTACTTGTTATTTTTAACGAATGGTCATTAGTATGAATACAGTTTGAATGATAACTGGGAGTTTACATGTCGAATAACGCTAAAAATGGTCCTGACGTAGTTGCGTCGCAAGAGCCTGTCAGCAACAAATACAGAATGTATGTTTTGGTCATATTGACCTTAGTTTATGCGTTTAACTTTATCGATAGACAAATTATCGGTATTTTATCTCCGATGATAAAAGCCGATCTGGGATTAGATGATGCGCAGTTAGGTTGGTTGAAAGGAATTTATTTTGCTTTGTTGTATACGTTTGTCGGGATTCCAATTGCATGGTTGGCCGATAAATATAGCCGAGTGAATATAGTTGCAATTTCTTTGACCCTTTGGAGCGGGTTTACCGCATTGTCTGGTCTTGCAACCAGTTACTTTCAACTTGCATTGGCACGCATAGGGGTTGGAATTGGCGAGGCGGGCGGTAGTCCTCCTTCACACTCTATGATCTCTGATTTATTTCCTAAGGATAAACGTGCAGGTGCCCTAGCGTTCTATTCATTGGGGATTCCTTTTGGTGTTATGTTGGCGTTTTTTGCTACTGCCTTTCTTATCAAAGGGGGAAGTGCGGATTGGCGTTTAGTTATGATCAGTGTTGGCTTGCCAGGGGTGGTATTGGCGTTACTGCTGAAGTTTACGGTTAAAGAACCGGTACGCGGAGGAGATAACAGTAATGCAGATATGGAGACTGTGCCATTTAAACAGGCTATTAAAACCTTGCTCACTATCCCTTCGTGGTGGGGGATGTGTATTGGTATTTCTTTTGGGTCTTTTGGCAATTACGCAATTTCTACGTGGATAATCGATTTTTTTGTTCGCGCACATCCTGATTTCAGTTTCTTTAATTTACTTATTTTTATGGGTATCAGTAATGGTACTGCCTACGCTGCGGGAGTTTGGCTTGGTGGAGCATTAGTTGATAAATTAGGTAAGAAAAGTAAAAAAGCTTACGGTTTAGTGCCCGCTGGCATGTTGCTGATTGGAACGCCCGCATTGTTTATGGCATTGCAGGTTGGCAGTCCAATCTTGTCACTCATTTTATTGACCGTATTACTGTTTACAAGTGGTGCATATCTGGGGCCATCATTTGCCTTAGCGCAAACTTTAGCACCAGTAAGAGTAAGGGCAATGTCAACAGCATTATTCTTCTTTGTGCTGAATATTATAGCGTTAGGCGGAGGACCAACGTTTATTGGTATTCTTAGTAATATGTTGAGTGAGTCACATGGTGAAGTGGAATCCTTAAGATTGGCACTGAGTTGGTTAGTTGTCCCTTATCTTTTATCTATTTTGGCATTTTATTGGACTTCAAGACGAGTCAATAGAGATTGGGAAAATGCCGAGCAAAGAAACGGATAAAAAAATGCCGCTCCGGGAGGAGCGGCTATTACCATCAAGGGATGGGAAAGTACCACTAAGTATCAAAGGAAATGGTTAGTTTCTAAATTGGATAGTCCAATTCGGTTAATCAGTTGAACTTGCAAGCTGGTTGTCGACTGATTTAGACGACAATATTTTAACTTGTTCTAAAGTTGTGGGTTCTAGCAGCTGTTTGCCATTACAGGTTGTCACAGCAAAGTGTTGTGACAATAATGCAGCGCTATTATCCGTAGCGGTTGATTGTGTTGCTTTAACCGCTAATTTCTGATTGTTTGCTTGTTTACAAACCGTTTCCATAGAAACGCTAATTGATGCATTTGCAAAAGTAGTGATACCTAAACTTGCAATGCTGGTTAACAAAAGAAGTTTTATTTGTGCCTTCATTTTGACCTCAATTAATTTGGTTTGTTTTTTAACGTGGGTTGAGTTTGGTACAGTGGAGCGCACAAATAAATCTGCTTAGTAATACTTAGGTATTTAAAGTGATACCTTAAGTTCTTAGTATAAAGTGGTGAAAAACAGAAATGATAGTTGTCTACAAAATGGCAATTTCGACTTAAATTAAAATGAAAGCTAATATAAACATGAAAACGAATTCTAAAATACATTTTGCCCATGCTAATGGCTTTCCCGCTGGAAGTTATCGTGTTTTGTTGGACTCTCTTAGTAGCCAACATCAGGTGATTGCGATAGATAAATTGGCCCATAATCCCAATTTTCCGGTTGATTTTGGTTGGCAAAACCAGGTCGCTGAGCTCGTCGAATATTTGCATGAAAAGCAGGCTGAACCCTGTTATTTAGTTGGCCATTCGTTTGGTGCAGTAGTGTCATTTTTAACTGCTTGCCAGCATCCGAAACTGGTTAAAGGACTGGTGTTACTTGACCCTCCGCTAATTACTGGCTTGACTAGCCTATTATTTAAAAGTGTACGTAGATTGGGTCTTGCTGACAGATTATCACCAGCTAAACAAGCAATGAATAGATGCACTACCTGGTCTAAAGATACGGATGTTGAGAGTTACTTTAAAGGCAAAGCATTATTTAAAGATATGCATCCAGAATGCATTGCCGATTACGTGAGTTCTGCCGTTAAAGAAACGCCGGACGCGTTTAAATTGGATTTTGATCATCGTATTGAAGCGAATATTTTTAGAACAATTCCATTGAATATGGGTCGTTACAAATTACCTGAAAACTTGCCAGCAATGATTATTACCGGAGAAAAAACCAAAGTGTGTAAGGAGAGGTTAATTGCGCCCTTTATTAAAAAGAACAAACTTGAACACTTAGTAGTGAAAGAAGGGGGGCATATGTTTCCCCTTGAGCAACCAAATTTGGTTGCTGAGTTGATAAACCAAAAAATTGCTCAGTGGGAGTCGATGAAAGAAGTAGTTTGAGTATCAAGTATTCAAAACAATATACCCAAACTACTTAAATGCAGTGAGATTAATATCCGACTGGTAAGCCTAGCATTTCTCGAGTAACCAAGGTCACGCCTTTCTCGGTGACTCGGAAACCTCGTGCTTCGTCATCCTGACGGCTATGTCCGATAACCATTCCTTCAGGAATAATACAACCTCTGTCAATGATTGCACGGCGTAGTCTACAATGACGTTTTATTTCCACATCAGGCAAAATAACCGACTCATCAACAACACTATAGGAGTGAACACGAACATTGGAGAAACAGACGCTCTTACGGACTGTTGCACCGGATATTATGCATCCTCCAGAGACCACTGAGTTGATTGCAGCACCACGGCGGTTGTCTTCTTCCCAAACAAATTTAGCGGGAGGAAGTTGCTCTTGATAAGTCCATATCGGCCAGCGCTTATCATACAAATTTAGTGCTGGTACAGGTTGTACCAACTCCATATTAGCATTCCAAAATGAATCTAGGGTACCCACATCACGCCAATACACTTCACGTTGGTCGACTTCATCAAAGGCATACGCATAAACCAGTTGATCTTTAATGATGTCTGGAATTATGTCTTTACCAAAGTCACGATCTGACTCTGATTTTTCGGAATCACGTTTTAGTTGCTCGAATAAAAACTCGGTGTCAAATACGTAATTACCCATAGAGGCTAAACACATATCTGGATTACCTGGAAGAGGTGTAGGGTTTTCTGGCTTTTCTTCAAAACCTATAATTCGCATTGATTCGTCAACTGACATAACACCAAACTGACCTGCGGCTTCTTCTATAGGAACTGGCATACAACACACTGTCATTTTTGCACCAGATTCTGCATGGCGAGCAAGCAAAGTACCATAATCCATGCGATAGATATGATCGCCTGATAAGACCATTACATATTTAGGTAATTCGTTACGAATAATATCAATATTTTGGAACACCGCATCTGCAGTTCCTTGGTACCAATTATCAGAAGAACGTTGTGATGCTGGCAATATTTCTACTGACTCACCCAGTTCTTTTTTAAAGTGTCCCCAACCTCTAACCAGGTGGCGTATTAATGAGTGAGATTTATACTGAGTAACCACTCCAACTCGGCGTATGCCAGAATTAATACAATTGGAAAGAGGGAAGTCGATAATTCGAAATTTACCACCAAAATACAAGGCAGGTTTGGCTCGCCATGTAGTCAGTTCATGCAACCTAGAACCGCGGCCGCCAGCTAAAATTAGAGCATAAGTATCACGAGTTAAATTACTAATATAACGGGGGTTCTGTCCTTCCATATAATTACTTCCTCAAACAATTTATAATAATGTTGGATCAAGGCGAACGACGGCTCAAACAGCTACCTTGATGTAACGAGTTTGGCACGTACTTTCGGCAAAAACAATTTGATTTGTTAAAATTTTATTAAAGATATTTTCATTAACCCAATCTTAGGGTGGCAAAATAGATATTATTCGCTAATATTAAGCCAGTTTTAATTGTTGCAGCGTCGAATAGGAATCGAAAATGCATCATATGGCGATTTTAGTCACCGACAATTTTCCGGTGTTTGAATTAGGTTGTGCACTGGAAGTGTTTAGTTTGCCTAGACAAGAAATATCGCCATGGTACAAATGCGATGTTATAAGTTTTGACGGCAAACTGCTAACTTCTTCTACCGGATTGTTGATGCAGGTCAACGAAGTAACTGAATTACTGCATTACGACATTTTGTTGATTCCTGGTTGGGATACCGATTCCCGCAAAATTAAATTGGCACTGGCAGAACAAATAGTAGCATTCCACAGTTTAAATAAACGCATAATTACATTTTGTTCTGGTGCTTTTTTGCCAGCACAATTGGGTTTGCTTAATCATTGTAAAGCCACCACTCATTGGCGTTATGCTGAACTTTTTAAACAACGATTTCCTATGGTTGAGTATGTGGATAACGTACTTTATACCCAGCAAGATAATGTCTACTGTGCTGCAGGAAGTGCTGCCGGATTAGATTTATCGTTAGAAATTGTGCGCCAAGACTATGGACATGAGGTAGCCAATATAGTGGCTAGACGACTGGTTATCTCTCCTCATCGAGCTGGTGGGCAGGCACAATTTGTTGAAACTCCGATGCCGCAAAAACACCACAGGTTTGCGAAAACCTTACAGTGGTCAATTAAAAAGTTAAATACTATTTCTAAAGTAGATGATTTAGCGCGACATGCAAATATGTCCCGTCGCAGCTTTGATCGTCATTTTAAAGCGTCTGTAGGAATGCCGCCAAAAGAATGGTTAAATCAACAGCGAATCAGATTAGCTAAAGAATTATTGGAGCATGATCGTCTATCCATGGATGAACTTGCTTCTCGAGTTGGGTTTGATAATACCGTTACTTTAAGATTCAACTTCCATAAATTTGTTGGTATTTCCCCAAGCGAGTACCAACAACAGTTTTATCAAGGTTAGTAAGAGAAATTAATGCCATTACAAAATCAACAAAATACCCCCTTAGAAAAACAAAAAGTCATATTCGATCACGATGGAGGAGTGGACGATTTATTATCGTTAATGCTGCTATTAACAATGGATCATATCGATTTGTTGGCGGTAACAGTGACCCCAGCAGATTGTTATTTATCTGATGCCACGCTATCAACGTTAAAAATCCTATCTATGTTTAATCGTTCTGATGTGCCTGTTGGTCAAGGGCAATTACACGGTGAAAATGCCTTTCCGGCGGACTGGCGCGCGCAACCCAAAATATGTAACGTGCTACCGGACATGTTGGCGCAATCCTATGACAAAAAGCAAATTTCGGATCTGAGCGCAGAAGAGTTGATCAACAAATGTTTAACTGAGCAGCAAAATGTAAGTGTATTAATGACAGGCCCGTGTACCAACTTAGTTGCTGCATTTGAAAAACAGCCTGAATTAAAGAGTAAGATTAAAGACGTTATCTGGATGGGGGGAGCGGTGGATGTACCTGGAAATGTAGCCATGTACAACCACGATAAAAGTGCCGAGTGGAATGCTTATTGGGATCCTGTCGCAAGTCAAAAGCTGTTCGCTTCAGGTTTAAAGATTAAACTCATCGGTTTGGATGCCACTAATTGTTTGCCCGTTAATATTGATTTTTTGGGGCAGTTAGCCGAACAAAAAAACTATCCTATATCGAGTTTAGCTTGTCAGTTTTGGGCAACCACTATCAATACCATTCCTAGTTATGAATTTACCTATTTTATGTGGGATGTATTAGCAACCAGTGTATTAGCCCTGCAAAACGGTGAAATAGAATTTGAATCTGTAAAATTAAATGTCGCTACAAACGAACCTAATGCTGGGCAAACATATCGAGATCCAGAGCAGGGCTTTGATATCGACGTGGCATTCAATGTCGATAAGGATGCTGTTCTAAACTATATATTAAAACAATTTAGATGTTGATCTAGGAGAACCTCACATGGCAGCCCTCAAAAAAATCGTATTCGCAATTTTAATACTACTTACTCTGTTTATTGTATTTGGGTACTTTCTGCCATCTGAGTATCGAGTTCAACGGAGTATTACAATTAACGCCTCGGCGGATAACATTTATCCGCAAGTGGCGGATCTTAAACAATGGCGCAATTGGGGTGTCTGGTATCAACGAGATCCCGATATGCAAGTAGAGTTTTCAGGCGATAGTGCATCCATAGGCATGCAATCTTCTTGGCAAAGTGTGTCAGAAGGCGATGGTATTATGACAATTTCTGCTTTAGAGCCAAGCCAAAGTGTCACCTATGAACTCTACTTTTCTGCCTTTGATATGACATCCCAAGGGCAATTAACCTTTCAAGAAAGCAATGGCCAAACATTAGTCACTTGGATTGGTACCGGTGATGTTGGGTTAAACCCTATTAACCGCTATTTTGCACTCGCCATGGACTCGTTAATTGGCCCAGACCTTCAACAAGGCTTGGAGAACTTAAAAGGTATTATGGAAGATTAGCGTTCAACATCTAAATTGAGTGAAGTAGTGGTGACGACAAGTAGAATGTTTTGTGCCTAAAGTAAAGTCAGGTTGCCAACTAATAGACTGTATTATTCGCTTTTAAGTTGTATGCTTTGGTCGGCTAAGTCGACATATGCAGACATTCAAACTTTTAGTAAATCAATGTCACCGCCACACCGATTATTGTGATTATATACAGATTTAGCTTCGAAGCCGTAACTATGCAAGATCACTGGTAATTGCCGTATTTTCACAGAGGGAAAAGTAGAAATCTGAAAAACCTATATGTTGTAATAAGTTACCCTCTGTGATTAAAATAGGTCAAATTTATATACGGCAAAAGCCAGTGTTTAAACACGGACTTTTGCGACTTAATAATATTGTTATGTTTCAGTTCGGGGTTTATGAAATACTTTTACCTATCTCTAATTATTGTTTACCTACCTTTGACAGCAATTTACATTTATCAAAGAGGTAACAAAAAATATAACGACTTTAATTGGGGATCTAAAAATAGAATCGGTGTTTGGTTCGCAATATTATTCGCTTTCATAATTTTAACGGCTAAATTATTTTTCCCTTCATTTATTTATGCAATAAATACTGGCTGGGATGATTATCGCGGTAGAAGTGGTGGAGAAATATTTTATTTTTTCCAATGGTTAATAGCCTTAGTTTTATTAATTTTCCCTCATGTTGTAAAAAGAGATAATTGGTCAAACAATCCTACATCAACACAGTATAATGAACGGTTTAAGGCAAATGGTTATTGGTATGGAGGCCTCGTTTTTTCAATTTTACCTATAAGTAATACGTGGGTACTTCTTAATTGAAACATAACAAGCCAATTAAGCGGGACTAAAAACAGTTTGCTCGGTTTCGCTTCGCTACACATTTTAGCAAACAATTTTTAGCCCCTTATTGGG
>NZ_BAABWR010000025.1:0-68936 GCF_040370605.1 Aliiglaciecola sp. NS0011-25
GGCTATTTTAAAATAAATTGAAAAATCCGTTTGTTTGCTTATTTTTGCGTCAATTATTGCTTATTTGCTGATTATTTGAGCTGACTTTTGTAGTGTTTCGCTTAGCGGTTAGAGAAGCTTTTTAAAACTAATGCTTGGTTATTCCTATCTTTAGGCTTTTTAGACGATGCGTTTCTAGTTATTGAAGCGTAAACAGAGAACAGTGGTACAGAGTTGAATAAGCTTCCTATTACTTAGTTTTACAAAACTTTTAAAATCTTTATAAAGCACAACACCAAATAATACTGGCTCAAAACAGCTACATCACTGCTAAATAAATACGTTTAGTTTTATAACACTTATATAAGAAGACTTTAATACTGCCTACTATTAACCGGTAAAGGACGATTTTTAAAAACAATGTTAGTATTGCCCTAATAAACAAAGGTCGCTTCATATAGGTAACAACGACATGCAAAAACCAATTTCATCGTTTAAAGGAATGACTCCAGTGTTTGGAGCTAAGTGTTATATTGATAATTCCAGTGTCATAGTTGGCGATGTAGTTTGTGGGGACGAAGTGAGTATCTGGCCATTAGTCGCCGCCAGAGGTGATGTGAATAGTATACGAATTGGTCATAGAACTAACATTCAGGATGGTACAGTGCTACACGTTACCCGCTCCAGCGTTAATAACCCAGACGGATATCCATTAATTGTTGGTGACGACGTAACCATAGGCCACAAATGTATGCTGCATGGTTGTACATTGGGAAATCGTATATTGGTCGGTATGGGTGCAATTATAATGGACGGCGCGATAGTCGAAGATGATGTGTTTGTTGGTGCAGGTTGTTTAGTGCCACCAAATAAAACTTTAAAAAGTGGTTTCTTATATGTTGGCAGCCCGGCGAAACAAGCTCGAAAACTATCTGAAGCTGAAATAGCATTCTTAAAAGTTTCCGCAGACAATTACTTAGTGACTAAAGATGAATATTTAGCTGAAGTTTAAGCGCGACTTTAGAATTAACTAAGAACTGATACTTAGTTAAGTGGCAGTTCAGATTTAGAAAACGATATATCACCGTTTTGATTAAACTCTTCTTGTTCTATTAGCAAACTTATATGCTCTTCGAAATCAAATTGATGAAGAGCATAAAATGCTTCCGCTTCTTGTTGTGTCACTTCGGTAATATAACAGTTTACTAATGCACCGTTATTTATAGCGATAATTTTGAGTCCTTTATATCGCTCATCATATTCAAAGCCATCCACTATTTGAATAGCCTGATTCATAACATACGTCTTATCTGTTGCATTACCGGTTCAATGTCTGGCATGTAACCGCGCCACAATTTAAAACTATGGGCGGCCTGTCCGACCAACATACCTAAGCCATCACTCGTATGGGTAACTCCTAGTGTTTTGGCTCGTTCTACAAAAACAGTTGGAGTTGAAAGGTAAACCATGTCGTAAACCATAGTTGCTTGCGACAGCACATTGTCAGATAGATCAGGCAATTGACCACTTAAGCTCGCAGAAGTGCAGTTCACTATTAAATCAAAAGATTGTGATAATTTAGTATTTAGTTCCGAAAAATCTGCAGCACAAACCTGTTCATTAGCAAACCAGTTAGCAAGTTCTGCGGCTTTTTCTTTTGTACGATTCACAATCGTAATATTTTTAACGCCTTGCTCTAAGATAGGAAGAATCACTCCCCTCGCCGCGCCACCAGCACCAATTAATAAAATCCGCGTGTCAGTAAAGTCAAAGTGCTGATGTTTCAAGTCCAAGACTAAGCCAGGGCCATCAGTGGTTTCACCTCTGAAACGATTTTCATCTAAGCGAATAATCGTATTGATTGCGCCAGCTTTTACCGCTGCAGGAGAAAGCTCTGTAACCCATTCCACTGCGTCTTGCTTAAAAGGACTGGTTATGTTGCAACCTTTAGCATTAGGATCGGCGAAAAATTCATCTAAATTGGCTGAGAAATTTCCCTTTTGACCTAAAATCTTTTGATAATCAATAATTTCATTGCGTTGCTTAGCAAACGTTTGGTGAATAAGTGGCGAACGACTTTGTGCTATCGGATTACCAAACACAGCATATTTGTCTATTTCCAAAATCTATTACTTCCCTTTGTCTTGTTCGTTTAACCAGTCGCGTGGTTTAAGGAATTCTTCAGTGAGTCTAGCTTCTGGTGTATTTGACTGAGGTTGGAAATTATATTCCCAACGAGCTAACGGGGGCATAGACATTAAAATAGACTCTGTTCTTCCACCGGTTTGTAAACCAAATAATGTTCCTCGGTCATATACCAAGTTAAATTCAACGTAACGACCTCGTCGATATAATTGAAATTGTCTTTCTCGTTCCGAATAAGAGGTTTCTTTACGCTTTTCAACAATAGGTATATAAGCATCAAGAAAGCCATTACCGATAGACTTCATAAATTCAAATGATTGTTCGAAACCTAACTCATTGAGATCATCAAAAAACAATCCCCCAACCCCTCTGGTTTCGTTTCGGTGTTTGATATAAAAATATCTGTCGCACCATTCCTTATACTTTTCATACACCCCTTCCCCAAATGGCAAACAAGCCTGTTTCGCCACACCATGCCAATGCTGTACATCCTCCATAAACGGGTAAAAGGGGGTTAAATCGAAACCACCACCAAACCACCAAACGGGTTCTTCTCCTTCTTTCTCAGCCATAAAGAATCGAACATTGGCATGAGATGTTGGCACGTAAGGATTTTTTGGATGAATAACTAAGGACACACCCATTGCTTGAAAACTGCGGCCAATTAGTTCAGGTCGAGCGGCAGTAGCAGAATCGGGTAACTGGGTTCCAAACACATGAGAAAAGTTAACTCCACCTTGTTCAATTACTTGACCATTGGTCAGAACTCGAGTGCGGCCACCGCCACCTTCTTCACGCTGCCAATTATCTTGTTTAAACTGTTTTTTTCCATCAACTAATTCTAGGGTATGACAAATATCATCTTGTAGTTTCAGTAAAAAGCGCTTTACTGCATCTATATCGGGAGTACTTTTTGAGTTCATATTTAACTTGCTCTTACTGTTTCACCGGTTATGCCATTACGGATTTGACTTGGATTTTTTTGATTACCTAAAGTCCCATGCACGCACAGTAGGGAGGGACCAAATTGCGCATAGACTTGTTCGCATGTTTTAGCCGGTGGTTCACCGTTTAAATTCGCACTTGTCGATACAATTGCACTGTTAACTTGTTCACACATTTGGTTAACCACAGGATGATCACTCACCCGAACAGCTACCAAATCAGAGCCTCCGGTAATAAAGTCTGGTGTGCCTTGTTGTTTAGGTAGTAACCAGGTGTTTGGCCCAGGCCAAGAGTTTTTAACCTCAGCAAGTATCTCTGGGTTGATGGCGGAAAAGTTCACATATTGGGTTAGTTGCTGTTTACTGCTGGCAATCAATATCAAGCCTTTTTCCAGGCTTCTATTTTTTAACGCCAACAATTTCATTACTGCCGCTTCATTAGTTGGATCGCAGCCCAGACCGAAAACTGCTTCGGTGGGATACGCAAAAACTTCGCCAGCAAAAAACTGCTGCTTAAAATTTTGTGGATTTTGACTTATGTCCATTTGACTAGGGATACTTAAAAATCAGACGTGGAGTGTAATGCAAATGAGATAATGTGGAAAGACGTCAGAACGAAATGAGCTTATTTGCTATCAATAGGAACCTTGATACCGCAATCTTTTTGTGGACACTGATAATAAACCTGACCGTCCGCTTTCTTCTCTATTAAAACTGACCAATGACATTTAGGACAGGCTTTGTCTACCGGCTGCGAATTTAAAACATATTTACACTTTGGGTAGCCATCACAGGCGTAAAAACTTTTACCGAATTTATTTGTGCGTTTAATTAGTTTGCCTGTTTTACATGACGGACAGGCAATGTGGATGTCCTTTTGTTGCTTAACAGCTTCGATATGGTGGCAATCTGGATAACCAGTACAACCAATAAATAAACCAAATCGTCCTTTCTTAATCGCTAAGGTCATACCGCAGTCAGGACATTTAGAGCCGTCAATTTGTTTTAGCTCTACAGTTGCGTTGTCATGCAAGGGCTTAGCAAAATCACATGTTGGATATTGGCTGCAGCCTAGGAAAGCACCATTTTTGCCACGTTTAATTTGGAGTTTTGCGCCGCAGTCAGGACACACACCAAAATCTCCATCGAGTGCGTGTTCATGAGCGGCAAAAAGAGTGTGATCGATCTTAGACATAATCGATCATGCCATTTGCTTCAATTTGCAGTGGCTTATTGCCACAGATTTTACTACCTGAGATTTAATGCAAGGGGCCTTCTGGCTCTTCAAATAAAAGATCTTCCATTTGAGCGTAGGCGTTTTCTTTACCAGGAACGTTAAAGAGTACCATCAGCACAACCCACTTTAAGTCTTCGAGACAGAATTCTTTAGAGTCTATCTCCATTACTCTATCAACCACCATTTCTCTTGTTGCTGAGTCTAAAACATTAATCTGCTCTAAAAACATCAAGAAACCACGGCATTGCACATCCAATCGCATTTCTTCTTCTTGGGTATAAATACGATTAACTAAAGCACCACCGGATTTAACAAAATACGGGTTGATATCCGTTTCTTGTAAAGCGGCTAACTTTTCTAACCACGATAACGCTTTGTAGATTTCATCATGATGGAATCCAGCGCGCACGAGTTCGTCGGTCAATTCATCTTGATCAACACGAATTTCAGTTTCACTGTGAATGAAATTTTCAAACAGATACATGAGGATATCGAACATATTATTTACCCCTCAATTTGATGTAGCCTCCAGATACTGAGGCTACTAAACCACGCAACTCATATTCTAATAATTGCGCCAATACGACTTTAATCGGCATCTCGCTACGTTGTATAACGACGTCTAACGCAGTAACGTCATGATCTACACTATCTAACAATTTGTCGGTTGCCAAGCTTTCAATTGGACTTTTTTCACTGTTTTTAGAATATTCCGTAAGAACACAAGAATTAACGTTCTGAAATTCTTCAATTATGTCCTGCAGACTTGATACGAGTTTGGCGCCTTGTTTGATCAATAAATGCGCACCTTCACTAAGTGGGTTATTTATATTACCGGGAATAGCAAATACTTCGCGATTTTGCTCTATTGCATATTTTGCAGTGATCAATGAGCCACTTTTAATCGCGGCCTCTATCACCAATACACCAAGGGATAATCCGCTAACAATTCTATTTCTGCGAGGAAAGTTGTGAGGTGTGGGTTTAGTACTCGCCCTAAATTCAGACAAAATTACCCCCTCATTCTGAATAATGTCATGGGCTAGCTTAACGTTTCTTTTAGGGTAAAGATTATCTAATCCGCTACCTAATACAGCCAAAGTGTTTCCACCAGCGCTCAAGGCTCCTTGGTGGGCGCAAGCATCAATTCCCATTGCTAAACCACTGGTTATAGTAATTCCATGCGAAGCAAGCCCAGAAGCAATGTCAAATCCGCAGTTTCTACCGTAATGACTTGGATTACGGCTACCAACCATGGCAATTTGATTGGAGGCAAGTAAATTTTTATTGCCCCATCCGAAGAGAATCAGTGGTGGTCTAGCGATTTCAGATAATAAAAAGGGAAAGTCAGGGTGTTCAGGGTAAACAGCAAATCGCGAGCGCTCTGCAGCTAACCAATTAAGCTCCTTATCAACTAATCGTAAGTCAGGGGCAGTTATAGCCTGCACTTGAGCAGAATCAAAGCCCAAATCAGCCAACTGTGACTTCGAATAAGTTAATAGAGAATCAGCAGATAGGTTATAAACATGCTGAAATTTTTTGAGTTTGCCCATACCGAAGTTAGGAATTTGGTCAAGAATCAACCAACTCCGCAATGCTTCCTCGGTGTCCTTAGGGCGCTTTATATCAGCCTGTAGGTTTTGTTCACAGTGACGCACTTCCTGTGCCATGATCTGTCCTTAAATTTATTGCATTATATTTTACGGTTTAGCGACTATAGCTCCTTCGCGGATAGTTTTTGTCGAACGGGTAATCAATCCGTAACTTGCTTTTTTAAACACTTTGAACACTACAACCTCGCCAACTTTAATCGCAGGTTGTTGCAGTTCATCACTGCCGTCAAAAAGATTATCAATAAAGCTATTTTCACCATCGTACTTTGGATCGTTACTAACTTGGATATTCGGGCCTTGTACGTAAATACCTAAAACAGTACCTGGCTTCACTTTGCGGCTGCCTAAATCAAGTATTACAACATCATACTTACCAAGAAGTTGATGCTGTTCTAAGCTACTAATAATTTTGCCTTTTTGACGGGTTGCAGCTTTTAATCGCATACTCCCCATTTGCATAGCTTCACTTGGAAGCAGTTTGTCGCCTCGCCTTGCTTCAAAATTGGCATCTTCCACTTTTACTAGATGTTGACCTTCGACATCACTTTCCAATGGCGTCGCATCAGCGACATGACGAATTTGAAAACCAAGCAGGTTGTCATATTGGTCACGAAGCTCATTTTGTTTTCTGACCACGTTATATTGCTCAGGCGTATCCGAATCAGCTTTCGTTAAGACTAAGTCACCTGAAGCAAATGCTGTATTTCCATCTTGATTTCCCAATAAGTAGGGAAGCTGCTCGTACTCCTCTTCATCCATAATGGTACTACTTTCAATGTATGGTCGGATAATACTCCAGGGCAACGTATTAATCGGTTGCACTGTTTTCAACTCTTTACGCCCTTCTGGAGAAAGTTTGATTTGCGGCTTAGGGTCATCACGGACAATATCGAGAATAGGTTCGCCTTGTTCGTTATACCTTAAACGTAATTCGTCACCAGGATAAATTAAATGGGGATTGTTGATGTGTACGTTATTGCGCCATAACTCAGGCCATAACCAGGGCTTGCTTAGATACATATTCGATATATCCCACAACGTATCGCCCTTTTTCACCACATAAACTTGCGGTGCAGTCTGCTTAATATTAATTACGTCTGCAATTGTTGCCAATGGTAAAAACAATAGCATTACCAGAAGTTTACTCAATCTTTTGCCCATACCAACCTCATCATGCAGCGAACCTTGTTGTTAAGTATCGACCTAAACACTGATTTGCTTGATCGAACTTTAATTCTATTTAGGCTAGAATAGCGCCTTAAATGATTCAATAGCGTATTTTATTGAACCGTATAGTAATTAATACTGACCCTAGGTACAGTTTTTCTAAAAATGTACCTTATATTCACCAAAGTATAGTGTAGCTGAAGATCAAGATGGCCATTTTAAACGTATTAAAATTTCCCGACGAACGACTTCGAACAGTCGCTAAGCCTGTAGATAAAGTCGACGGAGAAATAACCAAGTTAATTGAAGACATGTTCGAAACCATGCGAGAAGAAAACGGTATCGGACTTGCCGCCACGCAAGTGGACGTACATAAACGTGTAGTTGTTATGGATATTTCTGAAGACCAAAATACTCCGCGAGTATTTATTAATCCTGAAATCATTGAAATGGATGGAGAAGCCATCAGTGAAGAAGGTTGTCTATCAGTACCTAATAATTATGCAAAAGTAGAACGTGCAGAACACGTAATCGTAAAAGCGTTAGATGCAGAAGGTAAAGAATTCACCTTGGAGGCGGATGGCTTGTTAGCAATATGCATTCAACATGAACTTGATCACCTCAAGGGTAAGTTATTTGTAGATTACCTGTCGCCATTAAAACGCAAGCGTATCCGCAGTAAGTTAGAAAAAGAAGCGCGTCTTGCCGCTCGCGCATCTTGATGTTTGGAGTGCTACATTGAGCAAAAAATTGAACATAGTGTTTGCCGGTACTCCGGACTTTGCAGCACAACATTTACAAGCATTAATTGATTCAGAACATAATATTCTAGCCGTATACAGTCAACCTGATCGTCCGGCTGGGAGAGGTAAAAAACTGCAAGCAAGTGCGGTTAAACAATTGGCTCTAGAACACAACATTAATGTTCAACAACCATTGTCTTTAAAAGCACCCGAAGCGCAAAAAATATTAGCTGAATTAAAACCAGATATTATGATTGTTGTGGCGTACGGATTGATTTTGCCGCAAATCGTTTTAGATACGCCTAGATTAGGCTGCTTAAATGTACACGGTTCTTTATTACCTCGCTGGCGCGGCGCTGCACCTATTCAACGCTCGATTTGGGCGGGTGACGAGCAAACGGGTGTGACTATTATGCAAATGGATAAGGGCTTAGATACCGGTGCGATGTTGCTTAAAAAAGCAATACCAATAGGCCCTTCGGATACCAGCGCTAGCTTATACGATAAATTGGCAAAAATTGGCCCAGATGCATTGCTAGAATGTTTAGCTAAAATTGAAAACATTGAGCCAGAAATACAAGATAATGCACTTGCCAATTACGCTGAAAAACTCAGCAAACAAGAAGCATTAATTGATTGGCAAATGACGGCAGAGCAAATAGAACGCAATGTCCGAGCATTTAATCCTTGGCCCGTGGCCTACTTCGAACTAACCCCTGAGGAAAGTGAACAGCCAATTGCCATCAAACTTTGGGAAGCAAGCTTAATCAATACAGGTAATGTGAATAGTGAACAACCAGGGAAAATTGTTTCGGTCACCAAAAAAGGTATTGAAATAACCACAAGTGAAAACAATTTATTACTAACTAAATTGCAAATCCCCGGAAAAAAACCGATGACAGTAGCAGACATAGTAAATGCTAGGAAAAATTGGTTTGTAACAGGCCAATCCCTCTCGTGAGTACCCCATCCAATGAGAAAAGAGTGACCAAGACAAATAAAACATTGCGAGCTGATGCGGCAAAAGTACTTTATCAAATTTTAGAAAATGGTCAGTCTTCTCGGGAATCCCTGCCCAAAGTCCAAGAGTTATATTCAGATAAAGACAAAGCCTGGTTGCAAGAGATGGTATACGGCGTACTGCGCCAACTACCGGTATTGCAAAGCTGGTTAAGGCTATTATTAGATAAACCGTTAAAAAATAAATACAAAGTTGCTGAGCATTTGATCATGCTGGGGTTTTATCAACTGGCATTTACCCGAGTATCCACCCATGCTGCGGTTTCTGAAACGGTAGCGGCAGCACGACAACTAAAAGTTGAACCGCTAAAAGGTTTGGTAAACGCATTGTTGCGCAACTTTATTCGACAGGAGTTAGCGCAGCAAGTTATTCAAGATCCGCAGATACGCTCAGGCCTGCCTAAGTGGTTATTCAAGCGGCTACAAGTAGCGTACCCCGAACAATTAGAAGAGCTTTGCAGTGCAATGCAGCAAAGACCGCCAATCTGGTTACGAGTCAACAGCCGTCAAACCGATATCAACACATTCAAGGGCCTGTTAGAAGAACAAGAAGTTGGTTACGAGCTAAGTGAAGAGCATACCGATGGATTGATACTTTCAAAGAGCCAAGACATCACTCAGTTACCTGGTTATCAACAAGGTCTATTTGCAGTGCAAGATGGTGCAGCTCAATTAGCAGCGAGTTACTTAGATGCTCAAGAAGGCGACCTAGTATTAGATTGCTGTGCAGCCCCAGGTGGGAAAACCTGCCATATATTGGAACGCCAAGCAAACTTGCAGAAATGTGTAGCCTTAGATATTGATGACTCGCGCTTAGATAGAGTACGAGAAAATTTAACGCGCCTAAAATTAGATGCAGAATTAGTCGCTGCCGATGCGCTTGATACCAGTAGTTGGTGGGATGGCCAGTTATTTGACCGAATTCTACTCGATGCCCCTTGCTCAGCAACAGGTGTTATAAGACGTCATCCAGATATTAAGTGGCTGCGTAAAAATGCGGATATTGAAGCATTGGTTGGTTTACAACAGCAGATACTCACAGCCATGTGGCAAATATTAAAGCCAGGCGGTACGTTATTGTACGCAACTTGTTCTATTTTACCTGAAGAGAATCACCTACAAATCAGTGAATTCTTAGAAAACAATGCAGATGCTACACTCAGTGAATTGAGCAATCCGTCTAAAACACCTTTCCCAGGAAGACAAATTCTACCCGGAGAAAAACAAATGGATGGTTTCTATTATGCGAGACTGCTAAAGTCTTCTAATGCAAAGTAAATTGTTTCGAAATTAACACATCATGAAAATTATAATTCTAGGTGCTGGTCAAGTAGGCGGTACATTAGCCGAAAACTTGGTAGGTGAAAAAAACGAAATTACCGTAATTGATTCAGATCTAGATACCTTGCGGTCGTTGCAAGACCGACTGGATTTGCGCGTAGTACACGGTGTTGGCTCTCACCCTGATATTTTAGCAAAAGCCGGTGCCGAAGATGCAGACATGTTGATCGCTGTTACCAACAGTGATGAAAGTAACATGATGGCCTGTCAGGTTGCCCACTCTCTTTTCAATACACCCACAAAAATTGCTCGAGTTCGCTCCGAACAATATATTATTCATCAAGATAAATTGTTTCACCATCAAGATATTCCTGTAGACCACCTAATCGCTCCAGAACAATTAGTCACCAAAGCGATTAAGCGCTTGATTGATTATCCAGGTGCGTTACAAGTCGTGGAATTTGCCGATGGTAAAGCAAGCTTAGTCGCCGTTAAGGCGTATTACGGTGGCCTGTTAGTAGGTCACGCGTTATCTACGCTGCGGGAACACATGCCCAATGTTGAAACTCGGGTGGCTGCCATTTATCGTCGTGGAAAACCAATAAGACCGTTGGCATCAACCGTCATTGAGGCCGATGATGAAGTGTTTTTTATCGCTGCAACTAAACACATTAGAGCAGTGATGAGCGAACTGCAGAAATTAGAGTCAAGTTATAAACGAATTATGATAGCTGGCGGAGGTTTAATTGGCGCCGGACTGGCTAAACGATTAGAGCACAATCATAACGTCAAACTGATCGAATACTCCCAAGAGCGAGCCAAATACTTATCAGCACATTTGGATAAAACCATCGTCTTTTGTGGGGATGCTTCCGACCATGAATTATTGACAGAAGAGAATGTGCAACAAGTTGACGCTTTTATAGCGGTAACGAATGACGACGAAGCAAATATTATGTCGGCCATGTTAGCCAAGAGACTGGGTGCACAAAAAGCCATGGTATTGATCCAAAGAAGTGCTTATGTTGACTTGGTTCAAGGCGGCGAAATTGATATTGCATTTTCACCACAACAAGCGACGATATCTGCTCTGCTTACCCATATCCGACGTGGTGACATAGTCAATGTTTACTCATTACGTAGAGGTGCAGCCGAAGCCATTGAAGCAATTGCCCATGGTGATGAAAACACCTCGAAAGTTATCGGCAAAAAAATAAGCGATATTAAGTTACCACCAGGAACAACCATAGGCGCAATCGTTCGCCAAGATGAAGTTATTATCGCCCATAGCACCACATCAATCGAAGCGAACGACCACGTTATCTTGTTTTTAGTCGATAAAAAATTCATCTCAGATGTGGAAAAATTATTCCAGCCCAGCGCATTCTTTTTTGGTTAGTTAAACAATAGTTGTATATCCTTATTAATATAAGTTGTGCTACTTTGCGCTATTATTGCAGTTAAACCTGTTGAGACACCCTCAACTTTTATACAGAGACAAAAAAATGAAACATATTGCCATTTTACTTACTGTTGCTACATTAACTTTTTCAGCTCAATCTCATGCCGAAGGCTGGTTTGATTCATTAAAAAGTATGTTTGGAATGAGTGAAGAAGCGGAAGAAACAGTGCCAACTACGAGTGCGATGGTAGGCAGCCTAATTGAAAATTTGAACGTCGATTCATCACAAGCAGAAGGTGGCTTAGGTTCATTGTTTAATTATGTAAAAGGTAATTTGACTGCTGACAAATTTAGTCAGTTATCTGAAACTTTGCCAGGCATTAACGAACTTATCAGCGCAGCTCCTGACGTAAGTGAGTTAAAAAGTACTGATGGGCTAGGTTCATTATTAGACAAAGCTGCAGAGTACAACGACTCAGTTAAAGCCATTAATGAAGTGAAAAAACAATTCGAAGCACTAGGTCTTAAACCTGAAATGATTATGCAGTATGTAGAACAAGCTAAAGCATATCTAGATACAGAAGAAGGCAAGCAAGCTAAAGACTTATTAATGCAAGGTATCGGCAATTTAATGGGCCAAACTGGCAACTAAAATAAATCTATTTCCATTCTATCTTTTAATAATACTGCTTTTAACTGGCGATTATTGAAAGATAGAAGCTTGTTAGGTGAGGGATATTCACCGGCATGACAAAAATCATTTTAACATTAAGTTCATCAAAAACTGGTGTTAAAATGAACAATGTTGAACTATAGTATTGTTAATACGTTGTATTTAATTTTGTATTTTAACTTTTAAGGAGGAAAGTTATGAATATTCAAACTTTCTCAAACAAAGTCACTTTCCCACGTTTTTGTATATTTGTAATGTTATTCACACCTCTATTCAGTTGGTCTGATCCGCAATCAGACGCAGACGAATTAGCCAAGATGCAAGCCCAATTAAATAAAGAAGTAATGGCTAAACCATTTTTGGCAGAAAAGCCGGAAGAAGTTGATGCTTATATAAAAAGCATGCTAGAAAAAAATGTAAAACCAGCGGAATATTCAGGACAAAATTGGCGCCCAGGATATACCTGCCGAGATTTACTTAGATATAATTGGAGAGAATATCGAAACTGTCGTTATTATTACCGATATTATGGACGTTATTACTAATAATAGTTTTTTTATTTAACCTCACCACACAATACTAATAAACATTAAAAAGGTAATTATAAAAATGAAAAGGAATCAACACTTCAATTTTTTGATATTCGCAATGCTCACGCTCATGTTGTCTGGGTGTGCGGCTGTGCATACGTCAATAGCCAAAAAAGATTTAGATGTTCAAACTAAATTAAGTACCTCAATCTTTGTTGATGCTGTGGCACCTGAAAAACGCAAAATATATCTTGAAGTTCGTTCTGCAGTAATGGAATTTGACCGAAATGCGTTTCGTGAAGCATTAGTATCGCAAATTTCAGGCAGTGGAAATGGTTACTCATTTGTAGACAGTCCAGAAGATGCACAATTTTCAATGAGTGTGTTTGTACGGAACCTCGAAAAGGCTTCACCTACAGCGGCAGCGAACTACCTAAGAACTGGTTTTGAAGGTGTAGCCGCAGGGTCTGCGCTAGGTTATGCCGCTGGAGGTGGTTATCGTGATGCAGCAGCAGGTGGTCTTGTTGGTGGGTTAGTGTCTACCGCAGCAAACGCATTTGTTAAAGATGTGACTTTTTTATTAGTCGCTGATATTCAAATAAAGGAACGTGCACGTTCTGGCGTTTTGGTCCGCAGAGATTCAAAAATTAACACCAAAATATCTGATGATGGTGCTACCACGCAAACCTATTCAGAAGCAACGAATCAAAAAGAATATCGCACCAGAGTAGTCACTACAGCGAATAAAGCCAATTTAGAGTTAGAAGAAGCACAACCTACTATGTTTGATAAAACAGCATATGCAATGGCGTCATTTTTCTAAATTTTACTGCTAGGCATACGATTCTAGTGTATGCCTAAACCATACTTTTCAAATCAGCGATGTTTTGTATACCCAATAACGTATTCAAACATCGCTTCTTATCTCACTCAGACTCACACTGCATCATCCCAAGTTGACATAGCATCTACCCATAGGTCCGGTTTTACGCTAGAAAAAAGATAAATTGAGACTGCTAGTATCAGTCTCCGCGCAGCTATCAAAGTTTATGTGTCTTTTTAGATTAGCTACGCCAGAATGTTGGAGAGAATAAGACTAATAGAGAAAACACTTCAAGTCGTCCAAATAACATCGCAATAATTAACAACCACTTCCCTGAATCAGAAACATCAGCAAAAGTACCGGCCACTGTACCCAATCCTGGACCTAAATTGTTTAGTGTTGCAGCGGTAGCAGAAAACGCCGTTAAATTATCCATACCTGTGGCTATCAAGCCGATCATAATGACCACAAATATCATCGCATAAGCAGAAAAGAACCCCCACACAGCTTCTACAACTCGCTCAGGCATAAGTCTATCCCCTAACTTTACAGAATATACCGCTTTGGGATGTATCAACCTTTCAACTTCTCGTTTACCTTGCAGGTATAAAAGGAAAACGCGAATGACTTTTAATCCTCCACCCGTTGAGCCAGCACAGCCACCGATGAAACTGGAAAAAATTAATAATATAGGTAGGAATACCGGCCAGCTGGTAAAATCAGTGGTCACAAACCCAGCCGTGGTACTAATAGATACGGCTTGGAATATTGCCTGATTAAAAGCGGTTTCAGCGGTGCCAAATATCTGGTGGTTTACCAAAACCAAAAAACACACCAGAATCAATACGAACTGAATGAAAAAGAAGGCCTTAAATTCTGGATCATAAATATATCCTCGCAACGAACGTCCGCTGGCAGCAGCGTAGTGCAAGGCGAAATTTAATGCTGCTATCCATAAAAAAACCACACAGATAAGATTAATTACAGGACTGTTAAAATGACCTAAACTTGCATCGTAAGTAGAGAATCCGCCGATGGCGATAGTCGAAAATGAGTGACAAATGGCGTCAAACCAATCCATACCAGCAACCCAATAGGCGATTGAACAAGCTACGGTAAGAGCAAGGTAGATGTACCACAAGTGTTTTGCAGTATCTGCAATCCGAGGTGTCATTTTAGAATCTTTAACTGGGCCAGGAGTCTCAGCACGATAAAGCTGCATGCCCCCTACCCCTAGAATGGGCAGGATAGCTACGGCAAGTACAATAATTCCCATACCGCCTAACCATTGTAGTTGTTGACGATAAAACTGAACAGATTTTGGTAGGTATTCGATCCCTTCAATAACGGTGGCCCCCGTTGTCGTTAATGCCGAAAATGACTCAAAAAACGCATCTGTAACCGTCATTCTGGGTTGATCGAGCAACAGAAATGGAAAGGCACCAAAACTGGCCAACACCACCCAAAACAAAACGACAATTAAAAACCCTTCTTTTGCACGTAAGTCATTTCGGTGACGTCTATTGGGATACCAAATTGCTAAGCCAGTGAATAAGATTAAAAAGAATGCAAGTATGAATGGCAGCCCACTGCCATCTTCAAAAATCAATGAGATAGTTGCAGGAAACAACATTGTTGAGCTGAACAATGCGACCAATAACCCCAGAATACGAATGATAGTGCGGTATTGCATCATTGCGTATTCGGCCTTTTTTGAGGCCACTGGTCGCACCGGTAATTTGGATTCATATTTGTTGTATCTCTAACAAGACCAAGCCTTGTATATTTAATGTTTGGTTATTTATGCAATTATCATCTGCAAGCTTACAAATCTAAAGTACTAATTGTAATTAATCTAGGTTTAAAATGTTGTTTTTGTTGAGCTTGCGACCTTGGGCTGAGGTAAAACTGCCCTTTTGAGAGCATTTTAACTAATAGTTAAAATCTAACGACCAACATTTTTGATAGATCTCCGCCCCTACCAAGCATGCAAAATGTAGATTCATTGGCAGGTAAGCAGCGCTAAAACCGAAAGTTTGTAAGCGCTAACATACGAGTTATATTTTTTAATTATTTTTACTGTACAAAGAACTTGAAATTGATAAATCGCTAGACGCTAGCCCTTTGTTTTTGTGGCTTATGCAAATGTGTATTTTAACCCTCAAGTTTTGATTCAAAAATAGTTTAAGCCAGAACCTTCCCTATTGTTTTTTATGTGGTACATTGCCGCCCTGCTCGATTTTCAGCTAATCAGAATCTGTCGATTTGCCGCGATAAATGGAACTTATTAGAGCAGTCCAGTTTTACAATCTTAATGGTTTTTAAGCTGTAAGAACTGCTAGATCAAGTTGGGACGACAAACCAGCCCATGCTAGAAACAACAATCTAGAATAAGCTATTTACAATAAAGCTCTCTAGAATAAAAAAGTTATCCACAAGATAATAAAAAAAATATGTTAAAGGATATTCTTTCTCCTTAATAACGAAAAGTACAGCCGATAAGGCTTTGAACACATTGAAAAGATTTATTTTTGATGCGTTTAACCGTGCGTGATACTTTTTATCTACAAAGTTATCCACAACTTTGGTGGTAGATGCTAAAGCCTTTATGTGGCATTCTGACGCCTTTTCCAGCTTAATCAATATGGATCTCTTCTATGGCATCGGTTCCAAACAATCCTTTTATCCTTGTAGATGGCTCATCTTATCTTTTTAGAGCGTTCCACGGCATGCCGCCGTTAACCAATTCGAAGGGTCAAGATACGGGTGCAATCTACGGCGTAGTTAATATGTTACGCAGCCTTATACAGCAATATTCACCTACGCATATGGCTGTCATTTTTGATGCTAAAGGGAAAACCTTTAGAGATGATATTTATCCTGAATATAAAGCCAACCGCCCGCCCATGCCTGATGAATTGAGAAGTCAGATTGCACCTTTACATGCCATCATTAAAGCAATGGGGTTACCTTTGATTGTTGAAGATGGGGTTGAAGCCGACGATGTAATTGGCACCTTAGCGCAACAAGCCACTGAACAAGGCATCCCTACCCTGATCAGCACCGGCGATAAAGATATGGCTCAACTGGTTAATGAACACGTTACGTTAATTAACACCATGAACAACCACATCATGGATAAAGACGGTGTAATCGAAAAATTTGGCATACCTGCCAATTTAATAATCGACTTTTTAGCGCTCAAAGGCGACAAAGTGGATAATATTCCAGGTGTTCCAGGGGTGGGCGATAAAAGCGCTTTAGGCTTGCTACAAGGTATTGGCAGCATTGATGAAATCTATAAAAATTTAGATAAGATTGCAGAGCTTGAGTTTAGAGGCGCTAAGAAAATGGCCGACAAGATGCGTGAATTTGAAACTCAAGCACGACTTTCTTATGAACTTGCCACCATTAAACTTGATGTGAAGCTCGAATTTGGACCGACTGAACTCAGCCCCACACCACCGGCACATGAAGAGTTAGTAGAGCTGTTTAAGGAATACGAGTTTAAACGTTGGTTAGCCGAAGCAACTGACGGCCGCAGTATACTGAATTCAGCGAATAAATCTGCCAGTGCCACGGCGACAGTAGATGAAACAGACGTTAATACTCCTCCAAAAGTTGAAGAAACAGCTTACACCACAATATTAACCGAAGCCGAATTAGAGGATTGGCTAAGCCGTTTAGAACAAGCTGAATTGTTTGCCTTTGATACCGAAACAACGAGCCTAAATTATATGGAGGCAGAATTAGTCGGTATGTCATTTTCGGTAAAGGCAGGCGAAGCTGCATACCTGCCTTTAGCCCATGACTATTTGGATGCACCGGAACAACTAGACCGCGCAATGGTATTAGAAAAATTCAAACCTTTGCTGGAAAGTGAATCCCATAAAAAAGTCGGACAACACCTGAAGTACGACAAAAATGTATTAGCGAATTACAATATTGTACTTCGCGGAATTGAATTCGATACCATGCTTGAATCCTACGTCCTCAATAGCGTGGCCACACGCCACGACATGGATAGCCTATCGAAGTATTACTTACAACATAACGCAATTAGTTTCGAAGAAATTGCAGGTAAAGGCGCTAAACAATTAACCTTTAATCAAATACCGCTAGAAAAAGCTTCCCCTTATGCCGCTGAAGACGCAGATGTTACTTTACGCTTGCACCAAGAGTTGTGGCCAAAGCTGTGTGAACACGAATCACTAAAACACGTATTACTCGACATTGAAGTCCCGCTGGCATCGGTGTTAGCTAAAATGGAACAAAGAGGCGTGTTAATTGATAGTCAAACCTTATTGCAACAGAGTCAAAATTTAGCTTCTCGTATTATGCAATTGGAAAAAGAAGTTCATGAAATGGCTGGCGAAGAGTTTAATCTTGGTTCAACCAAACAATTGCAGGAAATTTTATTTAATAAGCTAGATTTGCCGGTCTTGAAAAAGACCCCAAAAGGCGCACCATCTACTGCTGAGGAAGTACTTCAAGAACTCGCTTTAAACTATCCTTTGCCGAAACTTTTGATGGAATTTAGAGGGCTAACCAAACTAAAGAATACCTATACAGATAAACTACCTAAGATGATAAACCCTAGAACAGGTAGAGTGCACACTAGTTATCATCAGGCGATTGCTGCCACAGGACGTTTATCATCCACCGAACCAAATCTACAAAATATCCCAATCAGAACCGAAGAAGGCAGAAAAGTTAGGCAGGCCTTTGTCGCGCGAAAAGGTTATAAAATTGTCGCAGCCGATTATTCTCAAATTGAATTAAGAATAATGGCGCATCTGTCAGAAGATAAAGGGCTTTTGGACGCTTTTTCTTCCGGTAAAGATGTGCATAAGGCCACGGCTGCAGAGGTATTTGGCGTCGCTCTAGAAAATGTTACTACAGAGCAAAGGCGCAGTGCTAAGGCGATTAATTTTGGTTTAATTTATGGGATGTCTGCGTTCGGTTTAGCCAGACAATTAAATATTCCAAGGCAAGATGCACAAAAGTACATGAATTTGTACTTTGAGCGATACCCTGGCGTATTAAAATATATGGAACAGACCCGAGTAGCCGCAAAAGAAGACGGTTTCGTTTCTACCGTGTTCGGGCGACGTTTATACCTTCCAGATATCAACGCTAGTAATGGCATGAGAAGACAAGGCGCTGAACGAGCAGCGATTAATGCACCTATGCAAGGAACCGCGGCCGATATTATTAAAATGGCCATGTTGAAGGTAGATGATTGGATCGAGAGCCTGAAAAATGACGATGTGCAAATGATCATGCAGGTACACGATGAACTTGTTTTTGAAATAAAAGAACAAAACATAAAAGAAAACACACAATCCATAATAACCTTGATGGAGAACGCCTGTGACCTATCAGTAC
This sequence comes from Aliiglaciecola sp. NS0011-25, assembly GCF_040370605.1. Taxonomy (NCBI): domain Bacteria; kingdom Pseudomonadati; phylum Pseudomonadota; class Gammaproteobacteria; order Alteromonadales; family Alteromonadaceae; genus Aliiglaciecola; species Aliiglaciecola sp. NS0011-25. Next base: position 18,946 of record NZ_BAABWR010000025.1, read on the forward strand.
CTTTAATAGTAGAGGCTGGAGAGGGTGAGAATTGGGATGAAGCGCATTAATAAAGTGCTTAAATCTAATCTAAACCCGATTATTTCTGTAATAATATTACAAAAATATTTGATTTTTTCAATTCCATAGCTAGAATGAGCTTTGTAGGGTACAGAGGTTAACTTATTAAGTTAGATATACCTTTGCTTTCGACCCCAGCAATTTGCTGGGGTTTTTTTATGCCTTTTAGAACCGTCCCAGCCTAACACTATCAGCTATAACTAAGACCTTTTTAATTCGCTATTAAACGCCTGCACATCAAATGCTGAATAGACTCGCAGCCATCAAATAATCAAGATGAGAGCAGTTTGAATTTATTAGTTTTCGAAAACTCGAATTTGAAATTATCAATAAAACAGGAATTTTTTTACAAAGCGGTGAACTTTATTGAAATGAGCTACTCTGAATATACGGTTTTTATGTGTTTTCTCTCTATCCTGTGCCCCTTCTTTTGAAGGGGCTTTTTTTTATCTAAAAAGTAAATTAACCCTCGATAGGTTTTTCTTTATCAGCAAAACCCAACCATTCATCTAATACTCTTTCAACGTTGTCCAGGCCTAGACCATTTAATGAAGAAAAAACATGCACTGTAACGTCACCACAAAACGCCATAGACGCTTCTCTTGCCATTAATAGTTGTGCTTTACGTTTTCCCGCCTTTAGCTTGTCAGCCTTTGTTAACAACGCTAATACAGGCAAGTTGCGCTCCACTGCCCAGTAAATCAATTGTTGATCTAAATCTTTGAAAGGATGACGGATGTCCATTAACACCACTAAGCCAGCAAGACTTTTGCGTACTTGTAAATATTCACCTAGGGCTTTTTGCCATTTAAGTTTCATATCCAAAGGTACTTTGGCATAACCATAACCAGGCAAATCTACTAATCTTCGCCCTTCTTCAATCTCAAATACATTGATTAACTGTGTTCGGCCTGGTGTTTTACTGGTTCTTGCTAAACTTTTTTGACGGGTAAGACGATTTAGGGCACTGGATTTTCCCGCGTTTGAACGACCGGCAAAAGCGACTTCGTTGCCCTCGTCTTGTTCAAGATGATTGATATCTGGGGCACTGGTAACAAACTTGGCGTGACTGTAATGACTCACTCGAACTCTCTTTAAAAACGGTAATTAGGGGTAAATTTCTGGCATAGTATACCATTTAACTGCATTTATTAGCGTAAAACACTGAAATATCCACACAATTGTTCGGGAAATGATTTTATCGCGCCATTAAATGTGTAAAATACTGATATTCTATTAACCAATGCATAAGATGTTTTGAGAGTCACTATGAAAAAATTGGGTTTGTTGGTGTGTTTGACCGTAGGTTTTTCTGCTTCAGTATTTGCCAAAGGCGACGCACAAGCGGGTGAAGGGTTAGTTACAAGCAAAGGCTGTGTTGCCTGTCATGGTGCAGATGGAAATAGCCCTCTGGATATTTATCCGTCCATAGCCGGCCAACACGCTGAATACATTGCAAAGCAGCTAAAAGAATTAAAGCTAGGTGGTGAAACAGCAGGTGCAGAGGGACGTTACGATCCGGTCATGAGTTCACAAGCAGCATTGTTGAACGAGCAAGAAATGCTAGATTTAGCAGCATACTTCGCTACCCAGGAAGCAAAACCTGGTACTACTCCAGAAGACGTAGTGGAAAAAGGCGGTGAATTGTATCGCGGTGGCGACCTAGAGCGAGGCATCACAGCTTGTATTGCCTGTCATGGACCTAGAGGTAATGGCTTAGGCTTAGCTGGATTCCCAGATATTAGCGGCCAAAAAGCAGCTTATTTGAAGTCTCAGTTAGAGAAGTTTAAAGCAGGCACTCGTGCTAATGACTTAAATGGAATGATGCGAGATATTGCAACCAAGCTAACTGATGAAGACATTGAAACTCTTTCTCAGTATTTAGGCGGACTACACTAAGTTTTTTACTTAGCAACAAATAATTTCGACAAAAAAGTGAACCTTTTTAGACTAAAAGGTTCACTTTTTTTGTTAATAGATGTAAATAAGTTGTAAATTTTATTTTTTGCTGTATTCTTTGCGCAAATAAAAAGAAGGATTAACAAACCTTATAAGGTTTGTCAGGGAAGTTAGAACAGCTAATAATAATAACAATCCGCTGTTCATTGAGGTTCCATTTTGGAAATTATGGATTAACTATAAAGCGTCAGGAAGACCCAAAACAATATAACAACTTCGTTAGCAATAATAAAAAGTGAAGTGCAAGACAAGGAAAGCAATACAGGTTTAGGATGAACACGTAACGGGAGAAGTGTCATAAGACACTCTATATTTAAAAGGTAACAGGTTCCTGTTACCGTTTTTCTTATCTGCGTCTTTATAACGTCAAATTAAGTCAATCGATTCAACCAATTCAGCAAGCATATTAAATCTGTATATGTAGGTTTAAAATGCGCTAAAATGAAGAATCGACTTAATATGGCAATCAATTATGGCTAGAGTAAAAAAATCACGTAAAGTTGGACGCATTGGTGTCCCTAAAGAAAGTTGGGCGCCAAGAAAGCCCAAAGATCCAACCAACACTAAACCTAAAAAGCATAAAGGCAATCCCTCGGGAAGTCGTCATAGCGCCGTGGAACTTAACCAGCAGGCGCCGAATCAATCGAAGCAAAACGATCCTCGCATCGGCAGTAAAAAGCCTATTCAGCTAATTGTAGAGCCGAAGGAATTCAAATCTAAACCTAAACCAAGTAAACCGAAATATTTCTCCCCCGCTCAAGAGCTAGCAGAACTGGAAGATAATGAACGTTTGAATAATTTGCTAGACAACATGGATAGTGGAATAGCATTGAATGCTGACGATAAACGTTATGTCGAACGAAAACTCGCCAGACATAGAGAATTATGTGAACTGCTAGGTATAGATGTAGAACCTGAAGCAAAAGACAAGCAAGTTGAAGGTAAAGAAGACGATCCTTTTGCACGCTTTGAGTCTATTAACATAGATGAATTTAAATAGGAGATAAGGTTTTGTCGGTTTTAGAGTATACGCTGGTAGCGTTAGCACTTTTGATCATTGGGTCTCTCGCGTTTTATGCAGGCAAATTACTGTTTCAATTAAAACGACAGAAACAAGCCCAACAAAAAGCAAGACAAGATCGTGTCGTTAGAATTATGGAAAGTGTTCACACCATTGCCTTGGCAGTAGAACAGCAGCAATGTAACTTATCTGAAGGTGCGATTAGATTGGTCAACTTGTTAGACAGTGTACCTGTGGCGTCACCACCAAATTGCCAACGGGACTATCCCAATCTGTATAATTTGTTTTTGGCAGTTAGGGAGTTGCCTACGCACCAACAGCGCAAAGCTTTGGCACCTGAAGTAAGAGCGCAGCAAGACCAAAATAGAGAAGAACAAGAGGCCAAATTGGAGTCTGCTATTTTAAAAGAAATGGTGATGATAAGGTCACTTAGTTTTAACTAGTTTAGGCCTGTTTATAGCAGTGGCAATCGGTAGTGTGGTCATTGACTAGCCCTACCGCCTGCATAAACGCATAACAAATCGTCGTACCAACAAAGCTAAAGCCCTTTTTCTTAAGGGCTTTAGACATTTCCTCAGATTCTGGTGTAGAGGTTGGCACTTCACTGGCGCTAACCCAATGATTTGTTATCACCTTATTGCCGACAAAACTCCAAATAAACTGATCGAATTCAATCCCCTCCTCTTGCATTTTTAAATAAGCTTTTGCGTTGTTAATGATAGATTTAATTTTTAAACGATTTCTGACTATGCCTTTGTCTAACATTAAACGTTCGATATCTTGGTCATCAAATAGTACGATTTTTGTTGGTTCAAAATTGTGGAATGCAGCTTCATAGTTTTGTTGTTTTTTTAGAATCGTAATCCAGCTTAGTCCCGCCTGTTGACCATCTAGACACAATTTAGCAAACAAATCGATAGGGTCCCTGACCGGCCTACCCCATACCTTGTCATGATATTCTTGATAAATTGGATCTTTGCCCACCCAACTACAGCGATTAGTATCCACATTCTTTCCTTATTTCACGCAAAATTCCCAACAACTTGGGCTTAACTTGCATGTTTATTACAAAATTCGATGAATTAGCCTACATTCAAAGCAAGACAAAAGGTATACTTGCGGGCATTTTTTTAGTAACCGATAATGTAGTGATTGTACATGCAAAAGTTTGATATTAAGACGTTTCAGGGCCTTATCCTCGCATTGCAGGATTTTTGGGCTCGTCAAGGCTGCGTAATTATCCAGCCATTAGATATGGAAGTGGGTGCAGGTACCTTCCATCCAATGACATTTTTAAGATCCTTAGGTCCCGAGCCGATAAGCAGCGCTTATGTGCAACCTTGTCGTCGTCCTACAGATGGACGCTACGGTGAAAACCCAAATCGTCTACAACATTATTACCAGTTCCAGGTAATGCTTAAACCTTCACCTGATAATATTCAAGAGCTTTACCTAGATTCACTTAGAGAGTTAGGTTTTGATCCATTAGTGCACGACATACGCTTTGTTGAAGACAACTGGGAGTCCCCCACTTTGGGCGCTTGGGGTCTTGGTTGGGAAATTTGGTTAAACGGAATGGAAGTCACTCAGTTTACTTACTTCCAGCAAGTAGGCGGATTGGAATGCGCCCCTGTCACTGGCGAGATTACCTACGGCTTAGAGCGTTTAGCAATGTACATCCAAGGTGTCGACAGTATCTATGATTTGACCTGGACTGACGGCCCAATGGGTAAAGTAACTTATGGCGACGTTTTTCATCAAAATGAAGTTGAACAGTCTGCTTATAATTTTGAACATGCAGATGTTAAAGCCTTGTTTGGAACCTTTGATCAATGCGAAAAAGATAGCCAACGACTAATTGAAGCAGGACTTCCACTTCCAGCTTACGAACAAGTAATGAAAGCATCTCACGCATTTAATATGTTAGACGCACGTCACGCAATATCGGTAACAGAACGCCAACGTTACATACTAAGAGTGCGCACTCTGGCAAAAGCAGTAGCAGAAGCCTACTACCAAAGTCGTGAAAAACTCGGGTTTCCCATGTGTAAAGATGACGCAAAACAGGGAGGCAAAGGTGATGCGTAAAGAAAATTTGTTAGTTGAATTAGGAACAGAAGAACTTCCACCAAAAGCACTGAAGAACTTAGCGCAAGCGTTCGCAGATAGTATTAAATTAGGTTTTGAAGCAGCAGATTTAGAATTTGATGCTATCGAAAGCTTCGCCACGCCGCGACGCCTAGCGGTCAGAGTCATAGCATTGGCCGAGAAGCAACTTGACAAGCAAGTCGAAAAACGTGGTCCTGCAGTCACAGCCGCATTCGATGCACAAGGCAATCCTACAAAGGCAGCAGAAGGCTGGGCTCGTTCAAATGGTATTAGTGTTGACCAAGCACAGCGACTCAAGACCGATAAGGGTGAATGGCTCTTACATGTTGCCAATGTAGCCGGTCAGACGTTAACGACCTTATTGGAAGAAATCGTTGAAAGCGCATTAAAGAAATTACCTATCCCTAAAGCAATGCGATGGGGTAATAAAGGAATTCAATTTATACGCCCTGTACACACGCTCTGTATGCTTTACGGAGAAAGTATAGTTGCGGGCTCAGTATTAGGTTTAACGTCAAGCAGAACGGTTAACAGCCACAGATTCCATGGTGAAACCAGCTTCGAGCTAGCCCATGCTGACGATTACCAAACTCAGCTTAAAAATCATTATGTAATTGCTGACTATCAAGCCCGCCAAGATATCATCAAACAACAGCTTCAAGACGCTGCAGCTCAAGAAAACGGTGTAGTTGAACTTGAACAAGAGTTGTTGGATGAAGTAACGGCATTGGTTGAATGGCCCGTAGTATTAGTTGCTAATTTTGAGGACGAATTTTTACAAGTACCAAAAGAAGCCCTAATTTATACAATGAAAGGCGACCAAAAGTACTTCCCGATGTTAGATACTAATGGCGAGCTTAAATCTCGATTTTTATTCGTAACCAATATCGAAAGTAAAGATCCCGCTCAGGTTATTCACGGCAATGAAAAAGTAATTCGTCCCCGTTTAGCGGATGCCCGATTCTTCTTTGAAACTGATAAAAAGCGCACATTAGAAAGTCGTCTAGATAGTTTAGAAACAGTTTTGTTCCAAAAACAATTAGGTACCTTAGCGGATAAGTCTCGCAGAATTTCTAAATTAGCCGCAAAAATTGCCAAACATATCGGTGCCGATGAAGCCCAGGCAGCTAGAGCTGGATTATTATCAAAAACTGATTTAATGACAGAAATGGTAATGGAATTTCCAGATGTTCAAGGCATCATGGGAATGCATTATGCGAATCACGATGGCGAAGATGCAGTTGTTGCAAATGCATTAAACGAACAATACATGCCTCGTTTCTCTGGTGATGCCCTACCCCAATCTAACGTGAGCTGTGCCGTTGCACTTGCCGATAAGCTAGATACTTTAGTAGGTATATTCGGTATTGGACAATTACCTAAAGGTGACAAAGACCCCTTTGCACTTAGACGCGCAGCAATAGGTATATTGAGAATAGCTGTTGAACTGAAACTACCAGTAGATTTGACCGTGTTAGTGAGCGATGCATACCAACTATTGCAAGACAAAATAAATAACAACGACACTGAAGAACAAGTTGTTGACTTTATTTTAGGTAGATTTAGAACCTGGTATCAGGAACAAGGCATTGAAGTTGATGTCATACAAGCAGTACTTTCTCGACGACCTACAGCACCTGCGGATTTCGATGCGCGTATCCATGGTGTTAAACAGTTTAAGTTACTACCTTCAGCTCAAGCCTTAGCTGCAGCAAACAAACGTGTAGCTAACATATTAGATAAGAATAATGTATCTGATGAATATAAGCTGGATGCTAGCCTATTGGTAGAGTCTGAAGAGAAACATTTAGCCGATGAGATATCTCGCATTCAAGAAGAAGTAGCGCCATTGTTAGCAAAAGCCAATTATGAAGCTGTGTTGCAAGTTCTTTCGCAACTGGCAAGCAGTATCGATGCATTCTTTGATAATGTAATGGTAATGGCCGACGATCAGTCTGTTAAGAATAATCGCCTCGCACTTCTACTGCAATTACGTCAGTTGTTCCTTAAGTGTGCCGACATATCATTATTAAGATACGAATAAAACGAAGTTGAGGTTTAAATACAAGAATATGAAAAATAGAATCGCTTTGATTTTTCTAGTCAGCACCTTTGTTTCCGGCTGCTCAACGACCTTTGTTGAGCAGATAATGGAAAAAGACTACCAAAGCTTCTATCTACGAGGAGTCTTTACTTGGTGGGAAGCTGATGAGAATTATCGAATTAAGAAAGTAAACGGTAATCTGTATAAGGCAACCGTGAAGCTCATCGCAGATGGTCAGCCCTATGATTTTAAATTTGCAGACGAAAATTATACCCCTGGATATGACTGTGGCAGCCCTTCCGGCTCTGCTGGAAAAGTACTAACTGTGGGTAAAGCAGCAAAGTCGTCTTGTGAAAATCCTGGCGGTAATTTTCAATTTACTCCAGATGAAACAGGCGCATATGACTTTTTTATCGATTTTACCAGTGAACAATCTCCGGTTGTTTATATTGAAAAATCCTAAGTATTAGTTAACTCTTGCATACTCACCTCTTAGGGAAACCTAGGAGGTGAGACGCTATAACCTCCATAGAAAGTCTTAATATCCCCTCTATCATCCCGTTAAATCAGAACAAAATAGATGTTCCATATCTATTCAGTAGTCGCTCTTTTACTCCATACATTAAAATCAACGCTAACGCCTGCTCTTTTTGATCTATTATTGCGCGGTTAAAATTGATATTTTTAAATTAAATCAATAATTTAGAGCCAAAAAAAACGCTGAAAGCAGAAGTTCTCAGCGTTATTAATTTAACAAGTTGTCAGGTCCTACAAGTTAAAGCTTGCAGACTATTGGACTAAACGTCTAGGTTAGCCACTCTCAAGGCGTTTTCTTCGATGAAGTTACGTCTAGGTTCAACTTGGTCACCCATCAAGGTAGTGAACAATAGGTCAGCACCAATAGCGTCTTCTATGGTTACTTGAAGCATTCTACGATTAGCAGGGTCCATTGTAGTTTCCCACAACTGACTAGGGTTCATTTCGCCCAATCCTTTATATCGTTGGATATACTGACCACGTTTAGATTCGGCCATTAACCATTCCAATGCACTTACAAAATCGGTGACAGGTTTGGTTTTCTCGCCGCGTTTAACATAAGCGCCTTCTTCCATAATGCCATTGATTGCTGCATTTAGTTCTTTGATTTTGGTGTATTCAGTTGAATCAACAAAATCATGGTCAAATTTATATTCAGTATCAATACCGTGCTGACGCAAAATAATTGATATGTAATGACTGCTGCGCTCTACATCATCTTTAACTTCAAAACTGTAAGTTGCACCATCAGATTCATCATCAGTTAGTGAAGCAATATAAGTTTTACCAAAAGCTTCTAGCTTAGCTGGATCAGATAAATCAGAAACATTCAAAATATCACTGTAAATTAATTGGTTAACAAGAACCTTCGGATATAACCTACTAATTCGATTAATCATTTTCACAGCAAGGTGATACTGCTTAACCAAGTTTTCTAAGGCAACACCTGAAATGCCAGGTGCTTCAGAATTAACATGGATAGAAGCGTCATCTAATGCAATTGAAGTTAAGTAATTAGTTAATGCATCGTCATCTTTAAGGTATTGTTCTTGTTTACCCTTTTTAGCTTTGTAAAGCGGCGGTTGTGCAATATAGATATAACCACGCTCAAGAATTTCAGGCATTTGACGGTAGAAAAAGGTAAGAAGCAAAGTACGAATATGGCTTCCGTCGACGTCAGCATCTGTCATGATAATGATTTTATGATAACGCAACTTTTCAGGGTCGTACTCATCTCTACCAATACCACAGCCTAATGCAGTAATTAGCGTCGCTACCTCTTGAGAAGAAAGCATTTTATCAAAACGTGCCTTCTCAACATTAAGAATTTTACCTTTCAATGGAAGTATTGCTTGGTTCTTACGGTTACGCCCTTGCTTTGCAGAGCCTCCCGCAGAGTCCCCTTCCACTATATATAGTTCAGAGTTAGCAGGATCTTTTTCCTGACAATCCGCAAGCTTTCCAGGTAAACCTGCTAAGTCCAACGCACCTTTACGGCGAGTCATTTCTCTCGCTTTTCGAGCGGCTTCTCGAGCACGAGCTGCATCAATAATTTTACCAATGATGATTTTACTTTCAGTCGGATTCTCTAAAAGGAAATCAGTTAAGGCTTCACCCATTGCAGTTTCAACAGCAGGTTTTACTTCAGAAGAAACCAATTTATCTTTGGTCTGTGAAGAAAACTTAGGATCAGGTACTTTTACTGAAATAACAGCAGTTAGCCCTTCTCTTGCATCATCACCACTTGCGTTCGTTTTAGCCTTTTTATTCAGGCCTTCTTTTTCCATGTAGTTATTTAATGTACGCGTTAGCGCTGCACGGAATCCAGCGAGGTGACTACCACCATCACGTTGGGGAATATTATTGGTAAAGCAAAATACATTTTCGTTAAAGCTATCATTCCATTGCATCGCAACTTCTACTGATATGCCATCATCCCTTTCAGTTGTGAAATTGAAAATCTTTGAATGGACGGCGGTTTTAGCTCTATTAAGGTATTCAACAAATGCCAAAATACCACCTTCATATTTAAAGTGGTCTTTTTTACCATCTCTATCATCAGATAAAACAATGGAAACACCAGAGTTAAGGAAACTTAATTCTCTTAATCTTTTCGCCAAAATATCGTAGTGATATTCAACATTAGTAAAGGTATCTTCGCTAGGCCAGAAACGTATTGTGGTTCCAGTAGTGTCAGATTCACCAACCGCTTTTAGCGGTTCTTGAGGAACACCATGAACGTATTCTTGTTCGAATACTTTACCCATGCGACGGATTTTCATGGTCAGTCTTTTTGATAATGCATTTACAACAGAAATACCAACACCGTGCAATCCACCGGATACCTTATAGGAATTGTCATCGAACTTACCACCGGCGTGAAGTACTGTCATAATAACTTCAGCTGCAGAGACACCCTCTTCCTCATGTATCTCTGTAGGAATACCACGACCATCATCTGATACAGAAATAGAACCATCAGTGTGAATTTTTACGTTAATTTCCGAACAGTGACCAGCCAAAGCTTCATCGATGGAGTTATCAACCACCTCAAAAACCATGTGGTGAAGTCCGGTACCATCGTCTGTATCACCAATATACATACCCGGTCTTTTTCTTACTGCATCTAGTCCTTTAAGTACTTTAATACTCGAGGAATCGTAGTTATTCTCTTCTGCCATTTGATTAGTTCTCCTCTCTCATATGGCCATGTTCCACGTGAAACATTTTCTTGTTTTTGTATTTCTCTATAAACAGCAATTGAGATTTTTCGATTGCTGTAATAAAAAGCTGTGTTTCGTTTTCTAACAGTTTATCAATAAAAGATTCTCGTTTAGTCTCGTCCAGTTCAGCACCAACATCATCTAATAGAAATACACAGGACTTTTTCGTTTTACCGCTTAGGTGCTGTATTTGAGCAAGTTGTAATGCTGCCACCAACATTCGCAATTGACCACGAGATAAGGTCTCTGAAACTTCAACACCATTGCATTTAAGTTTCAGATCAGCCTTGTGTGGACCAACGCTTAAATAACCATTACGACAATCTTTTTCAAATTTTCTTTTAATAGACTCTTCAAGTGAAGCGTCTTTTTCCCAACCCCTATGATACGAGATTTCTACCGAAAACTCAGGTAGAAATTGCATTAAATTGCTATTTATATGCTCCAAAATGCTATCTAGGTAGCCTTTTCTCAATTCTGTAAGGTGGTTTCCTACCTTTATGATTTGTTTGTCCCAGAATTGCATCTGAGTGCTATTTTCGTTGTTACTATTTAAGCCGATTTTACGTAGTAGCGCGTTCTTCTGTTTTACTAGTTTTTGGTAGTCTTGAGAGGTCTGAATGAATGAAGGTTCCACGTGGAACAATCCCCAATCTAAAAACCGACGTCTTAGTGACGGACTACCTATTATTAAATCTGAGCTTTGTGGTGTGAATATCTGAATAGGAACATGACTAACAAGCTCAGACATTTTATTCGACTTGTTGCCATTTACACTGACCAACAGGGAGTCATCATTTTTACGAGACATACCGAGTTTTAGAGAATGATTAGAATCAGATACAACACAAAAAACACTGAATTCAGTCGAATCATATTGAATCACGTTTTTGTGTTTAAGGGTTCTGAATGACCGTCCAAAACCCAAGTAGTGGAGAGCCTCTAAAAAAGAAGACTTTCCACTACCGTTTTGACCAAATATAAAATTCAACGAAGAAGAAGGTGAAATGTCAACATTTTGCAGATTTCTAAAATGTTGGATCTGGACTTTGTCCAGCTTCATATGCCGATGTTTCCTAAACTACAATTACAGTCTCATCGGCATAATAACGTAAAGAGCTGAATCATCAGCAGCATCTTCAATCAGTGCACTACTATTAGAATCGGCTAGCGTTATCTTAACGTTTTCAGAACCCAACGAATTAAACACATCAATTAAATAAGCAACATTAAAACCTATTTCTAACTCCCCTTCACCTTCGTAAGAAACATCTACAATTTCTTCTGCTTCTTCTTGCTCTGGGTTGTTAGCTGTAATTTTAAGTTCGTTTTTAGAAAGGTTTAAGCGTACACCTCTGAACTTTTCATTAGATAGAATAGAAGCTCGAGAGAAAGCATTTTTAAGAATATCTTTGCTGGCCTCGATGATCTTATCACCATCTTTAGGAAGTACTCTGCGATAGTCTGGGAAACGACCATCTACCAACTTACTGGTAAAGATAAAGTCAGTAGAAAAAATTCGAATGTGATTTGAACCCAACTGTACTTTCACAAGGTTATCATCAGCTTCGATAAGTCGACTTATTTCCAATACACCTTTACGAGGAATAATAACTTGTCTACTTGGCAAAGGAGCTGCTGTATATTTCAATCGACATAACGCTAGTCTGTGACCGTCAGTTGCAACAGTTCGAATAATATCTTCTTCGGTTTCAAGGCTCATCCCGTTAAGGTAATAACGAACATCTTGCTGTGCCATTGAGAACTGAGTACTTTCAATCAAATGTTTAAGATTAGCTTGGGAAATTTCAAATTCAGTTTCCCCTTCCCAATCTTCTAGATTTGGATAGTCACTGGCCGACAAAGTAGATAACGAATATCGACTTCTACCTGAGCGTATCAGTGCTTTATTACCATCAACTTCGAATTTGATTTCGCTTTCATCGCCTAAACCTCGACATATGTCGAAAAGCTTTTTGGCAGGAACGGTAATTTCGCCCTCTTCAAATTCACCGGTTAAGGTTACGTTAGAGATCAATTCAACCTCTAGATCCGTACCCGTTAGCCAAAGTGAACTATCACTGACTTTTATTAGTACATTAGATAATATCGGTAAAGTATGTCGTCTCTCTACAGCACCAGAGACTAATTGAAGAGGTTGGAGAAAGTTTTCCCGGCTGATGGTGAATTTCATTTATAAACTCATTTTTTATTTTAAGAAGATAGTGTTCGAATAAGATTCTGATAGTCTTCTTTTATATCATGACTTTCATCTCTTAGCTGTACTATTTTTCTGCATGCATGCAAAACCGTAGTATGGTCCCTTCCGCCAAATGCGTCACCAATTTCTGGAAGGCTATGATTGGTTAATTCCTTTGCCAAAGCCATCGCCACTTGGCGTGGTCTTGCTACACTGCGGCTACGTCTTTTTGACAAAATATCAGCAATTTTGATTTTGTAATATTCAGCCACAGTTTTTTGGATATTATCAATGGTAACTAACTTTTCTTGAAGCGCTAACAAATCACGAAGCGCTTCTCTAACAAAATCAATGGTAATTGCACGGCCAGTGAAATTTGCGTTGGCAATTACCCGATTAAGTGCCCCTTCCAATTCCCGTACGTTTGAGCGCAAACGTTTAGCAATGAAAAAAGCCACTTCATCAGGCAGATTAATTTTATTCTCAAGGGCTTTACGATTCAAAATCGCTACTCTTGTTTCAAGTTCTGGCGGTTCTATGGCAATAGTTAAACCCCAACCAAAACGAGATTTTAATCTATCTTCCACCCCATCGATTTCTTTTGGATATCGGTCAGAGGTCAGAATGATTTGTTGATTGCCTTCTAACAACGCATTAAAGGTATGAAAAAATTCTTCTTGTGAGCGTTCTTTATTAGCAAAAAACTGAATGTCATCTATTAACAAAGCATCCACAGATCGGTAGTAACGTTTGAACGATTCAATCGCATTATTCTGCAGCGCTTTTACCATATCCTGAACAAAACGTTCTGAATGCATATAAACCACAGTGGCATTTTTTTTCTTTGCAATAATTCCATTACCTACAGCGTGCAGTAAGTGAGTTTTACCCAACCCGGTCCCGCCATAAATAAATAGCGGGTTATATGCCCCGCCTGGATTATTAGCCACCTGAGTTGCCGCAGCTCTTGCTAACTGATTTGACTTACCTTCAACAAAATTATCGAATTTGTAGGTTACATTAATATTACTTTTATGAGCTTGACTGGAAACACTGGCTTTTTGATTAAAATCTTTGTTATCCGGTTTTTGCGTTTCTGAATTTTGGACGTCTACTGGAGGTTGTTGCGCGCTATTGGGTTTCGCCGTATTACTCGCACCATTATTGTTAGGCGCAAAATTACCATTTGAATTGTTATTGTTAGAAGCAAAGTTTGACGTCTGTCTAGCTGTCACTTCCAATAATAGACTTGGCGCTTCTGGACCACAAAATTCTTCCAATAACTGGGTTATACGACTGTGGTACTTATCCCGAACCCAATCAAGCACGAATCGGTTAGGAGCAGACAAAGTTACATAAAGATTATCTTCTGAAACTTTTAGCGGTCTTATCCACATACTAAATTCTTGCGTAGAAAGATCGTGTTGAAGACGATCGAGGCATCTATTCCATAAAGACATTAAAAAAAGTCCGTCACGAGGCGGTTTAAGCCCGTTAAAAGTTAAAATAACTCGATAATTAAAAACACTCGCTGAAGTGAAAATTGTCCAATTATTGTTCTTGTTCATCCCCTTTAGCGTAGGGGGTTGTGAATTATCTCGCATTCCCACTACTAAGTGCAATACTGATTTAGATATAATTTACTAAACCTTAGTCTAATACCATCTATCTGCTTGTTTTAGTTGATTATTTTATTATATTATGAATAATTAAAAAGCTATAACCTTGTATTATTTTGAATTCGTGGTGGATAAAAATAATCTATAAAAATCACCATTTAGAAAAAATCAACTAGCTTTTTGTGGATAACCTCATTTAATTTTATACAGTTATCAACAGTTAATTAATTTATTATAAAAATAAAAGCAAATAATTTAACGATCTCTGCGATCAATGATTGACAACAGGTACAAATATCTCTAGTATTCCGCATCCTTTTTGAGCGCAATGGTTAAACGTCTATTGAAGTTCATTTTGTATTAACCTTTATGTATCGGGACTAGGTCATGAAAAGAACATTTCAACCAAGTAACTTAAAGCGTAAGCGTTCACACGGTTTTCGTGCCCGTATGGCGACAAAGAATGGACGTAAAGTCCTTGCTAATCGTCGTGCTAAAGGCCGTGCTCGTTTATCAGCCTAATTTCTCAAAGTGAGTGAAAATTCGTTTTCTCGGGAGCTAAGACTTTTAACTCCCACTCACTTTGAAAAAGTCTTTCAAAAAGCTATCCCCTCAGTTTCACCTCAACTCACTGTGTTAGGCCGTTTCAATCAGCTAGATCATCCTAGGCTGGGTATTACTATATCCAAAAAACGCGTCAAAAAAGCCCACGATAGAAATCGCATTAAACGTCTTATCAGAGAAAGTTTTCGCGTGCATCAACACCAACTTCCAAACACTGATATAGTTGTAGTTGGAAAAAGTGGCTTAGACACAATGACGAATCAACAAATAACATTGTTGTTAGGAAAATTATGGAAAAAGCTCTCAAACCGTTGCGCGCAATCCCAGTCTGGTTGATACGACAATATCAACTTTGGATTTCTCCTATGCTAGGGCAAAATTGTCGTTTTCACCCGACTTGTTCTCAGTACGGTATAGAAGCTATTTCCAAACATGGGTTTTGGGTAGGAAGTTGGTTGACGATTCGAAGAATTAGTAAATGTCACCCCTTACATCAGGGTGGTATTGACCATGTACCAGAAAATAAGGCGAAAAAACACGAATGAACTTATCATTTGCCTCATTTGCCTATACTATTTCGCCCTGTGAAAAATTAGAAGTAATAAATACGTTCACAAATAGACTACTCTATTTGTGAAAAGCTAAATGCGGTCTTAAAAAATCGCAAAATTGAACACGTAGTTAAAGAGTATTATATGGAATCCCAACGCAGTTTTTTGATAATTGGCCTAGCTTTGGTCAGTTTTCTATTATGGCAAGAATGGCAAAAAGACTATGGTCCTCAGCCCGTTCAACCTACTCAAATAGTTGAACAAGCACCTTTGTCCACACCTAGTTCTGATTTACCGCCCTCTACTATCTCAGACAATAACGGTGATGTCCCTGAATCAACGATAGTTGAAGATGTAAATCCGGTAGTTACACAATCTAATTCTGTTGTTCATGTTATATCTGACACATTAGATGTATTGATAGATACCCGTGGTGGCGATGTGATTTCCGCTAATCTTCGTAAGTTTCCGGTTACGCAAGGATCTGACGACTCATACAGCTTATTACGCCCTGATGCAGTCACTTTATACATTGCACAAAGCGGATTAGTTGGCAGAGATGCGATTGACACCAAAAAAGGGCGTCCCGCTTATGTAGTTAGCCAACAAGAATTCGTCATGCAAGACAAAGAATTGGTGGTTCCTTTAAAGTGGACCTCTGCTGATGGTGTAGCAATTACAAAACGATTCATATTTACCCCTGGTCATCACGATGTAAAAGTGGAATACGAAGTTGTTAACGGAAGTTCTCAAGTTAAGCAGTACCAACAATACGGCCAATTAAAACAGGCTATTGAGGGCACAGAAAGTAGTATGTTTATGCCGACCTACCGTGGTGGTGCATTCTCTACTCAAGACGACCGTTATTCAAAATTCTCTTTTGATGACATGGAAGATGAAAAACTAAACAAAACAACCGTTGGTGGTTGGGCTGGCATGCTAGAACATTACTTTGTATCGGCTTGGGTTCCACCTCAAGAAGACACAAATCAGTTGTACAGTACTGTGGTTCAGTCTAGATATGCTGCAATTGGCTTTAAAGGCGCACCTGTAGATGTTGCACCAGGTGATTCAACCACCATTACAAGTACACTGTACATGGGTCCTAAAGACCAAGATTCACTTGCCCAAATAGCGCGCGGTTTAGACCTTACTGTTGATTACGGTGTGCTTTGGTGGATTTCACAGCCTTTGTTTGCATTACTGCAATTTATTCAAAGTATTGTGATTAACTGGGGATTAGCCATAGTCATCATTACGATTATTGTTAAAGGGGCTATGTATCCCCTGACTAAGAAGCAATATGAGTCTATGGCCAAAATGCGTAACTTAGCGCCTAAGATGGCACAACTAAAAGAACGTTTTGGTGATGACAGACAAAAAATGTCTCAAGCCATGATGGAAATGTATAAGAAAGAGAAAGTGAACCCCATGGGTGGCTGTTTCCCTCTTCTTCTGCAAATGCCTATATTCTTAGCACTATATTGGGTTCTACTAGAGAGTGTTGAATTAAGACACGCTGATTTTATATTTTGGATCACTGACTTATCAGTCAAAGACCCGTATTTTGTATTACCAGTATTAACTGGCTTGAGTATGTACTTATTGCAGAAACTGCAACCTATGACGATTCAAGATCCAATGCAGCAGAAAATCATGCAATGGATGCCAGTAGCAATGAGTTTATTCTTCTTCATATTCCCAGCTGGCCTAGTTTTATATTGGTTAATAAGTAACGTTATTACCTTGGTTCAAGCTAAAATTATTTACTCGTCCATGGAAAAACGTGGATTAAAAGCTAAATAAAAAGTGATTGGCACCAAATAAAAGTGAAAGCCCGCCATTGCGGGCTTTTTTGTCTAAGTTTACAGGTTTACAATATACTCAAAATTAAAACAGGAGTAATAAATGCCCTCTTTTGACATTGTTTCAGAAATTGAAATGAACGAAGTTCGTAACGCAGTTGACAACGCTAATCGTGAACTCAGTACACGCTTTGATTTTCGAGGTGTTGAAGCCTCCATTGAATTCAAAGATGAATCAGTCGTGCTGACTGCTGAAGGCGACTTTCAAATTCAACAACTCACAGATATGCTGCGTAATGCGTGTTCTAAGCGTAACTTAGACACTAACGCCATGGATCCTCAAGATACGGTAAGAAGTGGTAAAACCCACCGTAGCACCATCAAATTCAAACAAGGCATTGAGCAACCCATTGCTAAAAAAATAGTGAAGTTAATTAAAGATAAAAAAATGAAAGTACAAGCCAGCATTCAAGGCGATCAACTTCGTGTAACCGGCAAAAAACGTGATGACTTGCAAGCGGTGATGGCGTTACTTAGGGGCGAAGATATGGGTCAACCGTTGCAATTTAACAACTTTCGCGATTAATCAGGCAATACTATTTTGGAATTACCAACTGACACTATTGTTGCTCAAGCAACAGCCCCAGGTCGTGGCGGCGTAGGCATAGTTAGAGTTTCTGGCCCACTAGCGAAAACTGTTGCCTTAGCATTACTAGGTAAAACGTTAACGCCAAGGAAAGCAGAATACTTGGCGTTCTTAGACGAAGACAACCAGACTTTGGACCAAGGTATTGCGTTGTTCTTCGAAAACCCACATTCGTTTACTGGTGAAGACGTACTAGAGCTGCAAGGTCATGGTGGTCAAATCATTTTGGATTTGCTGATTAAGCGAATACTCAAAATACCCAAAATACGTATGGCTCGACCTGGCGAGTTTAGCGAACGCGCATTTTTGAATGATAAGCTCGACCTAGCCCAAGCTGAGGCCATAGCCGATTTAATTGATGCTAGTTCAGTCCAAGCGGCTAAAAGCGCTATGCGTTCGTTACAAGGCGAATTTTCGGCACATATCCACCAGCTGGTGGAAAAAGTGATACATCTAAGAATGTACGTAGAAGCAGCCATCGATTTTCCAGAAGAAGAAATCGATTTTTTAAGTGACGGAAAAGTAGCTAAAGATCTGAACGACATCATTACCCAAATGCAAAACGTCAAACAACAAGCCAAGCAAGGTAGCTTGTTACGTGAAGGTATGCAGGTGGTTATAGCCGGTAAACCTAATGCAGGGAAATCAAGTCTACTCAATGCTCTAGCTGGACGCGATGCCGCCATTGTAACCGATATCGCAGGCACCACTCGAGATGTTCTCAAAGAACATATCCATTTAGATGGCATGCCACTGCATATCATTGATACTGCGGGGCTTAGAGAGAGCTCAGACAAAGTTGAGCAAATCGGCATCCAACGAGCTTGGCAAGAAATACAAAAAGCAGACAGAGTTTTATTCATGCTAGATAGCTGTGAAAGTGCGGAAAATGATCCGCATAAAATCTGGCCTGAATTTATGCAAAAATTGCCCGCTAATATTGGCCTGACCTTGGTTCGAAATAAGGTCGATTTATCCGGTGAGTCAGTGGGATTTGAACAACACGGTGACACACCAGTCTACCGTCTATCAGCAAGTCTAAATCAAGGTGTTGAAGCCTTAGCTGAACACCTTAAAGAATGTATGGGTTTTGACCAAAGTTCTGAGGGCCAATTCATTGCCAGACGAAGACACTTAGATGCCATAGATCGAGCAGCAGAACACTTAGATATTGGACAACAACAACTGCATGAACATATTGCCGGAGAGATTTTGGCAGAAGAATTGCGTTTAACTCAGCAAGCATTAAATGAGATCACCGGTGAATTCAGTTCAGACGATTTACTCGGACGCATATTTTCTTCATTTTGTATCGGTAAATAAAGGTCAACAACATGGCAAATTATGAAATCATTGTAGGCACTATGTTAGGGGCAAGCGAATATGTAGCCGATGCCTTGCAAGAAACATTGGAAGCCAATGGACACAGTGCAAACATTCACTTAGAACCTAATATTGAAGAGATACCCAACGAAGGAAAATGGTTGATTTGTACCAGTACCCATGGGGCTGGTGAATTACCCGATAATATCCAAGCATTCGCCAAGCAAATTAAAAATCACTCATTAGATAATGTACAGTTTTTAGTCGTTGGTTTAGGTGATAGCAGTTACGACACCTATTGTTATGGTGCGAAAACAATGCAGGAGTTATTACACAATTCCGGGGCGACACTACTATCCCCCGCTTTTCATATTGATGTACTAAACCACCCAATTCCTGAAGAAGCCGCCGTTGAATGGCTAACGTCTTACTTACAACAAAACTAACTTACTGATTATGAATTCATCGGAACAAGCCGCTCTCACACAAGAACTTAGCAATGATGCTAGAGTGCTGTATTTGCTTGGCCTGCGACCTATTGCTGATGAACAAACAGGACTAACCGCACCGTTAAATTACAAGCAGTTAATTGCACTGTTAAATAGTAAAACCAAAGAATTTACCTTGGGAAGACAAATCAATGGGCTGATTAAAGAGCTCGTTAAACAACAACTGGTAGAAATAGAACCTGACGCCTCTTTAGACAAAAGCTTCAACCAACAACGGGTCCGTTTACCACTGCTGAATATTAAACAAGACGACTACCCTAGCCTTCATTTACAATGGAGTGGGATGACGGCAACATGGAAACCACATCAAACTGCCTTTGAAGATTTAGCTTCTTTGGTAGGGATTATTGACAAAGACTACAGCCAACATGAACTGGGTGAATTTATTGCCTATTGGATGGGTCGACCTGAACTACAATTTAGTCAATACCAATGGACCCAGAAATTTGTCTTTCAAATTAAGCAAAGACGCTTAGCAAGTGGCGTTAAAAATGTTCAGAAAGTGGGAAATCAGTGGGTTACTCCTAAAGCAGGTGTTGAAGCTGATGATAACGCTAAACAACTCGTCGCTAAGTATAGTAAGAAATAGCACAGTAAAAAAACAACCATAAAAGAGCAAAAATACGTGGACAGTATCAAACAAAAATTAGATCAATTAGCTAAAGCTTTGGGTAAAACCAATGTTCCTGATACCTATACTGACTACAAAGAGGTGCGAGCGCAATACGAGCGTTTAGCCAACGAAGACGTCAAAAAAATGCAGCAAGAAGCCAAACTAAGACGTATTCAAGAAATCCACGGGCGCTCAGATCTCAATCCAAAATGGAACTTCCAAACACTGATAGAAGATAGCGATGACGTAATTGAAGCGGTGAGTATTGCTCAGTCATTTATTGCTGCCCACGATGATCCAATATGGCGTTCAAGCGGCTCACATATGATGATCTTTTATGGTGATTATGGCCGCGGAAAGTCGCATATTGCCGGTGCGATTGCCCACCAGCTAATCGACCAATATGAAATATCAGTATTGTATAGACAACTTTCAAGTCTGCTTGAGATGCGCTTCTTTTCATATGATTACAATGCTACAGATAACGTTGCCGAACAATTTAGAGAAATACAAAAAGAATTGTTGGATGTGGATTTATTAATCCTGGATGAAGTATGCGTTAACGAAACCATGCTTAAAAAGAATACTCAAAGCTGGCTAGGTAACTTGCTGCGACAACGATTGGTGAATAACAAAAATTGTATATTGATTACCAATCACAATTTAGCTGAATTAGAAAATGCGTTGGGTAAATACTGCTTTGAGTCAATTAAGGAATACGATACTTACAAAGTAAAATTTTCCGGTCCTAGCCGCCGCAAAGAAATTATTCCTCAAGCCCCAGAAGCGATGAACGTTAGCAGCGGTTATCAGCCTAATCAGGTAAAATAAACCGCTGTAGCATAGGCTCGGTCATCAACCTCCCCTTTACCAATACTGCGCTGAGGTTCAAATTTAGTCGAGGCTCAGCACTTTTTCAGCGGTGTACTCGTTGGTGATCAATCCGTTTATCATCTTAGACCTAAGCGCGCCCAAAATAGCATCTACCTTTTCTTGACCTGCCGCTATACCAATCACAGGTTTATCAGAACTTACAGCCAAAGGCGTACTGGCAACACGATCATTTACAGCACAGTCCAATAGTTTGCCATTACGGTCAAAGACCCAACTAATGATCTCTCCAACTGCACCGTTTTTTTGCAAATCTTTCAGCTCTTCTTTAGTAATAAATCCATCTAACATCAACGGGGAATGCAAACCAAGATTTCCAATTCCTACGAAGGTAACATCCGCATTAGCGGCTAACGCTAAATTACTGGCAATATTATATTGCGAATGCAATTGTTCTTTTTCTTCTTTGCTGCGAGGTAATACAGGTAAAGGCATTGGGTAATGCTTGGCTTTAATATGTTCTGCCATACGCACTACTACATCGTAAGGAGATGCGGAACCATCTAATGTCATGTTCCCCAACAAAGCGACTATTTTATGTTGCTCACAGTCCAATGAGGAAAGCTCATCAACACAATCGCGTAAAACCCGACCTGTCCCCATGGCAAGCACTTTGGGTTCAGCCGATTTAAGGTGCTTTTCAATTTCATCTGCACCAGCTTGAGCGAGTCCCAAAGTTGATTCGGAGTCATCGCTAGGCACCACTTCACAGGTGGTTAAACCAAAGCGATCTTTGAGTTTAACGCTCAAGTCCATGCACTTAGCAATGGGATGATCTAACCTAACCTTGATTAAGCCCTTACTGACCGACAAAGCAACCATACGTTGAGCTGATTGACGGGATACATTGAGTTTTTTAGCAATTTCGTCTTGGGTTTTACCGGCCACATAATACAACCAACCAGCTCTAGCTGCTTCATCTAGCTTACGCATTTCGGCATTCGTTAACTTAACCACTTTTACCTCGCTATTGGCTTGCTTGAATTGAGAGAAGGAACCAGTTCAAATAACTGCTGCCAATCAAATATTGTTGCCACATTGTTTGCTATATCCGTTTCTAATATGCCTTTATGCTTCAGATGACTTGCGCCAGCGTACTTAATGACTTGCATATTGGCTGCTAGGGCCCCTTGAATACCAGCTTGTGAATCTTCAATCACTAAACAATTTTCTGGCTCTACACCGACTCTAGAGGCTGCGTGCAGAAATATATCAGGGGCAGGTTTGCCATTTTTTACCTCTGAGGAGGTAAAAACCCTATCGCTAAAAAAATCGCTTAAACCGATAGTTTGCAGAGCAAATTTCACTCTTTGCGGGCTGCTACTAGTAGCAACACAACTGTTTGTTTGCAATGCTGCAAGCATATCCTTTAAACCATCGGTAGAAACCAATTCTTGTGCAAACACCTGCAACAATGCAGCTAAATAATTTTCTCGAAACTGCTCAGTTAACGTCACAGAGTAGTCTGTTAACACCCTAGCAGTAACAGATTTAAAGCTTTGTCCGAGAAAATAAGTGTCGAAGTAACTATCAGAGATACTGACACCCAGATCTTCAAGCATTGAAAGCAACACCCGCTTACTCAGAATTTCACTATCGATTAATACCCCATCACAATCGAAAATAACCAAATCAATTGAACAGGGTGAAAGCGAAGTTTGGGTTTGCGTCATGATAGTGTCACCAGTTAAGAAAATTACTACAAGTAGTGTTTTAAGGTATTAGAAGTACCGACATCCCAGAGCATGTTCAACCAATTTGAAAAATCTCGAATAAAGGTATCTTGGCTCCCAAGTGTCCCAAATATATCATGCATTTGCAAAAATATAGATGGATTATCCTTAGCTAATATTGCTTGGTTTATCAGTCTATTAGCTTGTTGATCCTGAATCGTTATAGGGCTATCTGGATCTCCTCCTTGGGCACATAAACGACACCATAATGCAATTACTAATGCTAACCCTTTACAGTCGTTTCCTTGACTTAAGTTGGCTTGAATAATGGGTAAAATAAATTTTGGTAATCGATTGGAAGCGTCCTGACACAATCTAGGAACCGTATCCTTTACCTCAGGATTCGAAAAGCGCGATTCGATGAGTGAAAAATACTGATTAAAATCGACTCCAGGTACTGGGTTTAGCGTAGGAATGATTTCTTCACTCACTAATTTTTTAAGGTATTGTCCAATCAACGGGTTTGCCATCACTTGATGCACAAAATTAATACCTAAAAGAGCTGCAGGGTAAGCAATGGCGGCGTGACCACCATTGAGGATACGCAATTTCATCAATTCGAAAGGTTCGCAAAATACCGGCGCATTATCAGTGATTCCAAACAAATCTGTCAGTTTTTCTCGTTCCAAATTAGACGTAGCCGGAGTAATGCAATCTACCATTGAGTTGGGAAATGAAACCTTATCAGCAATCCAATCTGCCAATCCTTGATCGATTTCACTGGCCATTTGCGAAATTACACGTTTAGTAACCAAACCATTGTGAGGAATGTTGTCACATGACATAACAGTAAATGGTGCAATATGATTATCACGGCGATGTTGTAGCGCCTTAATGATTATGCCAAACACCGTTTTGGGTTTACTGAAGTTGTTTATATCCAGCTGAATTTCGGGATCACTGAGATTAAATCCACCAGTTTTGTCATCCATGAAATAACCGCCTTCAGTAATCGTTAACGACACTATGCGTATTTCACTGTGACTCAAGGCTTGGATTACGCTGTCGGCATCATTTTCAATAAAATCTATCATTGATGCACAAACTTGCGCAGTTAATCCTTTACTATCTAATTCAACAACGGTCGTTAACCAATCTTGCTGTTGAAGTTTATCGCGCATCACCGCATCGAAAGACTTAGTACCAGCCCCTCGAATAGCCCAATCTAAGGCTTCGCCAGAATTGAACAGCTGGTGTAAATACATAGCTTGATGTGCACGATGAAAATTACCCACTCCGATTTGTACAATCCCTGCTGACAACGAATCCCTGGAATAGTTGGGTTTACCTATATTATTTGGTAATGCTTCAAGTGATTGATAGCACAGTTGAATTGCCATAAAAATTTACTCATTAAAATGCGAGCTTAGGAGCGGACATTGGCGCCTAAGCTCACTAAAGATTATTTAGCGATTACAGCATTATCGCCCCAAGACAAGGACGCTAAGGTCACACCGTCTTTATCAAAATGCATGATTTTATTTTGTGACGCGGTGAGATTGACAAGATCACCATATTTTAATGGACAATCTCCATCGTCTTTAATGGTCAATGTACCAACGCCGTCAACGTGAACATGCAGGAAAGTCTCTGAACCGAGGTGTTCAATAACCCCTACTTTTCCGCTCCATAAACCTTGTTCTTGAGTTACTTTCAAATGCTCTGGACGAACACCTATGCTGCTAGTTGGATCACCCTCAACAGGTTTTACATCAATGAAGTTCATTTTTGGTGAGCCGATGAAGCCCGCAACAAAACGGTTCACTGGATTTTGATATAACTCCATAGGCGTACCCACTTGCTCAATTACACCGCCATTAAATACCGCGATACGGTCAGCCATTGTCATCGCCTCAACCTGATCATGGGTTACATAGATCATTGTTGTTGCTAAGCTCTTGTGTAATTCAGAAATCTCAAGACGCATGTTAACTCTTCAAGATGCATCTAAGTTTGATAAAGGTTCATCGAACAAGAACGCCGAAGGCTGACGCACAATAGCGCGACCAATGGCCACACGTTGGCGTTGACCACCTGACAGTTGCCCTGGCTTACGGTCTAGGTAATCCCCTAAATTAAGAATCTTTGCTGCTGACGCGATTTTTTCTTCGATTTCAGCAGGATCTACTTTTGCTCGTTTTAATGGAAAGGCAATGTTGTTACGAACCGACATATGCGGATACAACGCATATGATTGAAACACCATCGCTAAACCGCGTTTCGCTGGTGGTGTTTTGGTCGCGTCTTTTCCATCTATTTCAATATTACCACTGGTGGTATCTTCTAAGCCTGCAATCATCCGTAATAACGTTGATTTACCACAACCAGATGGACCAACGAACACAATGAATTCACCGTCTTTAATTTCTAAGTCTAACGGCTTGATTACATTTACATCGCCGAAGCTTTTTGTTACTTGTTTTAAGGTAATGCTGCCCATTTCTAAATCTCCTATTTAACCGCGCCGAAACTCAATCCGCGCACTAATTGTTTCTGACTAAACCAACCCAATATGAGAATGGGTACAATGGCCATCGCTGATGCAGCTGATAACTTGGCGTAAAATAATCCTTCTGGACTAGAATAACTGGCTATAAAAGCAGTCAAAGGTGCAGCATTGGCGGCTGTTAATATGAGCGTCCAAAACGCCTCATTCCAGGCTAAAATAACGTTGAGTAATAATGTTGATGCAATACCAGGTAACGCGATAGGCAAGAGCACATGAAATATTTCTTCAAAAATTCCAGCACCATCCATACGCGAAGCTTCAAGGATCTCGTTTGGAATTTCTCTAAAATAGGTGTAGAGCATCCATACCATGATAGGCAAATTGATTAATGTCATCACAATCACCAAACCCAGTTTAGTATCGAGCAATGCAAAATCCCGGAACAACAAATAAATAGGAATTAAGACACCCACTGGCGGTAACATCTTGGTTGATAACATCCACATTAATAGGTTTTTAGTTCGCTTATTTTGCACAAACGCCATTGACCAAGCTGCAGGGATAGCGATTAACAATCCCAACAAACTAGACCCCACAGAAATCACCACAGAATTCCAGAAATGGTCAAAGTAAGGCGAACGTTCTAATACGTCAGAATAGTTCTCGAGCGTCCAATCAAACATAAACAAACTTGGACTGGCTGAAATCGCTTCTGCTTCAGTTTTAAAGCTGGTGATTAATGTCCATAAAATCGGAAAAAATATCATTCCACTTATGGTCCAGGCTAAAACGGTATAAATTACTTTTGATTTATTACTACTATTAATAGCCATTGTTTAGTCCTCCAAGTTTTTGCCGATTAGGCGCATTAGAAAAATAGCGACTATATTGGCGATAATAACGGCAACAATACCTCCCGCAGAGCCTCCTCCAACGTCAAATTGAAGCAATGATTGGGTATAAATCAAATAGGTAATATTGGTTGAGGCATATCCTGGTCCACCGCTGGTGGTCACCAATATTTCAGCGAATATTGACAGTAAAAATATGGTTTCTATCAAAATAACGGCTGTTATTGCCCGTGATAAATGCGGTAAAACAATGTAATAAAATTTACTGAAAGGACCCGCACCGTCTAAATCAGCCGCTTCCAACTGCTCACGATCTAAAGACTGAATAGCCGTCAACAAAATGAGGGCTGCGAAGGGTAACCACTGCCAAGAAACGATAAGAATAATTGACAGCAAAGGAATTTGCGCAAAAAAATCAACAGGCGCTACGCCTATCCAATTTGCAAAGTGAGCGAATAATCCGTTCACCGGATTCATAAACATATTTTTCCAGACTAATGCGGAAACGGTAGGCATTACGAAAAACGGTGCTAAAACCATTATACGTACATAGTTGCGACCCCAAATTGCTTGGTCCAACAATATGGCTAAGCCAATTCCGCCACAGATGGTAATCAACAATACACCGCCGACTAACCAAAGAGTATTAAAAAACGATTCTATAAATGCTGGATCTGTTAGAAAAAATTCGTAATTAAGGAAACCAATAAATTCATTGTTTCCTGGAATAAGAAGATTGTAATCCAAAAACGAGAAATACAATGTCATGCACAGCGGCACTATCATCCACGCCAACAACAATATGACTGATGGAAATAACATTATTCTAGCCAAAGTACGAGATTGTGTTGTTGCCATAACCTAGACCTCTTACAAGTGAAAGTATGGGTAAGTGTAGTTCACTTACCCGCAAAACTAAGTAAAACTACTTAGGATAACGCGCCTTGCGCATTGCACGTTCAACCAAACGTTGTGAACTTGCTAACGCTTGCTTTACTGTCATTTGGCCAGTCAGTGCTGCCGCAAATTGTTGTCCTACAGCAGTGCCAATACCTTGAAATTCAGGAATAGCAACAAATTGCACGCCTACGTAAGGAACAGGATCAACCGTCGGATTTACAGGATCTGCAGATTGAATTGAATCTAACGTAATTTGTGCAAAAGGAGCTTCACTCATGTATTGAGGATTGTTGTACAAAGAAGCACGAGTACCAGGAGGAACTTTCGCCCAACCTTTTTTCTCAGCCACTAACGCCGAATATTGTTTAGACGTTGCCCAACTAATAAACTTCATTGCTGCATCAGATTTTTTACTGCTTGAAGGGATTGCTAAAGTCCAAGCCCATAACCAATTTCCACGTTTGCCTAAGCCCATATCAGGAGCAAGAGCAAAACCAACTTTATCGGCTACTTCAGAATCAGTTTTGTTGGTAACAAAAGCGCCAGCAACAGTGGCATCGATCCAAATTCCACATTTCCCAGTTTGAAATAAAGCTAAGTTTTCGTTAAATCCATTAGCTGATGATCCTGGAGGACCAGACTCATTCATCACATCCACATAATATTGCAAGGTGTCGTGCCAAGCCTGAGTATTAAATTGTGGTTTCCAATTTTCATCGAACCAACGAGCGCCGAATGAGTTGGACATAGCTGTAATCAAAGCAATGTTCTCACCCCAACCTGCTTTACCGCGTAAACAAAGACCATATACGCCCGCTTCTTTATCCGTCATCGCCTTTGCAGCTTTGCGAATAAATTCCCAAGTGGGCTTTTTAGGCATCTCAAGACCGGCCTTTTTGATTAGATCAGTTCGGTACATCACCATTGAACTTTCGCCATAAAAAGGCGCAGCAAATAATTTATCGTCTACCGATAAACCACTTCTGATAGCGGGTAAAAGATCTTCAATATCGTAATCATCACCAAGGTTATCTAACTCTTTAAGCCAACCTTGATTTCCCCAAATTGGTACTTCATAAGTACCAATAGTCATCACGTCATATTGACCACCACTTGTGGCTACATCTGTTGTCACGCGCTGGCGAAGAATATTCTCTTCTAAGGTGACCCACTTTAGGTTGATACCTGGATTTTTACTTTCGAAATCGCTACTAAGCTCTTTCATCGTAATCATGTCACCGTTATTAACAGTAGCAATGGTGATAGTTTCAGCACTTACCACTGTGCTCAGTGTCATACAGACGGAAGCTAATATAGATAATTTTTTTAACATCGGGTGTACCCCTTATTTTCAAACATTTTTGCCCCATTTAACTAGGCTAAATGGGACGTTTATATTTACGCTAGATAACTTAGAACTTAACTGAAATCTCAGATGTGAAACCGTCGAAACCAGTACCAATTTGACCGCCTGAGTTTGCACCTTCGTCTTGGTCAACATATTCAACTTTTAATAGGGTTCTATCGTTGAACCAGTATCCAGCTGCTACTTGAATACGCTCAACGGTATTGTCAGTTTGTTCAATAAGATCTGAAGTATTTTCAGCTTCGGCATAACGAGCAGCCAAGTAGAATTTATTAGGTATTAGGTAGTGCTGTGCTTCAAACGTGTAATATTTAACAGATGACTCACCTTTAATTACGCTATTTGAATCGAATGTTGTTCCGGTGGGATCAGCAATACCATCTACACCGAAATAAGTAATGCCGGCGACTGCATTTCCTGCCGCATCAGCAAAAGTATAGTCGTCTTTAGCTTTACCGATCATGAAAATCAAGCTGGTTTCTGGTGTAGGTTGATACGCCAAATTTAATTGCATAATAGACTGGTCAAGACCTGGCATTACACCAACATGGGTGTCACGTTCGCTAGAAGGAGAAGCAGAGAAGTTGTAGTTCTCACCATCACCAAAACGGTAGTTAGTAGTGGTTAAACCATCAAGGCTGGCAATTCCATTTTCAAAACGGAGTTGATCTCCTTGATTAGCTTGTAGAAAATTCAATCCAGCTTTAAAACCACCAGCAAATTCTAAGGTACCTTGCAGTCGGTAGTTGAAACCTCTATCTTCTTGGAAAGCTTCGCCAAAACTTGATGTTGTAATATGACCGGTAACGTTATACGCCTTGATAATGCCATTATCTAAAGTCTCGCTATAGCTCAATTGCGCACCGTTTTCTGCAGTAGCGTAATCAGTTATACCGTTTCCAATTAGCGCATTTCCTTGGTTATCAGCACCATCTTGGAAACCTTTAAATTGGAAGGGAGAACCACCGATATTACCTAAACGAAGGGTTAAATTGGCATTTTCGCGAGCCATGCCTGAAAGACCAAGAAGTTCAAACTCAATACCCGCATAATCTTGGTGAAAAGAAAAATCTCTGTCGCCGTTATTACCGAAATCATTAGGCTCTTCAGCAATATCAACATCAGCAGTAATGTATTCGTTGATATGGAATTTAAACATCAAGTTAACTCTAATTCGACCGAATCCAGAAGATTGCACTTCATCTACTGGGCGAAATGCACCTTCTTTGGCTTGAATAGCTTGATAATTTTGCATGGCTAAGAAATTTACCTCAGCTAAGCCATCAAGGAATTCAGCTGCATTTACATGAGCAGGGATAGAAGCGGTCATTATAGCTGCTGCAAGCAGGCTCATCTTGCCAAATGCTAATGGTCGAGAATTAGATTCGAGAAAGCCGTCAGTTCCGTTGATTTTTGAATCGGACAAATTAATTTCCTTTGTGCTGGCCGACAAAACTGATGTTTTATGAATTTTTTTAAACATTGTGAACTCTCTAATTTAGTTACTGATTGGTTTTTAATAATTAAATTTTTTGAATGTTTTTGTTCCCAAAATAGCATTCAATCCTCGCCAAAACTGATGGGCAATGAAAAACATAAATGAGCAGATGAAGATATATGGTCATATGCTCACCGTTTGAGCATATTCTTTAAAAAGGGTAATTTAGTCAACCTTTAATTAACAATTATTTTTCATTGGTTAATTTCATAAACCATTTTATTGTCTTTTAAAATAATTTAACTATTTGTTTTATATAACAATACTTTTAAATTAGTGGTTGCGATGAAGTTAAATAATTAATTGAACAATTGTTAAAGAAATTTACTGGATTGATAACAAAATGAAGAGTTTTTGAGAATAAACGAAAGTTTAAAATAGATAAAATAAGTAGAAGGTTAATAAATTAACCCAAATTTTGAGGCGTTTTTTCAACGGTAAAAAACGAAATAATCCAAACCTGTAGCAGGGACTTTAGTCCCTGAAAACTTAGATAAAATATCCCATGCTACAAATCCAAAATAACCTCAACCTGTAGCAGGGACTTTAGTCCCTGTGAACATAGATGGAAGAATCAAGAAGATAAATTCCCAATTACAATTTTTTGATGGATATACTGCCGCCACTGGAATGCAACTCCAACGTTGGACCTCCGCCATTAATTTCACCGCGAATAGAATGCTTTTTAACTCGACCATCCACATCAAATTCAGAACGGACTTTGCCACCACTGGTGGAAGCATCTATATCAATCGCGATAGTATCGAGTAAATAAGCAGTAACAGATCCACCTGAGGTTGAAAGCTCCGCATCTTCACTCGGTTGCTTAGTCATAGTCACACGAATGCTGCCACCCGAGGTGTGGGCGTCAATTGCACCGTGTATCTCTTTGGTCTTAATAGCGCCACCGGATGTTTTTAAAACAACATCACCTGTAATATTTCCAACATTAATATGGCCACCTGAAGTGTGAGCATCAATATCTCCCACCAGATCATCAATATCAATTGAGCCACCAGAGGTATGTAATTCCAAATCAAAGTTTTTAGGCACGGTAATTCTAAATTCAGCTCGAATATCTCTGTTCCACCCCCACTTTTTAAGCTTATTCATTTTACCAATAATATTTACGCTGTTGCCTTTCGCTTCGTGGGTAACCACTAAATCATTGGCATCGTCACCGTCAATATCCACTTCCAAAAGCACGGTATCTTGATTATGGGTATCGATAATTAAACGGCCCACGTCAGTACGTATAAATAAGGTTCCACCACTTTGGGCATCAATACTTTGATTAATAGTTCTTGCAGACAGATTAAAACTCACCAGTAAAACGGCGAGTGATAACAAAGACAATATTTTAGATTGATTCGAT
This sequence comes from Aliiglaciecola sp. NS0011-25, assembly GCF_040370605.1. Taxonomy (NCBI): domain Bacteria; kingdom Pseudomonadati; phylum Pseudomonadota; class Gammaproteobacteria; order Alteromonadales; family Alteromonadaceae; genus Aliiglaciecola; species Aliiglaciecola sp. NS0011-25. The sequence goes on from NZ_BAABWR010000025.1 coordinate 50,292, forward strand.
TTAAACATAAGGTTCTCTTGTTTGGCTGTGGTATGTAACTAAGTCGCAACAACCAATCGAAAGGTTTAAATGCATTTAACAAAAGATTCCATGGGATAAATCCCATGCTACAAACCCAAAATTACCTCAACCTGTAGCAGCGGCTTTAGTCCCTGAAAACATAGATAAAAGATTCCATGGGATAAATCCCATGCTACAAACCCAAAATTACCTCAACCTGTAGCAGCGGCTTTAGTCCCTGAAAACATAGATAAAATAATCCATAGGATAAATCCCATGCTACAAACCCAAAACAACCTCAATCTGTAGCGAGGGGCTTTAGCCCCTGTAAACATAGATAAAATAATCCATGGGATAAATCCCATGCTACAAACCCAAAATTACCTCAACCTGTAGCAGCGGCTTTAGCCCCTGTAAACATAGATAAAATAATCCATAGGATAAATCCCATGCTACAAACCCAAAATTACCTCAACCTGTAGCAGCGGCTTTAGTCCCTGAAAACATAGATAAAAGAATCCATGGGATAAATCCCATGCTACAAATCCAAAATTACCTCAATCTGTAGCGAGGGGCTTTAGCCCCTGTAAACATAGATAAAATAATCCATAGGATAAATCCCATGCTACAAACCCAAAACAACCTCAATCTGTAGCGAGGGGCTTTAGTCCCTGAAAACATAGATAAAAGAATCCATGGGATAAATCCCATGCTACAAATCCAAAATTAGCTCAACCTGTAGCAGGGGCTTTAGTCCCTGTGTTCATGGATAGAAGAATCCATGACTATTCAGATATTATGGGCGATTACGACCATATTGATCATGACTAGACACCCATTCGTCGGCCACGACAGCGGCGCCAAGGGATAACTCGCCACACAACACAGTTGCAGCGACTATTTCGGCAAATTTATTAACTCCACCTTTACCATAACAATCCAACATTTCTAAACATTCACGTTGTGAGGCTAAGCCGGTCCCGCCACCATAAGTAGCCACAACTAACGAAGGTATAGTGACTGAAAAATAATAATCTCCCTCAGGGGTAATTTCGCTAAAAGTATAACCCGCTGATGATTCGGCAACATTTGCAACATCTTGTCCACACGCAATAAATAGCGCAGTTACCCCATTGGCAAAATGCGCTCCGTTACTCACACTGCCGGCCATAAACGCGCCCATATTTGAAAATTGTCGCTGTTTATATAACTCTTCAGGAGTGCAATGCATCAATGACTTCATTAATCCTGCTGGAATAACCGCCTCAGCCACTACCCGCTTACCTCGTGTGTGTAATGAATTAACAAAAGAATGCTTTTTATCCGTATCTAAATTCGCCGATAACGCAAAATGTTCAATACCATCAATGTTTTGTTCCAAAATCCACTGACATGCATGGCGTGTAGCTTTACTCACCATGTTCTGGCCAGCCGCGTCGCCACAAGTATAGTTGAATCGCAACCAGCGCATTTTCGAAACCGCGTATTGCTCAATATCAGTTAATTTGCCTACTGAGGTGGTTTCTTCTGCTTTAGCTTTAATTAAAGGGAAATTGTCACTGACCCATTTGCCAAACGCGAGGGCTGCTCTTGCATCACGAAATGAAAACAACGGTGCTCGTTGCATCGCATCATCTATTACCGTGGTTTTAATGCCACCAGCTTCATTGGTCAATCTCATCCCACGATTGTAACTGGCCACTAAGGTACCTTCGGTGGTCGCCATAGGTACGTAAAATTCACCTTTTGCGTCAATGCCATCCACCAACAGTGGACCCGCCAAGCCAATCGGAACTTGTGCAACACCTAAAAAATGTTCAATATTTCCTGGCAATGTTTCTGGTTCAATAGAAAAGTGACCGACATTTTCAAGGGATTTTCCGGTATGCTGTTTTACAAATTCTCTTCGGGTCTTAGCCATAGCATGGCTATAGTCAGCTAATTTATCGCGAGGTATTTTAGGCATAATTACTGGTTTTGTTATTCAAATGTTAAAATCAGTATCGGCTATTAGTTATCCAATAGACAAATTGTCACTATGTATGCACATAAATAATATTTTCGAATAGTTGTACCACTTCAAACCTGTAGCAGCGGCTTTAGTCCTTGAAAACATAGATAAAAGATTCAATGGGATAAATCCCATGCTACAAATCCAAAATTACCTCAACCTGTAGCAGCGGCTTTAGTCCCTGAAAACATAGATAAAAGATTCAATGTGATAAATCCCATGCTACAAACCCAAATTACCTCAATCTGTAGCAGGGGCTTTAGTCCCTGAAAACTTAGATAAAATATTCCATGGGATAAATCCCATGCTACAAATCCAAAATAACCGCAACCTGTAACAGGGGCTTTAGTCCCAATAAAAAGATGAAGATTCTATGGAAAATAAGCCATATTCCACACCCTAAATTGGCCAAAAGTTTACTCGCTGAATCGGATCTATGGATTTGTTTACAACAAATGTTAGATAAAAACATGAAATAAATGAGATCAAACTAAGTATATTTTCAATATTCCGATCTGATCTAGATTAAAAAAGATCTTTTTTTTAGCTTAAATCAGCCTTTTTACCCTGTGCATAACTTTATGTATAAACCTTGTATATCCTGAGGTTATCAACTGGATAGAAAAATAGAAGATCTTGCTTGTGGATAAGATCGCTGTTTATCCACATCTTATACGCATTTGATCAACTCTTGATCACAACTTCCGATCGTAAATAAATGACTGATTTAATTAATAAAAAAAGGCTTACTAACAGATCATTGCTTGCTTAATAATAATAAAAGTAAACTAAATAGATAAATAGATCATAAAGATTACAGACTAAGAGATCGGCTTAGATCCGACAAATAATTAAATCCACAAACCACAATATTTCTATCCTTGGAGGAATTTTAGGCATTTCCATTTAGATCAAAAAAGTATAAAATACGCGCCCTTTTTTAAACGATGATCGATCAATAGATCTTCACCGTTTAAAGTTCATACGCGAGTACGCGAAATTCGAGGCGTTTATGTTTTATCAACAAGAATTTGATGTGATTGTAGTCGGTGGAGGCCACGCAGGCACTGAAGCTGCGCTTGCTGCTGCGCGTATGGGCGTAAGAACACTCTTGCTAACCCACAATATCGAAACCCTAGGTCAAATGTCATGTAATCCAGCCATTGGTGGGATCGGCAAAGGTCACTTAGTCAAAGAGATCGATGCCCTTGGTGGTGCTATGGCACTAGCAACAGACAAAGCTGGAATACAATTTCGTACGCTAAATTCCAGCAAAGGACCTGCGGTTAGAGCAACTCGTGCTCAAGCAGATCGATCGTTATATCGACTTGCAATACGATCGATCATTGAGCATCAAGAAAATCTGACTATTTTCCAACAATCTTGTGATGATCTGATCGTTGAAAATGATCGTGTAACTGGTGTTGTTACGCAAATGGGCTTGAAATTTAAAGCTAAAACCGTGGTTTTAACGGTAGGCACATTTTTAGGTGGAACGATCCACATTGGAATGCAAAATTACAAAGGTGGGAGAGCTGGCGATCCCCCTTCGATCGCATTGGCAGAACGTTTGCGAGCTTTACCATTTAGAGTTGATCGTTTAAAAACCGGCACTCCGGCACGTCTAGATTCTCGCACATTGAATTATGATGCGATGCAAGAACAACCTGGAGATACACCGTTACCCGTCGTATCTTTTATGGGAAAAGTAGAAGATCACCCACAACAAATTTCCTGTTATATCACCCATACCAACGAAAAAACCCACGATATTATTCGTGGTGGTTTAGATCGTTCGCCCATGTATACCGGTGTGATCGAAGGTATAGGTCCAAGATATTGTCCTTCAATTGAAGATAAGATAAATCGCTTTGCAGATAAAAATTCCCATCAAATTTTTGTTGAGCCTGAGGGCTTAAATAGTATTGAGATCTATCCAAATGGGATCTCTACTAGTTTGCCATTTGATGTGCAGTTTGATCTGGTTCGATCAATTAAAGGATTTGAAAACGCGCATATCATTCGCCCTGGTTATGCCATCGAATATGATTTCTTCGATCCTAGAGATTTAAAACAATCTTTAGAAACTAAATTTATACAGGGTCTGTTTTTTGCGGGTCAAATCAATGGTACCACTGGTTATGAAGAAGCCGGAGCGCAAGGATTACTTGCCGGGGCCAATGCAGCCTTACAGGTTCAAGAAAAAGAGCCATTGATTTTACGTCGGGATGAAGCTTATGCCGGCGTGCTTATTGATGATCTTGCTACCATGGGCACCAAAGAACCTTACCGAATGTTTACTAGTCGTGCCGAATATAGATTGTTGTTAAGAGAAGACAATGCCGATGTTCGTTTGACTGCAAAAGGCCGTGAAGTCGGATTAGTTGATGATGTTCGTTGGGCTGCGTTTAATCAAAAAATGGAAGCTATTGAATTAGAGAAACAACGTCTTAAAAGCACTTGGATTCATCCAAAACATCCAGCTGCTGAAACCTTGAATCCATTATTGAAAAATCCGGTTAGTCGTGAACATTCGTTAGAAGATCTAATTCGTCGTCCTGAAATGACCTATCAAAAATTGATGAAAATTGAAGGTCTTGGTCCTGCATTAGACAATGCTCAAGCGGCTGAACAGGTTGAAATTCAGATTAAATATGCTGGTTATATTGAACGCCAAAAAGATGAAATTGCTAAGAGTTTGCGTCATGAAAACACCTTGCTTCCAATGGATTTCGATTACAGTACCATTTCTGGTTTATCCAATGAAGTTGTGGCTAAGCTAACTGAGACTCGGCCTGAAACTATTGGTAAAGCTACGCGCATATCCGGTATTACACCGGCAGCTATATCATTGTTATTAGTACATTTGAAAAAGCAGGGCTTGTTGCGTAAAGACAATAACACCAACTTGCAAAGCGCATAATGGGCGAACTTAAAGAAAGTTTACTGCTGGCTTTTGAGCGAGCAGTAAAACCATTGCCACTGGAAATCAGTACACAACAGCGCGAAAAGCTTATTGATTTTGTGTTGCTGATGAATAAGTGGAACAAAGCCTACAATTTGACCTCGGTGCGCGATCCACAGCAGATGTTGATCAAACACATTGTCGATTCGATTGTAGTAGCGCCCCATTTAAATCGAAATCACTATATCGATGTTGGTACAGGACCTGGCCTTCCCGGAATTCCTTTATCGATCATGCATCCTGATAAACATTTTGTTTTATTAGATAGTTTAGGTAAACGTGTTCGCTTTATGAAACAAGCGGCATTTGAATTAGGTTTGAAAAATATTGAGCCGGTTCAATCTCGTGTAGAGCAGTATTCTAGTGACACACAAATAGATGGCGTATTGAGTCGCGCATTTGCGTCGATAAAAGATATGTTGCACTGGTGCCAACATCTGGTAGATTCACAAGGTGAATTTCTTGCGTTAAAAGGTCAATATCCTGAACAAGAAATAGCGCTTCTACCTGAGGGTTTTGAAGTGTTAGAATCTATTAAATTAGATATTCCAGTACTCGAAGGCGAACGTCATCTGATTAAAATCAGAAAAGTTAGTTAGTGCCTACTACTTTATTCAATACCTAAATTTAAAGAAAAACGGACGGGAAAGTTGGCTAAGGTCATAGCAATAGCAAATCAGAAAGGTGGTGTTGGAAAAACGACTACAGCAGTTAATGTTGCAGCGTCAATGGCGGCTACTAAACGAAAAGTGCTATTGATCGATTTAGATCCACAAGGCAATGCGACCATGGGAAGTGGTGTCGACAAATATGAAGTTGACTCTACTTGTTATGAGCTGTTGATTGAAGATAAGCCTGCAACTGAAGTGATCATCACAGAAACATCAGGTAAATACGATTTAATTGCCGGTAACAGTGACGTGACAGCGGCAGAAATAAAACTGATGGAAGTCTTTGCCAGAGAACTTCGCCTACGCAATGCGTTAGCTCCTGTGCGTGACTACTACGATTATATTTTTATTGATTGCCCACCCTCTTTGAGTCAATTAACCGTAAATGCCATGGCGGCCGCCGATTCTGTGCTGGTACCTATGCAATGTGAATATTACGCATTGGAAGGGTTAACCGCGCTAATGGATACGATTAAAAAGTTAGCATCTGTGGTAAATCCAGATTTAAAAATTGAGGGTGTGCTTCGAACTATGTATGATCCTCGAAATCGTCTGGCCAATGATGTGTCAGAACAACTTAAACGACATTTTGGCGAGCAAGTTTACCGCACCGTTATTCCCCGCAATGTAAGATTGGCTGAAGCACCCAGTTTTGGAGCGCCAGCAATGTATTACGATAAATCTTCTACGGGAGCAAAAGCCTATTTGGCTTTGGCCGGTGAAATATTGCGTCGTCGTAATAAGATTCTAAAAGAAGCTAGTTAAGAAAAAAGGTTAATAGTTGACATGTCGACGAAAAAAAGAGGATTAGGCAGAGGATTGGACGCACTATTGGCCACCAGTAGTGCTAAACAAGAATCAGATATTTCTGAACGCAGCAGCGAGTTGCAAAAACTTCCTATTGAGTTCTTACAAGCTGGAAAATATCAACCTCGTAAAGATATGTCTCCTGAAGCATTAGATGATTTGGCTTCGTCAATTCGTTCTCAAGGTATTATTCAACCCATTGTTGTTCGCAAAATTGGCGACGATAAATTTGAAATTATTGCCGGTGAACGTCGTTGGCGAGCATCCCAACTAGCTAAGCTTGATGTTGTTCCTTGTATTATTAAAAACGTGCCTGATGAAGCGGCGGTTGCTATAGCGTTGATAGAAAATATACAACGCGAAGACTTAAATGCGATGGAAGAAGCTCAAGCATTAGACCGACTAATGACTGAATTCGAATTGACCCATCAAGAAGTGGCTGAAGCTGTTGGAAAATCTAGAACTACAGTGACCAACCTATTACGTCTGAACAATTTGAATGAAGATGTAAAATTATTATTAGAGCATGGTGATATTGAAATGGGCCATGCCCGTGCTTTACTTGCTTTACAAGGTGAGATGCAGACCGAAGCGGCACAAACCGTGTCGGGCAAAGGGTTAACCGTTCGTGATACCGAAACCTTAGTACGTAAATTTCTTGAGCCACCAAAAGAAAAGGTTGAGCAAAAAGTCGATCCCGATGTTCAACGGTTAGAAAGTCAATTATCAGAAAATTTGGGTGCGCCCGTCAGCATTGCACATAATGCGCGAGGCAAAGGAAAAGTCACAATTAATTTCTCAAGCTTGGATGAATTGGACGGAATTTTAAGTCACATAAAGTAAACCTTTGGTTTGATGGCATGTGCGGGGCTAACGCACCCGTCTACAGATTGAATAGCGAAAGATTGTAGGATGGGATTCATCCCATTTTGAATATAGTGATTTTTACGGGGCTAACGCACCCGCCTACAGATTGAATAGCGAAAGATTGTAGGATGGGATTTATCCCATTTTGAATATGATGATTTTTACGGGGATAAAGCACCCATCTATAGTGTTGCAAAAACGTGTATTTGCCCTTTTGGTATTTTTCCACGGTAATTAAAAAAACACGAACATAAAATGCAACCCTGGCAGTATATAAAGTGCCTTAGTTTTCCTACCAAAGTGTTATATGAAATGCGAAAAAGCCGGGTAAAATCTACTTCCCAGCGGCTAATTTTGTTCTTAAGTATGTATTAATACAAATTACACAACAAAACGCGCTTAATGGTTGAATATTTGCGATAAAACAGTATACTTTTGGCGCTTTTTGTTGAGGTTTAAACGCGCAGAGGGATAAATTGGCTACTAGCTTAACTACTCAAGGTCGACAGTTGGCTAGAAAAGTACTGTTTTTTCAAAGTATTATCGCCATTGTATGTTCTATTTTTTTTGCGATTTTTAAGAGCCAAAACAGCGGAATTTCAGCTTTGTACGGTGGTATTACCTGTTTAATTCCAGCTTTTGTTTTTGCTTACTATGCGTTTAGATATGCCGGTGCCACTCAAAATAAATTGGTAGTACGGAGTTTTAGCAAAGGCAGTAAAGTTAAATTCTTTTTGACCATAATTTTATTCTCCCTAGCATTCAAATGGTCAGAGGTAGAGTTTTTACCGTTATTAGTCACTTATCTGATAACGATGATGGCCCAATGGCCAATAATTAGTTTTTTACATCGCGTTAAAGCTACCTCTTAAAGGTAAATAACGAGATGAAATACCAGTATCTTTAACTTTATACAATTTGGATGGAAAAATGGCAGGATCGGGTGGCGAACAAACCATTAGCGGTTATATTCAGCACCATTTGACCAATGCAACTGTCGGAGAAGGGTTTATGACTCTTCATGTCGACACGCTCGCATGGTCTGTGGTTCTTGGATTAGTGTTTATTTTAAGTTTTCGTGCAGCAGCAAAAAAAGCAACAGTTGGTGTTCCTGGTAAGTGGCAGGCACTGGTTGAAATTATTGTTGAATTTGTTGCTGATACAGTCAAAAGTACCTATCACGGTAAAAGTCCTCTTATAGCGCCATTAGCACTCACGATCTTTGTGTGGGTACTGCTAATGAACTTGATGGATTTGATCCCGGTAGACTTCTTACCTACATTGGCAGCTCTAATTGCTGGCGAGTCTATGGACGTTATCGCTGCTGGCCAATCACATACATATATGAAAGTGGTGCCTACCACAGACGTAAACATGACCTTCGCATTATCGATAGGCGTGTTTGTTTTGATGATATTTTATTCCATCAAAATCAAAGGATTCGGCGGCTTTATGAAGGAGCTGTATGCTCATCCGTTTAACACGCCGTGGTTGTACTGGTTCAACTTTATACTTGAATTAGTATCGTTACTGGCCAAACCCTTGTCTTTATCATTGCGTTTGTTCGGTAACCTCTACGCAGGTGAGCTGATATTTATTCTGATTGCGGGCACTATGGGGCTATGGCAATTGCCGTTGCACTTCATATGGGCTGCTTTCCACTTGTTGGTCATTCCGTTGCAAGCGTTCATATTCATGATGTTAACCATCGTGTATTTGAGTCTGGCAAGTGAAGAACACTAATTTCTAACATTATAATTTTTTTTTAAACTTTAACTTAAAACACAAAGGTGAAAATCTATGGAAATCTTGGGTAATCTATATATCGCTGTTGGTATTTTGATTGGTCTGTGCGCACTAGGGCCTGCTATTGGCTTTGGTATCTTGGGTGGTAAATTTCTTGAGTCTGCTGCTCGTCAACCAGAGCTAGCACCTACTCTACAAGTAAAAATGTTCATCGTAGCGGGTCTTATCGATGCTATCGCGATGATTGGTGTGGCTATCGCACTATTCTTGTTGTTTGTTGAAAGCGCGAAGTTTGCTGTTTAAGCACAACAATTGTAATCAACGAACTTAGGAGGAGCGGACTTGAATATCAATTTCACTCTATTTGGCGAATTAATAGCATTTATATTCTTCGTGTGGTTCTGCATGAAGTATGTATGGCCCCCTATTATGGGCGCTATTGAAGACCGCCAACAAAAAATTGCTGATGGCTTAGCGGCTTCAGAACGAGGTGAAAAAGACCTTGAACTGGCGCAACAAAAAGCGACTGAGCAATTAAAAGAAGCGAAATCACAAGCAGCTGAAATTATCGAACAAGCCAAAAAGCGTGCAAATCAGATTGTTGATGAAGAAACGCAGAAAGGCCATTCCGAGCGTGAAAAAATTATCGCTCAGGGACATACCGAAATTGAAGCAGAGCGTAACCGTGTGAAAGAAGATCTTCGTAAGCAAGTTGCAGTATTAGCTGTTGCTGGCGCTGAGAAAATCTTGGCGAGAGAAATCGACGCCGCTGCACAAAGTGACATAGTTGAAAAACTTGTCGCAGAGCTATAAGGGGCACATGAGCTATGTCTGAATTGACAACTGTTGCTCGCCCTTATGCTAAAGCAGCTTTCGACTATGCGGTTGAGAAGCAAGCTGTAACACACTGGCAAGATATGCTGATGTTTGCAGGCGAAGTAGCAGATAACGAGCAGATGGAAGACATCTTAACGAGTGCTATGGCTGCTGAAAAATTGGCTGAATTGTTTAACAGTGTATGCGGTGAACAACTCGACGAAGCTGGTCAGAACCTAATTGGTGTTTTGGCTGAGAATGGACGCTTAAAAGCGCTACCTGATATTGCATTGTTGTTTAATCAATACAAAGCTGAATTCGATAAAGAAATTGATGTAGAGGTTACCTCTGCTGTTGAATTAAGTGAAAAACAACTATCTGAAATCAGCGCGTCTCTTGAGACACGTCTTGCACGAAAAGTTAAGCTGAATTGTAACGTCGATGCTGCCATTGTTGCCGGAGTCATTATAAAAGCCGGTGACACAGTAATTGATGGTTCGGTTAGATCAAAACTACACCGTCTATCAGACGTTTTACAATCATAGCGGGGAAATAGAGCATGCAACTGAATTCCACTGAAATTGCAGAACTGATCAAAAAACGAATTGAACAGTTTGATGTAAAAAGTGAAGCTCGTAACGAAGGTACTATTGTTGGTGTTACTGACGGTATCATTCGTGTCCATGGCCTTGCCGATGTAATGCAAGGTGAAATGATTGAGCTTCCTGGTAATCGTTATGCTATCGCATTGAACCTTGAACGAGATTCTGTAGGTGCGGTAGTAATGGGTCCTTATGCGGATCTACGTGAAGGTATGAAAGTCCAATCTACTGGTCGTATTTTGGAAGTTCCTGTTGGCCGTGCCCTATTAGGTCGCGTAGTTAACACTTTGGGTGAGCCTATTGATGGTAAAGGCGCAATTGATGCTGAAGGTTTCGAACCTGTAGAGAAAATTGCACCTGGCGTAATCGAACGTCAATCAGTAGACCAACCAATCCAAACAGGTTATAAGTCGGTTGATGCCATGATCCCAGTAGGTCGTGGACAACGTGAATTGGTTATCGGTGACCGTCAAACAGGTAAAACTGCTTTGGCAATCGACGCCATCATCAACCAAAAAGGTACAGGCGTAAGTTGTGTATACGTAGCGGTTGGCCAAAAGGCTTCAACTATTGCTAACGTAGTACGTAAACTTGAAGAGCACGGCGCAATGGATCATACCATTGTAGTTGCCGCTTCTGCGTCTGAGTCTGCAGCACTTCAATACTTAGCACCATACTCTGGTTGTACAATGGGTGAGTTTTTCCGTGACCGCGGTGAAGACGCACTAATCGTATACGATGATTTGTCTAAGCAAGCTGTAGCCTATCGTCAAATTTCATTGCTACTTCGTCGTCCTCCAGGTCGTGAAGCTTATCCTGGTGATGTTTTCTATCTTCACTCTCGTCTTCTTGAGCGTGCTGCTCGTGTAAACGAAGTTTATGTAGAAAAATTCACTAATGGTGAAGTAAAAGGCCAAACTGGTTCATTGACTGCATTGCCAATCATTGAAACTCAGGCAGGTGACGTATCAGCATTCGTACCAACTAACGTAATATCAATTACTGATGGTCAGATTTTCTTAGAATCTGATTTGTTTAACGCGGGTATTCGCCCAGCTGTTAACGCCGGTATTTCGGTATCTCGTGTAGGTGGTGCAGCGCAAACTAAAATCATCAAGAAACTAGGTGGCGGTATTCGTCTAGCCTTGGCTCAGTACCGTGAATTGGCGGCTTTCTCGCAATTCGCATCTGACCTTGATGAAGCAACTCGTGAACAACTTGAGCACGGTGAGCGCGTTACTGAATTAATGAAGCAGAACCAATATGCACCACTTGCAGTGGGTGACATGGGTGTGTCTTTGTTTGCAGTAGAAAAAGGCTTTTTGAAAGGCATTGAATTGAATAAAGTGTTGGATTTTGAAGCATCACTACATTCATTCATGAACGCTGAATATGCTGAGCTTATGAAAACGCTTAACGACACCGGCAATTACAACGGTGACATTGAAGCCCAGTTGACTGAAGCTTTGGAAAAATTCAAAGCGACACAAACTTGGTAATCAATTGGGTAGCTTAACCGCTACCCTAACGTTGAGAAATCGGAGATAAGTCATGGCCAGCGGTAAAGAGATAAAAGGTAAGATCGGGAGTATCAAAAATACTCAAAAGATCACCAGTGCTATGGAAATGGTTGCCGCGTCTAAAATGAAAAAGGCGCAAGACCGTATGGAATCCAGCCGTCCATATGCCGAAAGCATGCGAAAAGTGATTGGTCACGTGGCCCACGGTAACCTTGAATATCGCCATCCTTATTTGGATGAGCGCGAGGTGAAACGTGTTGGTTATATTGTGATTTCAACTGACCGTGGTTTGTGTGGTGGTTTGAACTCAAATGAGTTCAAAAAAGTAAGCATCGACGTCAAAAAATGGCAAGACCAAGACGTTGAAGTAAGCTTCGCTGCATTGGGCGCAAAAGCATGTGGTTTTTTCGGCCGATTCGGAGGCAAGGTACTTGCTGCTGAATCTGGCATAGGTGATTCGCCAAGTGTTCAAGATATCATTGGTTTAGTGCGCGTTATGTTAACTGCGTACAACGAAGGAGAAATAGACCGTCTGTTTTTGGTCTACAACGACTTTGTAAATACCATGACACAAGAACCCAGAATCGATCAATTGTTACCTTTGCCTAAGTCTGATGAAGAAGAATTAAAGCATCGTTGGGACTACATATACGAACCAGATCCAAAACCAATTTTGGAAAAATTAATGGTCCGTTATATCGAATCTCAGGTGTACCAAGGCGTAGTAGAGAACTCTGCGTCAGAGCAAGCCGCGCGAATGGTAGCGATGAAAGCCGCTACTGATAATGCCGGCGATCTAATCGATGATTTGCAATTGGTATACAACAAAGCACGTCAAGCAGCTATCACTCAAGAAATTAGTGAAATAGTTAGCGGCGCGGCAGCGGTGTAGGCAAAGGTTTAAAAATTAATGAGGACTAAACATGAGTCAAGGTAAGGTCGTCCAAATCATTGGTGCGGTTGTGGATATTGAATTTCCACAAGATGCCGTTCCAACTATCTATGACGCACTGATTGTTACCGAAGGTAACTTGAAGGGATTAACCTTAGAAGTGCAACAGCAACTTGGTGGCGGAGTAGTACGTAGTATCGCACTAGGAACCACTGACGGCTTGAGCCGTGGGTTAGCTGTAGAAAACACAGGTGCACCTATTACAGTTCCAGTTGGTACCAAAACATTGGGCCGTATCATGGACGTACTAGGTAACCCTATCGACGAAGCGGGCCCAATTGGTGAAGAAGAGCGTATGTCTATTCACCGTGCAGCGCCTAGCTACGAAGAACAATCTAGTTCTGTTGAACTACTAGAAACTGGTATCAAAGTAATCGACTTGGTTTGCCCATTCGCGAAAGGTGGTAAAGTTGGTTTGTTTGGTGGTGCTGGTGTTGGTAAAACAGTAAACATGATGGAATTGATTCGTAACATCGCAATCGAGCACAGTGGATACTCAGTATTCGCCGGTGTTGGTGAGCGTACTCGTGAAGGTAACGATTTCTATCACGAAATGAACGAATCAAACGTACTAGACAAAGTATCATTGGTTTACGGTCAAATGAATGAGCCTCCTGGAAACCGTTTGCGCGTTGCGTTAACTGGTTTGACAATGGCTGAGAAATTCCGTGACGAAGGCCGTGATGTATTGTTCTTCGTAGATAACATCTATCGTTATACCCTAGCTGGTACAGAAGTATCTGCACTACTAGGTCGTATGCCGTCAGCAGTAGGTTATCAGCCTACATTGGCTGAAGAAATGGGTGTACTACAAGAGCGTATCGCATCAACTAAGACTGGTTCAATCACTTCAATTCAAGCGGTATACGTACCTGCGGATGATTTGACTGACCCTAGCCCAGCAACAACCTTTGCTCACTTAGATGCAACAGTTGTATTGTCTCGTGACATCGCATCTTTGGGTATTTACCCAGCGGTTGATCCACTAGATTCCACGTCTCGTCAGCTTGACCCTCAAGTTATTGGTCAAGAGCACTATGACACAGCACGTGGCGTTCAGTCGGTTCTTCAGCGTTATAAAGAACTAAAAGATATCATTGCGATTCTAGGTATGGATGAATTGTCTGAAGAAGACAAACTATCTGTTTCTCGTGCTCGTAAGATCCAGCGTTTCTTGTCACAGCCATTCTTCGTTGCTGAAGTATTTACCGGTTCTCCTGGTAAATATGTATCGCTAAAAGATACTATCAGTGGCTTTAAAGGGATTCTTGCAGGTGAGTATGATCACTTACCAGAGCAAGCTTTCTATATGGTTGGCTCAATTGACGAAGCCGCTGAAAAAGCCAAAGGCAAATAAGACGCAATTATTGCGTCTTTTTCCTTAGTTTTTTCTTAAACCTAATTAGGAGGTCCCATGGCAATGACAGTACATCTGGATGTGGTAAGCGCCGAAGACAAGATTTTTTCTGGTCTGGTAGAAACTATTCAGATTACCGGTAGTGAAGGTGAGCTAGGAATACATCCTGGTCACGCGCCTTTAATTACCGCGTTAAATCCTGGCATGGTTCGTTTGGTTAAACAGTTTGGTGAAGAAGAAGTCATCTACATTGCTGGTGGATTGTTAGAAGTTCAACCTGGCACTGTTACTGTTTTGGCTGATACAGCTTTTCGCGCAGAAGACTTAGATGAACAATCTGCTCTAGAAGCAAAACGTTCAGCTGAAGAACATATCGCAAACGCTGGAGCTGACTTCGATTACGCTGAAGCAGCTGCTCAATTAGCAGAAGCTATAGCGCAAATACGTTTGATACAAAAACTGCGTAAATAACCAGAATTTAGTTATCCATAAAAACCCAGCCAAGTGCTGGGTTTTTTTATATTATGGATTCACAAAGAGATTATGGTTTTTCAAAGATTCTGGTTTATAGTTCAGGTTAACTCGCAACAATATACCTAGTAGCAGTATGAAAATTAAAACAATAATGACCACAGATATTGTTTGTGTGCAAATGGACAGCACCTTATCTGAGGTAAAAAGACTCTTTGAAAATCACCGTTTCCATCATTTACTCGTGGTAGAAAATAGTAAACTCGTTGGAATATTATCGGATAGGGATTATTTAAAAGCGATTAGCCCAAATATTGATACTGCCGTGGAATCGCTAAAAGATA
This sequence comes from Aliiglaciecola sp. NS0011-25, assembly GCF_040370605.1. Taxonomy (NCBI): domain Bacteria; kingdom Pseudomonadati; phylum Pseudomonadota; class Gammaproteobacteria; order Alteromonadales; family Alteromonadaceae; genus Aliiglaciecola; species Aliiglaciecola sp. NS0011-25. The sequence continues at coordinate 65,421 of NZ_BAABWR010000025.1, forward strand.
CTGCCAGTCTAAATAAACGTGTACATCAAATTATGAGTCGAGACTTAGTAACCCTATCGCCTAGTGCCGGACTTTTCAAAGCAATTCAAACTTTTAACGCCCACCGTGTTTCTTGTATACCGGTTATTAATTCAGAATATCAGCCGGTAGGAATTCTAAGCTGGCGAGATGTATTTAAATATGTAGAAACAAAACAGGTCGAAAAATACCTATCTAAATAAATTGGATAATGGACTAATAACTGAATTTCCTCCCCTTTGTAATATATGCGTATATATTTGCGTAGTGCGCAGATCAGCGTGGCCTAATTGATCTTGAACCGTGCGAATATCGGCCCCAGATTGCAGCAAATGCGTTGCAAATGAATGTCGAAGGGTATGAGGGGTAACGTTTTTTTGAATGTCAGCAAGCTTAGTTGCAACTCTAATGGCCTTTTGCAAACCAGACTCATCTATATGATGACGCCGTAACTTTTTAGTTTCCGGATCGGTAGATAGACGACTAGAGGGAAATAGATATTGCCATCCTAACTTCCTACTGGCTGATTTATATTTTATGCGCAATCTATTGGGCAACCAAACTCCAGAAAAAGCCGGATTGACGCTATCGGCAAGCAAATAACGGTCAACTAGTACCACCTGTTTGTGTAAATCCGATAGCAGACTATCGGCCAAAGTGACAACACGGTGCTTGCCGCCTTTACCATGCCATATGCGTATCGATTTAAAATCAAAATCGATATCTTTAACCCGCAATCGAATACATTCCATCAACCGTAAACCACTACCGTATAAAAGCGATGCAGGTAGTTTGTAATTAGCGCTTATACAATTTAATAAATCACGTACTTCTGACTGAGTTAATACAACCGGTAGTTTTTGTTGTCGGGTACTACGTGCGTAATTTAGTTTTAAGGATAACGGGTTATCTATAATCTCGGCATACAAAAATGAAAGCGCATTTAACGCAATTTTTTGCGTAGACACGGCGACATCCAATTCCAATACAAGATGAGATAAAAACAACTCAACTTCTAGATTGTGTAACTGTGCAGGATGTCGCTTTTTATGAAAAATAATAAAACTGCTGATCCAAGTTAAATACGTCTCAATGGTGCGCTTAGCATAATGACGCTTATACATTTCATCTTTTACCATCGACAGAAAAGGCGATTTCATCCGTTTTACATTCCTTGTAAAAACACTGTATAAAATACCAGAATAGCCAACACTTCCGTATAACAGCAAGAATTAGGAAATAAACTGTACTTCCCATACCATTAACCTACCCCACAGGACATATTTTTAACCTGTACAGGCAGTTACAAATTATGTTAAAAAAGAGTTACGTTAAATACAGGAAATATTCCACGTACAGATAAAGGATGTTTCCGTACTAATAATATTGTTAGGCATCAGCCGTAGGGTGGCGATCATTGAGTAGCGAACAACGGCTTAAAATATGGCGAGCACTATCTGACCTATTTCTTGATACCGAAATAGATGATGTAACGTTCAACTATATTGCTCGGGTTATTTCGGAGAGCGGAATTTCATTGTCCGAAGCAGAGGATGTTCTTTGGTACGAGGTTTACCCGGTATTGGAGAGCAATTTAAGGTGTGTCGCTGGTGTTTGGGAAGGCTGGCCTGATTCTTGGCTTCTTCAAAACCTACCTGCTCCAGTTCGCCCAACTTCTATACACGGGGACGCTTCCATCATTAAAGAGATAAAACGTTGCTGGCTAAAAGTGGTGGAGTTCCATGCATCTCAAAATGCCTAACAATCGCAGGCACAGCGACGGCTTTTTCATTGCGGCTTCGCCTCCATTCCAAAGCCGCGCATGCTGCGGGCGTTATGTTCTATGTGATGTAAGAGGTAGTATTGTCGTATAAATATAGAAATTTTCGGAAACGCATTAATTTCAATTACAAGCCTAACTTCGAAGGTTTAGCTACAGAGATTTTTGTTGGTGCTATTTTTACTATAATGGCTTATTACTGTTACGAATATGAAATGGTGATAATTGCGGTACCGCTAGGCCTGTGCGCATTGGGATGCATTTATTTAGTTCTGAATTCTTTATATATTTATGTTTTGAGTTTCTTCGTAAAAAAGGACACGTAAGTTTGAATAGTTCAAACAAACATAACAAACAAATATTGCTGACCCAAACTCACTGGCTGCGGCTCGTGCCTCGCCTAGTATAGCCAGCAAGTTTGTGCAGCAAATTTGGACGTTAGGTTAATAAGGATGTTTAATGAGTAATCCACTTCAAAACCTTAAAATCGATTATTGGTATAAAGCAGTAATGGTTATTAGTGCTGTAACTTTAGTATTGTCGTTAACCATAGAGTTAAAAGGAGTGGAAAATGCGACTGTTCAGGTGTTCTCGATAGCAGCCCTCCTTATCGGAATGGGTGAATGGATTAATCACCCTTTGCAAACTAAAATTCACCCACCGGTACCAGGGATTCATAACGGCCTTCAAGAAACCGGATATCCGCGAACTAATTCTTTTATGGGTTTATTATTTATTTTGCTAGGTCTGGTCTTATCTTCTTATAAGGTTTGGCAATTATTAACCTAACAAAAAAATCAAGTTCGCCCGCTGCGCGGGCTGGGACGCAAACATGTGGGCTGCTCACTTCGTTCGGATTTTAGCCCACATGCCTGCGCCCCTTATTTAAAAGTTAGAAGTAAAAGGAGAAATTAAGATAATGAATATCAACGCGACATTGTTCGGTGAATTAATAGTAGTCTTAGCCTTATTTATGGCTGTAATTTGTTACTACTTAGGTAGGCGTAAAACAGAAACACCGTTTTTAGTCTCTTTGATTGGCTTTTTTACAGCAATCATTCCGCCAATAGCATTAATCTATTTGATTGTTTTGGTTTTCAAACGTGACCTATCAACGACTCAAAGTAATGTTTAAAGACTTTACTTCTAACAAACAAAAGCACCGGAAAAGCACTCGCTGGCTGCGCCAAAGCGCTCGCACTTTCCGTTGTTTCGGGCGTTAGATTTCATGGATGCCTTAGAGTTACTTAAACAGAAAAACGAAAATCATCGAAAATTACTTGAGAAAGAGAAGCGGTTTGCGATCCCATTAGTGATTAATAGCTTTTTTGTTATGTTTCTCCTTTACTATGAGTTTTTTTCAATAATTTCTGACGACTTTGATTTAGCAGAGTTAGGTGTTTTGGCCTTCATTTGGTTGTTTTACCAAGTTTCAATATTTTCATTTTGTTCTGAATTTATTAAACACTATTATGCAAAGTGCTTCATATTAGTCGTTATTCACTGTGGCTTTCTATATATGTGGATTTGGCGCGAAGATCGTTGGGGAGTATCATATATTGCGGGTTTGCTGTTTTTATCAGTTTGGTTTGGTGCTATGTACAAAGCAACTCAGCGTAAATGAAATCTAACAAATGAATAATGTCGTTCGTAAACTCACTGGGACAAATACTCGCTGGCCTTCGGCCAAAGCACTCGCATTAGCCCCATATTCAAAG